>PAYZ01000015.1 GCA_002716085.1 Methanobacteriota archaeon | reverse complement strand
AACTCTCCAGCGCAATCAAGAACTATGCATTCGAATGAATTAATTCCAGGCTTAGAATACTCAACTTGTAAGGCTGGCTCTTGTTGGCTTTTGTTCCAAGTGGTCATATTGCCGTCTACGGGAATTTCCCATCTAATTTGCTCGTCATTGTAACTGTTGTCAACTGCAGGGAACTCTTGCTTCGCTACTTCCAAGTTGCCTTTGTATAGGGTCAAAGTGAGATTGGTGCACTGGCTCTGGTCGTTGCAGTCGTCAGAGTAAATCCTCACGCCGATTTCAATCAATATTGTCCCATTCGGGCTAAGCCACATGTCCTGCTTGAAGTTCTCCTGCATTCTGCATGTGAACGAGATGTCGACCTGCTGACCTTCGGAGAAAGTCCGGGATCCATAGCCATCCTCAGCCGATCCAGCAGAGTCGTTGTTGTCGAAGTGAGTCCAGCAGGAGGATAGGTCATCCGTCCCCCAGAAGTGCATGTGGGGGTTTTCCACAGAGGGTTGCTTGGGGTCCGCTGCTGCCTGTGCAGAAGCTGGAGCAAACGTCACAGATGACAGCACGAAAAGAGACAGACAGAAGGCAAACACTCTCCTCTTCATCATCACGCACGTCCCATGGGTCATGTTTGAGGCTTGTCCACTCCTGTTTGCCTAGTCGAACCTCTGGAATCCACTGTCTTGGCGTTGCTTCCCTCTCCTTGCAATGTTCAGCGCGTCTCCCAGCATGTCCGCACTCATCATCTCCCTGTCCAAGCGTTCGTGAGCAACCCCTGTGATGATCGACATCACTTTGATGGTGTCCCCGAAAGCAGGGTCCTGCCTCGCCCCGAAGATCACGTTCGCATTAGGGGAGAGCCTAGCAGTCATTAGGTCGCATACCTGGTTGGCCTGCTCCAGAGTCATGTAGGGCCCACCAGTAACGTGGATTAGGGCACCCGTAGCCCCGTCGATTTCTATGTCCAAGAGGGGATGGTTCAAGGACTCGTGAACGACCTCCTCGGGCCCCTGGTCGCTCTCTCCATAGAGCATCATTGTGACCCCTCCCCCCTTCATTATCGAGCGCACATCGGCGAAGTCCAGGTTTATCAGGCTGGGAAGCGTGATTGTTTCCACTACTCCCTTGACGATCTCAGCTATCAGCTGGTCCATTATGCTGAATGCCTCATCCAGAGGTAGATTGGGTACGAAGTGGAGGAGGCGGTTGTTGTCCAGAACAAGGACAGCGTCAGCGGCCTTCCTCACCTGATCAAGTCCCTCCAGCGCCCTCTCCATCCTCTGCCTCCTCTCGACCGTGAAGGGAGTGGTTACTACTGCTACAACTAGAGCCCCGGACCTCTTAGCCTCCTCGGCCACGATTGGGGCGATCCCAGTCCCAGTCCCTCCGCCAAGTCCTGCAGTTACGAAAACCAAGTCCGCCCCATCGACAATCTTGGTAATCACGTCGCGACCCGCCTCTGCGCATCTTCTGCCCATTACCGGGTCCCCCCCTGCTCCGAGACCTCTAGTGATGTGGCGACCAACCAGCAGCTTCTGCATCGCTCTTGTGTTGTCTAGGTGCTGCTTGTCGGTGTTAATCGCAACTGTGATAGCTCCTTCCACTCCAATGTGGGTAATTCTGTTCATTGTGTTGTTTCCTGAGCCCCCGCATCCGCAGACTAGGATTCTGGGATCGGGGGGGCCGAAGCTCTCCAGCTCCCCATCTGTTAGGGCCGTGGGGATTCTCCTAGGGGCCGTCGAAACGCCGTCCGAAGACACTGAATTACTGTTACCCTCTACCATTAGTCCGCCTCGTGCATCCCAGGCATCTCTGCCTATTACGCCCCCCAGTGTTTTCTCTGCCTTCTTAACCTTTGATGGAGTAACTCGACCGTCGGAGCGGATTATCATACCCATTCGTAATCGCGAGAGCCAACATCCCAACTATCTCAGTAAATTCCATCCTTCCACCGGAAAGCGAGATAAAGCCAGAGTCCCCCCGAAAAGCAACCGCGCTTAGCTCAGCTGGCTAGAGCACCTGACTGTAGACTGGAAACACTTGGTTGTAGGCAGCCATCAGGGGGTCCCCGGTTCAAGTCCGGGAGCGCGGACCAAACACATTTCAGATAACCCCCNTGAACGCGCAAATACTCCAATNATCTATTGGAACGGAGCGAAGCACTAGTTTGATTCAAAACGGAAGAATGTTTGCCTAAGGGTGTGCTAAAAGGTGAGAAAATCAAGCCCGCCGAGGTGGTGAGAAACAGACCGCTCACGTTTCTAGCCGCAGTTCTGATCCTTCCTATGGTGATCACAGCCCCTCACGTCTTGCTAGACTCAGAAAACCCAACAGGGAGTCTTGTGCAACCGCCAGAGCCCCATGAACCTCTCAGTGAGGGCTTCCTCCTGATAATTCTGGACGGTGTTGGTGAGGATTGGATGCTAGACGACAATCGCATGCCATTGCTGAACTCCAGAAGGGATAGGGGAGCCACTCTACATCTCAAGTCTGGACCTCTGACTCTGTCAGCGACATGCATCTCAGAAATCATGAATGGAGTCCCTAATTCCCCAAGTGACGGATTGAGGAACTTCAATTTCAAACATCCTGGAGGAGATGACCCTTGGACACTAGCATCGGGAATAGGCGAATGGAACTCACAATCCAGATACAGAGTGGGAATGATCGGGAGCTACGTGTTTGGGAACATGTACGGGGACATGGAAGAACTGGAATTTGTTGACACCTTCAAGGGGCACTCGGACTTCTACGAAGGGGACATAGCAACTTCCGAGCTACTGAGCGATTGGTTGGAGAATGGGACATACAACGTGATAGGTGCGCACTTCTCAGGACCCGACAAGGTCGGGCATCGATGGGGAACCATCGGCGAGAAGTACTCTGAGAAGATTAGCGACATCGACAGGGTTGTAGACGACGTCCTAGATCTAGTTCCAGAAAACTGGACAATTGTGGTTACCGCCGACCACGGCATGACAAAACTTGGAACACATGGATCCTCGCAGGAGGTCACGAGGGAGGTGGCAGCACTCGTCTGGGGCCCGGGCATCAAATCAGGAACCCACACATCGGGCCACCAGAGGGATATTCCAGCGCTGACCGTAGCTGTTCTGGATCTTCCGTTCCCAGTTCAACTCCATGGAAGAATACCTCTGGATATCTTGGACTTATCAGCGTCTGAGAAGCGAGAACTCGAACAATGGAACTGGGAGGCNGCATACGAAAGACAGATTTTCCTCCAGAGCTCAGGCAGACCGGCTACCTCGAGCATTTCACCTGAAATCATCGAGTGGGAGAAAATACCTATTGACGCAGAGTTCACCAGGCTGGTAGACCTCTTGATTTCCGTTAGTGTTTGGATGGTTCTGGCATCGACTGCGATACTACTTGTGGGCGGAACAAGACTGAGCAGCATAGAGGAAAGAAGAGTCGTCGCATTATTCATTTCCGCACTCGTGGTGATGATACTCAGCCAAGTCATGATTGGCTATGTCACAGTAATCCCTAGGATAATTGGAGCTTTGTCGTGTATCTGGGTTGTCTGGTGGTCCCTTGGCAGGACGGAGGCTCAAAAACGGCAAGCCAGCAACTCAGCAAATACGCCTGATTGGTGGCCTTGGTTGGCATCCTCACTGGCCCTGAGCTTCAGCGGCCTGAGATTCTGGTTCTCGCTTGCACCGCTAGCAATTATTTTGCTTCGGGAAAATCTACACTCCGGTGGCAACAGGGCGAGTAGGTTGGAGAAGATATCTTCAGGGACCCTTGGCATTCTAGCGGTCTTCGGATTGATAGGAGTCCATGAGCGACTGGTGGGGTCCCATTGGGTCCTCAGTTTCGTCCAGTACGGCTGGCCAGATACGCCCTCCAAGTTGCTATTCAGCGTGCTAGTACTTCCCTTATCGGGAATGCTGTATTGCTACCTCAGCCGATCCCGCGACTTCCTCCTGAGTGGGGTGCTTTCCTCGCTATGGCTCATATCCATGCTAGTGGTGAGCTGGGTAGGGAACAATCTCCTCGATATTGCCGCGCTCTTGGCAATTTCAGCTCTAGGGATCCTTGGACTCACAGTGAGGGCGGGAAGGGCAGATGCTATATCGCGGCTCAACTCTCTTCCCAAGGAGCTCGATACGATTGCTCTCGGCGGGCTATTGGTGCTTACTTGGGGGGCATGGTCCGCAGCCGTGACACTACTCGTCATTTCCTCCGTCGATGGACTATTGAGGACCAAGCTNGAATGGGTCACAAAGGGTGAGCACTCACTCGGAAATGCGAGACCCTTCATAGCGGCCGCAGTCCTCCCGATAGCGATCTGGACACTGTGGTGGACGATGCTAGGACAGGTCAACGGTCTGGAAGCTTGGGGCCTCCCACATCCCAGAGAGCTCGACCCGGGAAGGATAATCGTCAGAGGGGGCTACATGGGATTCAGGGAGGACCCACCGACGCTGTGGATGGCCGCGCTGATCTTCATCCCTCTCCTCCTCTCCTCTACCCTGACTTCGATGAAGATGCTTGAGAGGGGGTTGTCTCTCCACCCGTACTCCATCGCTCTCTCTCTACAGCTCGTGGGGTGCTTCGCTACGCTGGCCTACGCACCTCCCTACCCAAGGCTGGTCTTCAGCTTGACATGGAATATCGTCTTCTGCATTTTCCAACTCTGTGCCTTGGTTCTTGCATTCGAGACGAGTTCTGCTCTCAGGAGGCTAAGGCCAGGGCGGCAGAGGCAGCACACCTTAGAAGCCTGATCAGGTCATCCGATATCGGACTCCGGTTCAAGTCCGGGAGCGCGGACCACTAATCCCTCAGCTCATCCAGTGGGATCCCAATTGAAGGAAGGTCGAATGGCAAGATGTGCCTGCTGGTCTTAGGCGGAAAACAATTGTCAGACAACCCCATCTCCAGAACCTCTTCCTTTGTGATAGAATCCTTCCCGCAGTCCGGCCAAACATCCACGGAAATGCTCTCGTCATCGATGTAGTCCACCATTATGACAGGGACCCTCTCTAGCTCGAGAATGCCAGCAGCAGTCCATTTGTGATGGCCATCGAGTATTACCATAGTCGTCCTGTCGACAATTATTGGCTTGTAGAAACCCCTCTCGAGCAACTTGGAAAGCCTCTTTTCCAGGTTCGATGGGATTATCTCTTCGTGACCCTTTAACGACCCTCTTGATTCCAAGGTGACCTCTACTCTCTGCCCCATCATCAGTCCCCATAGGTGCAAGCAGGCTCATAAATGAGCTCTAGGTCGGCGGGCCGCTGGAGGGATGACAATGGGGCTACACAAGCACATTAGCGAGGCCTGGAAGAAGCCAAAGGACTCTCTTCCCTCAAGGTACCGAATCGACAGAATGGCTGGATGGAGAAGAGAGCCGGTATTCTCTAGAATCGATCGCCCCACTAGGATTGACGCTGCAAGGAGGGTTGGCTACAAGGCCAAGCAAGGGGTTGTCGTGGTTCGCACCAGAGTAAGGAGAGGGGGCTTGAGGAAGGGCAAGGTCCACATGAAGAGGAAACCATCCAAGGCGGGGGTTAAGAAGATTACAATGGGAAAGTCCATCCAGAGGATCGCCGAGGAGAGAACAGCAAGAAGGTACCCAAATCTAGAGGTTCTCAACTCATACTGGGTCGGAGAAGACGGCAAGAACAAGTTCTACGAGGTAATTCTTGTAGATCCTTCTCACCCTGCCATTTCCTCAGACAAAAACCTAAGCTGGATTTCCGAGGGATCAAGCCACAGAGGTCGTGCCTTCAGAGGTAAGACAGGTGCGGGCAAGAGGGGCAGGGGCCTGCTGAACAAGGGGAAGGGCGCGGAGAAGCTCCGTCCAAGCCTAAAGGCCAACAAGAACAGAGGCAAGTAGCCCCTATTTTCCGTCATATTGATGCAGAAGGATTAGCGGCAGCTGGACATGCCGGACCGCCACGCCTCTGAGATCAGGGGCCTCCCAGTCATCATCCCGGATGGCAGACTCCTCGGCACGGTGCATGATACTGTGATCGACGTAAACAATTGGTCCTGCACACACATTTTCGTGTCCGACCCCCCAGAGTCCCTAGTTGAGGGGAGGACCCACGTGGCAGTACCATGGAATTGGGTCAGGTCAATAGGCGACGTTGTGATTCTCAGATGGTTCCCACAAACCCCAATCCCGAGGAATCTCTAGAAAACTCGCCTGGAAAAGCGGAACGAGTCTCCGATACCGTTCAAAAGTAAAGGGCAAACGGGGGCTTGATGAGAGGCGCTTCCACATTGGTCATGGTGATCATATTGGCTTCTACGACACACGTCACAGCTTCATCAAAGGGAGTTATATCGTGCACAAGCGCTGAACTGGGAAGCCTTCCTGGAAACTGGAGCCTCGATGACCAGACTTGCATTCGTGTAGATCTAGGTGAACATGTCCCTGGAACCACTCTCAATTTCGAGATATCAGCCGATGAGGAAGTTGACATTCTCCTATTTCCATCTAACACAGTATCAGTATACCAGAACGAACAGTCGTACAGGATGGATTCAGTTTGGATTAGTGAATCGGTTTTCGAGTCATTCATCGGCTCGGGGCAATGGCACTGGGAGGTCCCATCCGACAGGGACCAAACTAGATGGTACCTGGTGATTGACAATCTTGCTCATCCTGAGGACTCGGGAGAGGGCGCCCAAGGGGGACAATCAACAGAAATAACTCTCAACGGGGGGTTAATTTCTCACGAACAGTTCACTCTTTCCGACTCAATCCACAGGGTGGGTCCCGGAGATTTCTCAGTTGTCCACGGCCCCTTCTCTGTAGACGAAGGAACATTTGTCGAGATCCACGCAAGGACAATGCAAGGATTACCGGACATTTTCGTAATGACCGAGACAGCTTTCTCCTACTACTCCCCTTCTTCGAATTGGTCCTCTTCCCTCAGGATTGCATCTGCAGATATGCTTAGGGTGACTAACGAGATGTACAGCCCTTGGGAGGCTGAGAGCACCAACGGAGAGGAATTGTACATCGTAGTGGACAACAGGCCAGGCCCGGGAGGAGGAGGGCCAGGAAACTCCCCCATCGCAGTAACAGTCACTGTAACCCTGACCCCAATCATCAGCCCTTCCATCACTAGCGAGGCCGACCTTGAATCAGTTGACGTAGGCTCTTGGATCAACCTCTCGTCTTCAGAGACTCCAAACAAATCCAACCAGATTCCAGATTCAGGCTTCAAGTGGGACACCAACGGAGATGGGATCACGGACCACATTGGAGCCGAGATAGAACAAATTTGGGAAGAACCTGGTAACTACACCTTAACTCTGTCAGCAACGTCCCTAGATTCTAGGACAGAGGCCATTTCCAGAACCATCAGAGTTGCAGATCTCTCAGATCCTGAGATATCCATTGGCACATCGGAAACAGTCACCAAGGGATTCGGTGAGCAGTTGTCAATTAGTGCCTCATTCAGCGACAACTGGGGTGTACAGAGCCTTGACTGGTTGTTGGACGGCGAGGTTCTTTGGTCAAACTACACTTTGACTGAGCCCATCTCAACATTGGTTCTCGAGGTCGAAAATTCATACTCTCCCGGACCCCACGTCATCTCGCTGGTTGTCTTTGACAAATCCGGGAGGAGCACAAAGAAAGACGTACAGGTAAACTTCATTGACGTTACTTCGCCCGAAATTCACAGTTTCGAGAGCCAAATCGAAGTCGATCAGGGAATCCCAGTAATCCTACAGATTTTTGCTCAGGATAACGAGTCACAGAGCCTACAATACACATGGACACTAGAGCTCGGAACCGAAAACGAGGTGGAATTCTCAGGATCCCAAGTAATTCACCAGTTCAACACAGAGGGCCCGCAAAACGTAGTTTGCAAAGTCGAGAATGATGCAGGACTGTCTTCCTATGCCGAAATACTGGTTATTGTAAATAGCAGGGATAGCGAAAGCAGCCTAGCTACGAGGCTCATAGCTGCATTCTCGATAATTGTCTTGTTGATTATATTCGCAGCAGCATTCTTATTCTTCAACAACTCTGTAAGGAGAAGGATGTCCGAAATAACCGAACCTGAAGAGGAAGAGGAGACAGAATCTCCAATGCCCCCGACAACCCAGATGCAGAAGCAGATGTGGGGGGGGCCAGACGAATCGCCCTTCCAGGCCCAATCGTTCGAACCAATAACTAGGGAACCATCCCCGGAGATTCTGGAGCTATTGGAAGTAGAAGCAAAAGAGACTTCGAATCCGGAAGGAGATCAAGAATCGAGACTGTTGGATGAGCTAACAACAATGCCACACCAGGAGGAAATGGCAGATTCTTCCGGGAACAGGGTTAGGAAGAAGTGCGAGAATTGCTCCAAACCATTCGAGATATTGCTTCCAGAGGGAGTAGAGGAAGCTTACACAAACTGCCCTTATTGCAATTCAGAGCAGCTTGTCAGCGTTCGAGACACTCTCTGAAACAGCGATAGTAACACGTACGAGCAGGGCAATAACATATAGCGCACCTATGGGAGGTGAGTTCGACATGGAACCGGCACTAGTACCCAGGAGGGAGTCCCGCGTTCCCAGCAAAGTGACAATTCTTCTCGTGGCACTCTTCGTAATGCCACTCGTCTCACCACTATCCAGTGTAAGTGGGGAGCCAAGGGTGGAAGCAAGAGATTTCGGCGTATTGGAAGAATTGAGCTTGATGCTAGATCAGAGGGGGGAAATCATCGATTCCAACACCGTATCTCCAGTAGCAGAGCCTAGAATAGAAGGAATCAGGGACTCTGTAAAATCCTCCGACCCATCTTCCCCGTTGGCTCTAGTCGGCCCTTCGATAGACGGACTAACGATGTTAAGCACCTCCCCTCCAGAACCAATTCACCCTGCTCCATACGACCTACTCCTGAATGGAAGCAATAGGCCACCTGGCTTTGTCGAGAATATTTGGCAAACCCTGTTTAACCTCACTGATTACGTGATCTGGACACAGTACGAGGACCAAAACGGAGACATCATCGAGCAGATAGAGGTAGTATCATTCAGCGCATCGCTTCTCTCGCTGATAAACACAAACACAGAGGCACTTCTACATACTGTCGATGTCGATGACGACGGGGATGACGACATCCAAGTCGGACTAAAGGTAGATGTTGCCTTCATCGGAGGTTGGGGTGTCGAGGGCGACACTCTATGGATTGAGCCGGGGATCGAGTTCACAGTTAGGGACGTTGGAAATAGTGCATCGGATCCCGACTGGAACGGAATGGAATCACTTCATGTTTCGTTGATCAAGGCATTTACTTATTCCGACTCGGGAAGCATTCTGAATCTCGGAGAGGGGGAGACTTACGTATGGGTAATCGACTCTAGGTTCACTACCCCTCCAAACGATTTCACATTCGAAGTGGGGATAGAGCGATTCTACTTCGACCTATCAGAAGCAGCATTCGGTTTCGGTGAAGCCCTCTTGGCCCTTTTGACCCTGGGAATTGGGGACTCTCCATCAGAATCCGGAATCTCTTTTGCAGCCATATCTTCCCCATATTCTCTCAGATTTGATAACGCGGGCCAGGACCAGTGCTCTGAGAGATACAATTCATCCGAGCTTTTCACTAGAAGCTCACTTGAGATATCCTGCGGAGTCTCTGCAGGATTTGGCTACATACACTTCGCCCCACCAGATGACAATTTAGAGAGAAAGATGTGGGAGCTTGCATACATCGAAGCAAGGTTCCACCCCAACGGAGATTCAAAACGACTCCCAAGCTCTGCAGAGCTAATAGTTCGCACCGATAGCACACTTCCAAGCTCATCTGGAATTCAGGGTGAGAGAAGCCTAACCACCCTGGAATACTGGGCAGACCGGAGATCTGACCTCCACATCCACTTCCACGAAGATCGTTCAAACCTCCCCCAATCACAGTCAGACGGTTCATATGGAAACTCTACAGACTCACTGGGCTGGTTCAGGGGGATGCCTTCTGGCTCACTAGACGAATCCGAGATTCAAAGAGTGTTCAGGATGCTGGGTTCAGCAGACCAGCCAGAGTTGCCAGGAAGCATTCCCCAGAGACTAGGTCTGATTATTGGAATCAAGAACTTCACTAGGGACACTAGCCAGAATGTGGATGACCCAACACTTCCGATCAATCCAGCCAACCCTCCAGATAGCCTGGTCGTAGTTAGATCAGTTCAACCCATACAGTCGCTGGATTACTACTCTTGGTTCTCCAGAGGTGGGGACCCAGATGACCATCGGAGGATTCACATTTACTCAGACTCAATTCCCACAGCAGTTGCCGTTTTCGGCTCGTTCGGACTAGGGGGGTCAGAAGAGCCAAACGCATCTGTGGATTCTGGGAGCAACCTCGATTTCATTTCAAAGATCATGGACTCCACAATCCTGACTCTAGTCGACGTTTTCTTGGATGTAGGAAACGTTCTGAATGACATCCCCTCAACAGTCGTAGAGGTAATTAGCGGGAGCATGGATTCCGAAGGGCTATCTGGCAGAGAGATTCATCTTCTGATGACTGACCACTGGATGGAGACTAGGACCTCTGTCGCAATAGACAATTTACAGATGCAAATCGGGTCTTCTGATCACCCCATTGCCTCTGGCAACCACCTATTGCTAGCTCAGGACAACGGGCTTGGGAAGGTTCAGACCGATGAAGGCCTGAAGGACCCTCTAGTTGAGGTAGCGGCTAGCATGAACTTCTCAGGTCTGAAGGAATTCTCTTTAGTAGACTCAAACAACTCGGAGAGGCAGGAATTCGCACTAAAGACATCCTCGAACGAACCGATAGAGATGATCTTCATCAGGCACGATTCCGGAACATTGTCAGAATCAGAATATCACTCAGCATGGTTTTCCGATTTACCAAACAACATCACAGTTACTGCAACGCCTCAGGGGGTAGAATATTCTGCAGAATCCCCTATTTCATCAATAATTTACACAGGATTCGATGGATCACAGAGGCAGGCAGCAAGAATCACGGGTTTCCCCCAGTCATTTTCATCCACGACTGGGACTGTTTTTTCCTGGAACTCAGACACGCCAATCGATCTAATCGAGGCGCAGATTAGCAACTCCTCGGAGCCTCTGTCAATGGATGGGGATCACTTCCTATTCCACCACGATGCAGAGAACGACACCTCATCACTCTCTGCTGCTATCTCGGGAGTTAGCGAGGTGGGGTGGATCCCACCATTAGAGGAGGGGGCCCCTGGAATTTCGGGAATGGGCACTGCATTTGCAACCATGGAAAGTGGGAAGGAAATGCGGATAAACATCGCAAACTCACCCACAAGTGAGCAGCTTCCTCTCACAGTAATGGCGGAGATAGACCCATTTCCTTCCAGCCTTTCTGTTCGTATTCCGACCGAGCCAGAAGAAGGCGCCTCTCTGGAGATACCAGAGTTCAACTCCTCGCTAGGCCTTTCAGGGGTGGCATTCTTCATTGGAGGATTTTCCGATTTGGGAAGGTCGGTTAATGATGTCCTATCGGGGATTACTTCTGACATCTCTACAGGCTCAGCAAGTGGGGATGGAAACTTCACGTTTTCAATTGGCCTTGATGCGGATTCGGAGTTCGATCTAGTGGTTGAGTCCTCTATGGGGGCCGATAAGCTGGAAGAGCCCGAATGGGTTCATGGATTCTCCTTGAACTCTGCCCCAGGTGGAATCACAGAGGGTTACCATCTGAAGACATGGATCCCAAACCTACCCCCTAAGGTCGACCTTTCTATTTCCAGAAATATGATTCAATTCGGTGAATCTTGGTCCCTTTCAATGGGACTGGAAGGATGGAAACCCTTCAATTCAGAATTCATCATTGCATCCAGAGGGGTGAATGGGCAGGATCTGTTCCTAACGCTAGAGGGGCTTGATGTCGGGGAGCCCACCTCTCTTGGGATGGACTCGGTATTCAGGACAGAGACCATCGGCGGAATAACTGAGACCTCAACATCGACCCTCTACTCAATGTCTACGAGGCTCGATTGGTTCCATGCTCTCCTCATAGACAGACAGGCAGGGAGCAGGACGGAAATGATGGTCCAGGACATCCCAGAATCTATTGAGATTCAAGCTACCCTTGGGACGGCTATCTCGATGGACGTAACCGTCCCCGACCAGTTCAGGATAGATGATATTGGTGTTGGTTCCATCATGATTCAACAGATGCAGTGGATGGAACAGGCTTGGTGGCCTGCAACGATGTTCCTAACTCAGGTTCCAGGTTCAATGAACCTCACAACGGAGCCTGACTTGGATTTCGACATAACAAAAAACCTAGCTTTCCAAGGACTGCCGATTCTAGACTTCTCTGCTTCTAGCGAAGGCATGTCCCTGTATATCGAGGCCCAAGGAAGGGCCATCAATAGCAAAGGAGACGTCGTCCTGATGGCTGAGGGACTTTCGGATAGACTTTCGATAAAGCCCACAGATACATACGGCCTAAACATAAGGTCAGGAGGTGATGGAGTCGAGAGACTGTACTTCAGATCAACAAACATCCCAACAATGCCCCCCGTGTTCCTTGACGAGATGGAAGCCCTAGGGGAGGACTTGAAGAGCGCAAACATCAACATTCACGAGTTTGGGAGGATTTCCGTTAGAATCCCAGGGTTCACAATTTTCGAAGTCTCAGATGTCCAGGGAGGGAGGATCATCATCTCCGCGAGAGCCTCTGCAGAGGTAAACGGATTCGACCTTGACCTAAGAGGAGTCTTGCTTGACGCACAAGTCACTGGTGGGATACCATCTGGGACCACCCTAGGTGTGAATGGATTCGCCTCCGACCTATCCTTCCTGAACAAGATTCCAGGATTTTCAGGCTCCACTAGCCACTGGATGGCCCCAGAACCCGTGTCCTCTGGAATCCTGACTCTAGCAGCATCATCCGGGGTGATTTCCTAATGGTATCTCCTAAGGGAATCATAGCAAGATCCACTGAGGAAGACTCAGAAACCGCTCGCGTAATCCTAGAGAAGCTGGGAGACGTAACTGAGGTGATTACGCCCACAAGGGTGCTTTTTGCCTCCATTGCTACCATGGTAGTCTGCATTGCCTCCATTTTCGCAGTTTTGTGGATAATACCCTACGACAACGTAGACTTGGAAACCGTCTACATGCAATCAGGATCCGGTCACGTAGTTCTTGTGGAGCTGGACAACAGGGGGAGCAGGGCAATAGAGGACGTTTCGGTAACCATCAGGTTCCTGGGGCAAGACGGCTCTGAGATTGACAGACACGACTTCTTCATGTCCAAGCTGCCAGCCCATAGCGCAATCTCGAATACACCTTCAGACGACTTAGAGCTTGTAGTAATGGGAGAATCGGTATGGGAGGAATACGAAATCCACCTTACTCTGGAATACAGCTACTATGGGGGGGAAAAAGCACCTCGGACTTGGGTCCACCCAGTTGGGAACTGGACGAGGGAGGCCTTCGTGGACCATTCGCAATTCGAACTCTTCTGACACAATACCCAATCAAGATTGACGTGAAACCCATAGTATCAAAGCGAGTACAAAGGGGGGAGAATCGATGCGGAAGCAAATCTCGACACTGGTCCTGCTAATCCTGCTTTCCTCCACGCTAAACATCCAGACCCAACAAGGGCAAGCAGTAGCACCCGAAGAATCAGAATTAGCATCCGACATTACCAGGATAGAGATCTCTCCTGATCCAGATAGGATCAGGGATCTGGGACTACCTGTGGTTACCGATGGTCAAGAGGGCAATAGGGAAGTTTGGGCGGACTCCTCCATTGGAGTTTACTCGAAGGAGGGCTTGATCCTTAGGGAGGATGTTCCCGAGGAGCTCAGAGAATTCCGACCAGACCTGATGGTGGCCATCATCTCGCCACATACCGGGCTTTGGGATGCCAGGGGGGAAATCCTAGAAAACTCGGAAGTCGCCATTAGAACTACAATCCCACCATCCGGATTCCTCATTCAAGGGAGCCCTGAGGGTCTGAAATCTATCATGGACTTGCCGTTCGTGGAGGCAAGCCACTCAGTACCGGTCGCGATGGTTGTGGATAGCCAGCTTTGGGGGCAAACAGGCTCTTCAGAAGAAGTCGAGATTACTGGCTGGAAAGATGACGATCTACTGAGACTAGATACTCCCGGTTTCGGACTAGGGGAATCACTGGAGGAACTGGCAAAAGAAAAACTCGAAGACCAATGGTCGCCCACTGGTGGAATCCACTTCGGATCATTGGAAACTTCCATCATTCCGGACATTGCCATGAATCCCCAAGTAGCATTCATCTCCAAGGTCCTTCAGATATCTACCTGGAACGACCAATCCCGCCTGCACATGGGAGTAGGCCAAGTCGAGAGCTTCTTCTTCACGGGTCTCGATGGAAGCAACCAGACAGTAGCAGTAGCTGATTCGGGGATAGACCACGATCACGGAGACTTCGGAAGCAGGATCACCCAGAAGGTAGACGTCGCTAATGACGGATCCACATCCGACCCTAGCGATGGCCATGGAACACACGTGGCCTGCACGGTCCTTGGATCTGGATCTAGGGATATCGATTATCGTGGTGTTGCCCCTGAAGCCAGCCTCTACATGCAAGCCATGGAGGACGAGGATACAGGGGGCTTGTCTAGCCCTGGGGTCTTCTCCCTCCTAAACACGGCCTACAGCTCGGGCGGGGCCAGAATTCACACCAACAGCTGGGGCAGCTTCAATTCCGGAGGAGTGTACTCAACACAGTCAGAGGATGCTGATGACAGGACCTCTACTTGGGACCAGTACTGGGCATATGATGGAATGACAGTCCTATTCGCTGCCGGTAATGAGAGGAACGACGGCATCTCACCTCCGGGAACTGCGAAGAACGTTATCACCGTGGGAGCACATCAAAACAGATACGACCAAAATGCTGAGGATTTGATGTATTACTACAGCAGCAGGGGTCCAACCGATGACGGGAGGATTAAGCCCGATATCGTTGCAGCAGGGCAGGATGTCAGATCTTGTAGGGCCCAAGAGGCATCAGACGCACCTGACAATCTAAACAATCAGTGGTATCTTGAGTACGATGGAACGTCAATGGCCACCCCAGCGGCGGCAGGAGCCTCGGCCATTGTTAGGCAGTACCTGATCGAGGTCGCAGAGAGGCCAGAACCGCAAGGAGCCCTCGTGAAGGCGATGCTTATCCTGGGTGCAGAAGACATGGCTACTAGGGACATCCCCAACAATATAGAGGGCTGGGGCCGCCTGAATCTGGTAAACACCCTACTTCCAGACAACGATGTGGGCGACATAGGGGTTTTCGTAGACGACAGGTCTCGCCTTCAGAGCGGTCAGGAAGCAAATTACAACTTCGATGTCACCCGTTCCGGAGAACCGCTCAAGGTGGTCGTAGCATGGTCGGACTACCCTGGCTCGACTTTCTCCACAACCCAGCTTAGGAACGATCTGGACCTAGAAGTCACGTCCCCGGATGGGGTGACATATCTGGGTAACGACTTCTCCAACGGCAGATCTACAACCGGGGGCGCCAAGGACTCAAAGAACAACGTTGAGGTCGTACTGATCGACTCAGCATCCACGGGGATATGGAATGTCAAGGTCAAGGACTTCTCACATGGTGGCAATAGGCAATGGCAGCCATTCGCAGTAGCAGTAAGGGGTGTGAACGTCAATGACCTTACTCCCGATCCGGCAATTGACCCCGACTCTTTCGAGATTTCAACTCCAATCCCTCAAGTTGGAGAGGAGACCACCTTCTCAGTATCAATTGTCAACCAGGGCTCTGGCTCTTTCCCCGGAGTTTTCGTCTCCGCTCACGTAAATGACAACCTGGTCGAAACCAAGTCCCTGGGAATGACCCCGGGCGAGAATGTCAGGTTGGAATGGGATTGGACTCCGGAGACTGAAGACAGGGGAAACACGGAGATAAGGATAGAGATTGACCCAAGCGACCAGCTGGAAGAGTTAAACGAAGACAACAACATCCTGACAGAATTTATCCTAGTCAGCGCTCCAGGAATACAGGCTACCTCGGAAAGCCCTTGGAAGACACTCCAGGACCCTTCTTCGACAAATACGAAATGGGAGATCGTGATGACAAACCTAGCTGCGTTCGAGACAAATGCAAGCATCCAGGCGTCCCAACTCACAAGAAAGCTAGACGGAAAAACGTTCGACTGGTTCTCTAGCTTCGACCAGCCTTACGTCTTACTAGGACCATCAGCTTCTACCACGGTGAACCTAACTCTTGGCCACCCCGCCCCTCCCGACCCTGGAACTTACTCAATGGTAATTACAGCAACAGACGAGGACTTCGACGTAGAGTCTCAGTTGGAGTTATTCTTCGACGTACCCGTTCTAGGACAGCCAGAGGTGAACCTGCCGTCAGAAACCATAGGTGTCGACTCGTTCAATATCACCAATACCTCTGTTGTGATCTACAATAGGGGCAACGGCGCACAGACCTATGATATAGAGGTCCAATCTCCAGCAGGTTGGCAACTAGGTTTTGCCGATTTGGGAACATTCCAGGGATCCAACCAGGGCTCTACTGGCACCTTGTCTGAAGATGGCTCAATTAACGCAAGAATCGCTGTAAATCCTCCAGGAGTTTTGCTTGGTGCAGGGACTACATTCACGGCGCAACTGCTAGTCAAATCCAGGGTCAGCTCTGATGTTTGGTCCTACGACCTCCCATTGGTAGTAAACGCCTCGGACTCGGCGGAATTCACACCTCCCTCGGGCGACTCTCAAGGGGAGGTTCCGGCTGACTCTCTTCACGAGATCTCGTTACAGGTTTCCAACAATGGAAACAGGGATCTTCATCTGACCCCAATCGAGAGGTCACTACCCGGGGGCTGGCAGGTCCAAGGAGGCTTGGAGGCAATCACGGTCCCTGTCGGGTCTTCCTCCGACTGGGCCTTCTCCATACAAGGAAATGGATTCGCGGAAGGGGGACTAATCGAGATCAGGTTCCTTGTCGAGGACGGGGATTTCTTCGATTGGACAACTAGCCTGGATGCCGTATCGGGAGCCGTCCCAGTAGTTTCCTTCTACGAGGTTGTCCTAGTCGAAGGGCAGTCGATACAGAACTCGACAACTCCCCTTGGACTAGGGGCCCACCCAGTAGGGCAGCCATTCGACTTCGGATGGACAGTTGAAAACGAAGGAACCTCAAATTGGGAACCCGCTGTTTCCATGGAGACTCCCGATGATGAATGGGTTTCCAGTTGCAACATCAACCCAAAGAAGATTATCCCCGGCCAGAAATCCACAGTCTGGTGCTCAATTACCATCCCCTCAAGCCAAGAAGCAGGATCCGAGCCAATTGTCACGATGGTTCTCTCAGGAGATGGAATAGAAGTGAGGAAGGCAGTCTCACTTCTGGTCGAGACAGTCAGAGCAGTCGAGTGGAGCCTGGCCGACTTCGGGGAAACTGAGGCGGGCTTCCTAACCACCCTAAACTTCGAATTGGAGAACAGTGGAAACACACTAATTTCTAGCAGAATCGTAGTAGAAGGCCCAAGTGAATGGGACATTCGCATTTTGGATGAAATGATGGTTACCCTTCAGCCAGGCGAGATAAGGTCCGTGAGAGTCTCATTCACCCCCAATTCTGGCTCCGACGACGTCATTTCTGTCAAGCTGGCAAACTCTGAGGACATCCCTGGATACTCGAAGTCAGTAGAAGTGGAAGTCAAGTCAGGATCTGGAGGAGGGGGGTCTGGAGCATTGATTTACTTCGTGGGTGCCACTCTGCTCGTCTCCATAGGGGCTGCCTCCGCGGCATTCGCATTCTATCGCTCTACCGGGGAATCGCCATTGGCCTCATTTAGGGGCAGAAGCAACAAGAAAATCAAACCGAAAAAGGAAAACCTCGAACAAACCTTCTTCCAAGTAGGAGATCAGGGAGCCCAGCCGACCTCTCACGAATCAAACCAAGAGGAAGACGGACTCCAGAGCTACTCGGAGTACCCCGGATGGCTCTGGGACCCATCCATCGAGGAGTGGGTCCCCGATCCAGGATACAACCAGGATGCAGACTAGCGTGGAAACCCGAACAACGTCGAATAACCGACTCAATAGGCGCACCAAGTGCCCGAAGCCCTTAGAGGGGCGAATGCTTCGGTGATTCGATGACAAGGCCAAGCTCTGCAGTTCTACTGGTAGCGATAATGCTGACATCCTTCGCTTCTTCACCAGCCTTGGCTTCAGCGTCAATCACCCTATCATCCAGCCCGATGGCAGCCGAGGCTACCACTGATGATCCTGCTCTTTACACGATTTCCATCTGGAACGATGGCGACGAGGACCTGACTGTTACCCTAAGCACCTCGCAGGCTGCAGACTGTAACGGCTTCACCTCCAATCTTGACTCCTCGATAGAGACAGTCTCTTCTGGAGAGACAAAGACAGTAGAGCTCACAGTCTCAATTAGCGATCAGGCAACCGGCGACTGCGAGACGACAGTCAACGCCAATGGGGTAGGCGCTAATCCCTCGGACAACGCCCAGTCGGACGTCACGGTAACCACCACAGCGGAGGGGGGCGGGCAATACTCAGTGAAGCTGGATTACAACAACCCAAGTGACGGCTTCGTAAACTACGACGGTCAGGACGATGAGGCAAAGTGGACCGTCTGGGTCGAGAACACCGGGGAGAACGACGCAACGGTACAACTGGCAATGTCATCCACATCAGAATGCGATGCAGACGGACTCGATGCGACATTGGACCAGCAACAGCTCCAGCTAGGCTCCGGAGATCGGGAGGAGGTCACCGTTACCGTTCAGCTGAGCGATGGAAGCTCGACGGAGTCGGGAGACCACTGCTTCGTCCTAGACGCGACCGTACAAAACGATCCAAACACCATTGATCCTGCCAACGACAGCATTGAGCTGAACCTCCGGATACCAGAGGTCAAGACATGCGACTCATCATTGCAGTCGACTTCCCACACTCTGGACCCGGGTGAGTCCGCGACTAACTCACTAACCCTGGAGAACACAGGCAACACGGCTTGGACCGTTAGCGCCTATGCCATGAACAAAGACGGCTATGACGTAAGCAGCTGGTTCGATTTCGACACCCCAACAAGCAGGCTTCTCTCCGAGCCGGGAGGCTCCCAAGACACAACCTCGTTCAACTTCGAAGTCACCCCCGATGACTCTGTCGAACCCGGCTCGGTTGACGTTTACATCCAGGGAAGAGCAGGGAGCAGCATAGGATGCGAATCCCTCCTCAGGGTTAATCTCGGCCAGATCCACGATGCCTCCTTGTCCCTATCAAACCCATCAGTCAGCAACGTGGACCCCGGAGCGACAGCACTCACGAACATGATGGTGACCAATACTGGAAACGGCCAGGACACCTTCTCCCTCGGAGTGAAGGAACTGACCCCCGGCTGGCAAGTCCAAATTTCTGAGTCATTCATTTCGATTAACGGCCGGCATTGCGATTCACATACCAATTGCGATAGGAAGAGCGTCCAGATTGAGATCACAGTCCCTTCCAATGCCAGATCGGGAATAGAGTACTCTGTAACGATGTATGTTAACTCCCAGGGCGTCACTCTAGACGAGGTAATTATCACTGTCACAGTGGCTGCAGTGCATGACGGAAGCATTTACCTGCCATCGGATTCCCAGACCGGGAAGTTCGGAAATTGGGTTTCGTTCCCTATTGAGATCACCAACCTTGGAAACATAGAGGACACCTTCTCTCTCCTAGCTTGCGACCCAAATGTCTCGGAATCCTGCGAGGACACAAAGTGGGAATCAAGATTCAGAGACACCCAAGGGAACGAAATCTCAGAGGTTGGAATAGACTATGAAGAAAACTCCAATATTTTCCTCGATGTTCTAGTTTCTGACAACATTAACAACAACTCAGAGTCATTTGACGTTCGGATAGGGATTATAGGAACTGCGATAAAGATGACTGAGACGGTAACAGTGACCGTTTCGAACTTCAACTACAGCATGTCGGTGGCCTTCGAGAGCCCGGAAGAAGACCCCTCGCTGATGAGCGTCTCCCTGCCCCCCGGAGGATCTGTATCGACCTCCTTCGTAGTTTCAAACACCGGAGACGGAGGTGCAGATGATGTCGTATTTTCCATTTCTGGGATGGACTCTTCGGTATTGAAGACAATCCTGGTTGACGGAGAGGCTCTAGAAGGGGACCAAGTCAGAGTTCCAGCCAACAGCCAGATATCTGTGGAGATCAATTTCGAGGTTCTCGAAGTTGATAGCGGTACATCAGGAGTAATCAGAATAGGAGTTACATCGAAGAAGAATACCGGACAATCTCCGTCCTTCGTAGATTTGGTTGTCGACGTAAGAGCGATTCACGACTTGCGCGTAGACCTGGAAGACTCCCCATCGAAGAAGTCATCATACCCCGAGAGCACGGAATTCACGGTTTACGTTACGAATCAGGGAAATATCGAAGAGGAAATCGAAGTAAAGACTAGCGACTCTCTAAGAGGTTGGACAGTAGACGTAATTGGCGACGAGTTCGAACTAAGCCCCGGAGAGTCTAGGTCTGTCAAAATCAGAGTGACCCCTCCGAGCGAGATGGCATCAGACGACGAGTATATGTTCACTGTAATAGTCCAGCCTAAGGGCATGCCAGTAGCAGGCGAGCCAATAGACCTCTCAGTAGAGGCTACCCTAGGTGCAGGCTCGCTTTCTGAGGGCGAACAGAGGGTGTTGGCGATAGCTGTAATTTCCCTCGGATCAATCGCTGTCCTAGTCATTCTGACGAGAGTAAGGTCGGAGAATAGAACCATTCACGACTCAATGCGTGATGAGTCGGATGACTAGCCGTCTCAAGGCCTGCTCTCGGATACGCTTATGTCCGTATTTTTCGTCGAGGCACACATCGGTCCCTACGGGACCGAGGGTGATGCTATGAGTACGGTCGCTGAGATGTACCTCCCAGTGGCAGTGATGACTCTCGTCGGAATCGGCTTTCCAGTGTTCAGCTTCTTCGCAACTAGGTTCCTAAGGCCAACCAATCTAGGCTCTGACTCAAACAAGACCAGGTCGATACTTTTGCCGGGATATGAGACTGATCACAGCCTCTACATCAGGAGGGACAGCACCTACGAGTGCGGTGCAGAACCCGTCGGGGAGGCCGACATAAACTTCCACTTCCAGTACTACTGGTATGCGATAGTGTTCCTGGTTTTCGACATCGCATTCATGTTCCTAGCATTTGGAGGGGTAATGGCAATGGAGAAGGGCCGCGAAATGGACGACTCTTCGATAATTAGTGCCCTTCTAACCATGTCTCTGTTTATCTTCCTGATGGGCCTGGGAGTTTGGCATGTGTTCAGGAAGAGGGGCAGAATATACATCTGAGGAGTTTTTTGATGCAAGACGACGGCCAGAACTACTCCACCTTCAACAGCAGGATGCTGGTAGACACAGTTGGAGACATCACTGACGAGGCACTAAAGGCTAGCAAGATCAAGGACGTGATAGGAGTCCTTGTAGGCAGGGTGTTCAACTGGAGCCAGCGGAAGTCACTCTTCCCACTCCACTTGGGGATAAAGTGCTGCGCCCTCGAGATGGCAGCTGCTGGGGCTAGCAGATTCGATGCCGAGAGATTCGGAGTCTTCTTCAGGTCTAGCCCTAGGCAGTGTGATGTTCTACTGGTGAATGGCCCAGTCAGCAAGAAGTTTGCCGACCCAATAGTCAGACTTTGGGAGCAGATGCCAGAGCCGAAGTGGTGCATCGCAATGGGCGAGTGTGCAATTTCTGGAGGCCCCTACTTCCAATCCTACAACATACTCGAAGGAGTCGACACTGTGATTCCAGTGGACGTATACATCCCCGGATGCCCTCCAAGGCCCGAGGCACTGATAGACGGCTTCGACAAGCTCAGGCAAAAGATCATCAGAATTGGATCAATTCCAGATGATGGCACTCCCGCTTCGAAAAATCCAATCATCATAGGAGACGACTAGGGAGGGGGAAAATTGGGCAAGACTGTACCTACTTCTACTCAGAGGTCAGCAGCTGAAAGCATGGCTTCAACTCTTAACGACATGGAAGGCGTTTCAGCTGAGGTCTCCTCCAGAAAAAGCGGTACCAGCGAAAGGAGCGTCGTCTCCATAGACTGCTCTCCAGGGAACTGGAGGCAGCTGGCCGAGAGCCTGAGAGTGGACCATGGAGTAGACTACTGCTCAATGATAACAGGAATCCACTGGCCAGATGGCGGACCAGAGAGGAACTGGGAGGTCGTTTACCACTTCCTCAGGATGAATGTTTCAGACCCTCCAGTAGTTGAGGGAATGGTACAACCAATAGAGACGGACCCGACAAAGGTCCAAGGATCAGCAGTTCCCCTTGAGATCGAGATCAGGGTGACCCTGCCCGAGACAAGAGAGCCATCTGTTGCTTCGGTTCAGGACATTTGGGTAGGGGCAGACTGGAACGAGAAGGAGACTTGGGACCTGGTAGGAATCGACTTCGAAGGACACGTTGGAATGAGAAGGGTACTTCAGCCCCATGAGACTCCAGTTGGTTTTCACCCCCTCCAGAAGCAGCACAAGCTGAGGTACCACGACTTCGAGGAGATGTATGATGATGCCCAGGGATTCCTTCGAAAGCCGTCCGATGCTGGCAAGATAAAGTGAGGTAAGAATATGGCAGAGATGTGGATTTCAATGGGCCCCCAACACCCCATGACCCATGGACTATGGACGCTGAAGGTCAAAGTCGATGGTGAGACAGTTGTCGACACCGAGCCCGATCTTGGGTACATCCACAGGGGAGTGGAGAAGATCTGCGAGTCACGGGACTTCACTCAGATCACCACCTACTGCGACAGGCTCTGCTATGCAAGCGCCAACACATGGTCTCACTCATACATCTACGCCGTCGAGGACCTACTAGATGTGGAGGTCCCCGAGAGGGCAGAGTACATCAGGCTCATCGCAGTAGAGCTACAGAGGATCGCCTCTCACCTAATGTGGCTCGGAGCCTATGGCCCTGACATCGGAAACCTGTCGATCATGGTCTGGTGCCTCAGGGAGAGGGAGATGATGATGGATCTGCTCCAAGAGCTAGGGGGCTCCAGGATGCACTACAACTTCCCCAGGGTAGGGGGGGTGAAGAGAGACCTACCTCACGGGTTCGCCCAGAGAGCAAGGGCCAAGGTTAGCCTGTTCCTGAATAGGATTCAGGAGTACGAGGCGCTTTTCGATGAGAGTACAATTTTCCTTATCAGGACCCAGGGCGTGGGATACTCAAAACCAGAGGAAATGGTCAATCATGGGGTTTCGGGACCAAACCTGCGAGCAGGCGGTGTGAACTACGACGTTCGCACTGCGCACCCCTACTCAGTCTACAGCGAGCTCGACTGGGAACCACCAGTGGAGCGCCCCTCGATAAAGGGGGCTGACTGCTACGACAGATATAGGGTCAGAGTAGAGGAGATGAGAGTCAGCGCTAGTATGGTTCTAGAGGCACTGGACAAGATCCCTAGGGGGGCTGACACATATCACGAGCCAGGAGACCCAGCTATACTCTCCAAGGCCCCAAGTAGGGCACCCGAGGGAACATCCGGATTCCACCATTTCGAGGACAGTCGAGGGGAGTCGATGTTCTATCTAGCAGGAGGGGGCGAGGGAAGGGGCAAGCAGCCCTACCGAGTTTCGATCAGATCACCGATATTCATCACAATCCCCTATGCATCAAAGTGCATGGTGGGATACAAGGTAGCAGACATACCTGCGATCATGGGGTCATTCGACCCTTGCATCGGGGAGACAGACAGGTGAGAAAATGGCAAGCAGCGATTGGCTGAACCTCAGGGGCTGGATAGAGGGCCTGGTCGGGTGGTCTATGGACAACGTGCATGACACTCTCCCATCGAACGAGATCGACCTGAGGCTGACCATATCCCTCCCCAAGGGCATCTGGCCAGAGGACATAGTACTAGGGCCAGTCCTAAACCTCCAGGGAGATTTTGCCGAGATGCAGCCTGCCTTGGAGCAGCTCTTCGCCTCCACTATGATTTGCACCGTGGTCTTCACCACTCTGATGCTTACAATGCTACCGATCCCCTACATAGAGAGGAAATTCATAGGGCGTTTGATGGACAGGCTAGGGGCGACAACAACTCTCAGAAGCCTATGGATAGGGGAAAGCGGGGCCACAGCTGGTGAGTGGTGGAATCAGCTCCCATTCGGAATGGGTGCCCCGGTAGGATGGCTAAACAAGACCCTGAACTCAATCTGGGGGAATGACCACCACCTAGAGACCGTCTCTAGAGTGAACAATAGGGGTTACCACGGGTACTGGTTCCTACTTCCAGGCTTCTTCCAAGCTTTCGCGGACTTCACCAAGTTCGCAGGAAAGGAACACATCGTACCAAAGAATGCGGACAAGACTGTTTACGAAGTCGCCCCAGTTATCATAATTTCAACAACCGTATTGGTATTCGCATTCATCCCCTTCGGGCCACACTACTACATCTCCAGCCCCGAGCTATCAGCAGTGTTCATGATGGCCATCTTCGGAGTCGCTCCTCTAGGAGTTTTCTTCGCCGGATGGGCATCAAACAACAAGTACACCTTGATCGGGGGCATGAGGTCAGCTGCGCAGCTAACCGCATACGAGATCCCACTCCTGATCACTGTTCTGGGAATTTGCGTAATCAGCGGATCGTTCAACATCATCGAGATAGTCGACTTCCAAGCCGAGGAGTCCAACGTCTGGAACGTCTTCATGATGCCACTCGGCGCCGCCTTGTTCCTGATTACAATGATCGCAGAGGTTGAGAGGATCCCGTTCGATATGCCCGAAGCTGAGGCGGAGCTGGTGGAAGGGTGGTGGACCGAATACGGTGGACTCAGGTGGGGCTTCATGTTCATGGCAGAGTACATGAGGTGCTTTGCGGCCTGCCTGCTCTTCGCACTCTTCTTCCTTGGAGGATGGGAGGCCCCCTTCCAAGGAACCCTGGAAAACGCTCCTGCGGTGGGGGGGTTGCTTGAGTTCCTCCTCTCACTGGTTCCTGGAATAGCCTGGATGCTCCTGAAGGCATGGGCGCTATTCGCAGTTTTCGTTTGGATTCGCGCATCCCTTCACAGGGTAAGAACCGACCAGATCTTGGAATTCGGATGGCAGTGGCTACTTCCCCTTTCCATAGTCAACCTCGCGATCGCAATATTCCTCAGAGTCTGGGTCTGGGATGGAGGATGGGGCTACATCGCGCCTGTTGTAATGATACTTTCCGGTGTCTTGGGCCTTGTAATTCTCGTAGTCGACGAGGACAAGGAAGCCCTCGAGGAGATGCGCAGACCATACAGCACCTACGCACTTTCAAAGGCCTATCCGGGCAGTCACAGGGACTCAAAGCGAGAGGAGCTCCAGAGGCAGTACTCGGCATACTCCTCTGTAAGGGCATCAGCCGCCTCAGCAACGCCGGATAAGGAGGCAGGATCATGAGCTACCACCCACATGGGACCCCAAGCTTCCGCAACCTAGTGGTTAGGCCAATGTGGATCACCCTCAAGACTGCCCTGAGGACGGTGCCCTTCCTCGGCAAGCTCAGGTTCCTGAAGAACGACTACCATGGGCAATCAGCAGACATGCTTGACGCAGAGACGTCCAGGAGGGTTGGGGACGCCCACCCTAGCTCTGGCCAGAAATTCTCTGCGGACAGGGAGACCAGCCAGATCATGCCATTCGTGGAGAGGCCAGTAACCGTGATGTACCCCTACGAAAGGCTAGAGGACTTGGAGCCTTGGCTATTCGTCCCTGGAAACTACAACGGGAGAATTGGCGTTATCTGGGAGACTTGCACAGCCTGTAAGGCATGCGTTAGGGCTTGCCCTAATGACTGTCTGCACATGACATCAGAGGTAAGGGTAAACGTCTTGGACACCGCAGACGAGAGCCACCACTGGCACGGATACGGCAGCGAGATTGAGGTCGGAGGGTATGCTGCTAGGGCGAGGAAAGACTTCCATGAGATCGAGGAGAGCCACGACTTGGTCAACGACCACGAGGCGGCTCCGCAGCAATACGACTTCGCCGAGGTCATCGACATAACTGGAGACATTGCCACAGTTAGGTGGATGGACGGATCGGGACAGCAGGACGTGTCAATGCAATCAATCAAACCCGCCGAGGAGGACATAGTCTCTGGAAGGATCGACCTTGGAAGGTGCATGTTCTGCGGCCTTTGCATGGAGGCCTGCCCCTTCGAGTCGTTCTTCATGACAAACGAGTACGATGGGATGTCGGGATTCTCCAGAGAGGACTTGTGGATGGACGCAGACAGGACGCGTGTTCTTCCAGCGGTCCACCAAGAGAGGGTGGATATGGAGCTAGCTAAGAGAGCAAAGAAGGAGAAGGAAAAGAGAGCCAGGAAGGCAGCAAGGGCGGAGGCCTGATCCATTGGCAATCGATTTCGAGACCATTGTCTTCGTTATCGTTTCCGCCGCTGCAGTTGCAGGGGCAATTGGATGCGTATTCTCGTCCAGAGTCGCACACTCCCTCCTCTGGCTTATGTTCACCTTCTTCGCTGTCGCCGGAGTTTTCGTCATGGCATATGCAGAGATGCTGGCAGCAATCCAGATCCTAGTTTACCTCGGTTCAGTGATGCTTGTTGTGCAGTTCGGGGTTATGCTGACTAGGAGGAGGATCCAGGACGTGGAGTCTCTGCCGACTCTGAACGCAATCTCAGCCCTATCGGGAATCGGCGTGATTGCATTCGTCCTGGTCCTGATCAGGGAGGTTATGGAGAGCACCATTTGGGCTTCGGAGAACGCCGGAGCACCATCCACACTAGAGTTTGCAGACTCACTATTCAACGAATGGACCGTAGCCACAGTGATCCTCGGGGCTCTACTTGCTATGGCAATGATTGGGGCATCATACCTCGTCAGGGACGAGCGACTGATCAACCTTCTATGGGACATGGGGGTCGAGGAATGATCGACCCGAGCTGGATAGCGGCCCTGGGAGTCATCTTATTCGGGATCGGCCTCCTTGGCACATTCTACCACAAGAACGCCATTGTGGTGCTTATGTGTATAGAGTTGATGCTGAACGCTGCAAACCTGAACTTCGTAGCAGCTGCGTCCCACTATGGGGACGTGAACGGATGGGTCTTCACGGCCATTGCAATCGCGATTGCCGCAGCCGAGGTAGCCATCGGCCTTGCAATCCTCCTTTCACTATACAGCACACAGGGGACGATCTCCCTGGATGCGGCAAGGGAGCTAAAGAACTAGGTGATTGAATGGGCAAATCAGGAAACGAATACAATCTACTTTTGCCCCTCATACCGGCATTGCTGGTAGTACCAGGACTAGCCCTGGCTGGGATGGAGTCCGTTGACGCGGCAATCCTGATAGTACTTGCTCCATTCTTGGCATTCCCGATTATACTGATCTCCGGCCAGCTGTACAACGCAAACCACACATGGAAGCACAAACTGAAGGAAGGGGGGGTGATCGGACTAGCTGCGCTGCTTGTCTCCCTATCCACCGCACTGTGGATACTTATCGACTACCTCAGGGGGGCCCGTGAGATCTCAAAGGAGGTAACCGGAAGAGCAGCCTCTTCGTGGATCGACTGGATATCCTTCGATGTCCTACTATCTGACTACACCATGAGCACAGACAGGGTAATCGGGGTAGGGGTTTGGATAGATTCTGTTACCCTGATGCTGCTCTTCGTGGCTACCTTCCTTTGCTTCCTCATCTGTTGGTTCAGCCTCGGTTACATGAACACAGACCCGATAAATGAGAATAGGAATCACAGGTTCTACGCCGAGTTCGTACTTTTCGCAATGGGAATGTTCGGGATGGTTCTAGCTGACAATTTCCTCTGGCTGTTCATTTTCTGGGAAATAATGGGCCTCTGTTCGTATCTCCTGATAGGATTCTACTTCTGGAAGGAGAGCGCAGCCTATGCTGCAAAGAAGGCATTCCTCACAACTCGAGTTGGAGACGTCTTCCTGATGGTCGGCCTGCTGATTCTATACGACATCTATGGGTCCCTAGAGTTCTCAGTGATTTTCAACGACCCCTCGCTTAATGGCATGGTCGATTCGGACAAGCTGTTCTGGGCCCTGCTGATGCTGTTCATAGGTGCCGTGGGCAAGTCCGCGCAGTTCCCCCTGCACGTCTGGTTGCCTGATGCGATGGAAGGCCCGACTCCTGTCTCAGCCTTGATTCACGCGGCAACTATGGTTAACGCAGGACTGTACCTTGTCGCTAGGATGGTCCCATTCGTGGACGTCGGCAACTACGGGGTCGCAGGACTAGACGACCTAGGCCTGATTGTTGCTTATATTGGTGGGATAACAGCCTTTATGGCCGCGTCTATAGCCTTCGTCCAGAACGACATAAAGAAGGTGCTAGCCTACTCTACCATGAGCCAACTGGCGTACATTTTCACGGGTCTGGGGGTGTCACTTTGGTTCTACAACAACGGGAAGACGGATGCAGCAACTCTCGTGTTCGGGGGATCAATGTTCCACCTGTTCAACCATGCAATGGCCAAGGGGATGCTCTTCATGGCAAGTGGTTCGGTGATTCACGAGGTCCATCACGCACACGATCATCTTCACGAGCAAGGGGGGCACGAGGATCACGACTTCGACCCCCAGGATATGAGAAATATGGGGGGCTTGGCTTCGAAGATGCCAGTCACCTCAGCTGCCATGATGATTGGCTCAATGTCAATAATCGGGATACCCCTAATAGGGGGCTTCTGGTCAAAGGAGGCCATAGTGGCCAAGACATGGAAGGCCTCACTTGACTACGAGCCACTGATGATGGGCCCTGCCGTGCTCGTCCTGCTCACTGCAGGGATGACGGGCTTTTACATGTCAAGGATGTGGTTTATGACATTCGCCGGGGAGCCAAAGCACGAGGTCGTTGAGCACGTTCACGAGGCTACTCCTTGGATCAAGGAACCCCTCGTCATCCTTTCTGTGATCAGTGCCTTAGGGGGCTTCGGACTATCTGTACTGGGAATAGTGAAGTGGCTCTCAAAGCCTTACAAATACGACTTTGGCATAAACGAGGGATCGCTTATCGACCAGGTAGTATACGAGCTAGAGCACGCATTCCTTCCAGATGACCCAAACCTGAGAATAGTAGGATGGACCACGATCTTCCTGTCCCTAGTCGTAGGCCCTATCTTCGCTGCCAGGGTACACGGAGGCTCGCTCAAGGACGGCCAGACTTCCAACCCTTTGGTATCGTGGCTGGTCTGGCTATCGGGTAAGTTCGGCTCTCAAGACGTCTCTGAGTTGTCAGAATCAAGCCTTGCAATGGCTCTGCAGAACCGACTCTACATTGACTACTACTACGAGATGGCCCTGGAAAAGACCGTAATCCCGTTCGCAGCCTTCTCAGCGTGGTTCGACAAGAAAGTAATTGACGGCGTAATTAAGAGGGTTGAGTCGAACTCCACTCTAGGGTCGTTCCAGATTCGGCGCATAACTACTGGCAGGGCTAGCGACTACATTCTGATGGTGGCAGTCGGGATGCTCTCGATATTCATCCTCTCCTTGGGGGTGAGCGGATGATCCTCACGATTCTATCAGTCAGCCCGATAGTGGTCGGACTAGCCCTAATGGCACTTCCGCACTTGCTACCAGAAAAAAATGCGGAGATGGTAAGGAGGATGGCTAGGAACGCCTGCATGGGGGTGGCCCTCGCCCTCCTGGCCATCTCAACATGGGCTGCAGCAACTTCTCTCAGCGAGTTCGATTGGATGGCAATAGAGTTCGGAGAGTACGAGTTGGAGAACACGCCCTTCGCACTCATACCCCAGATAGGGGTATCCTGGCACGTAGGTGCAGATGCTCTTTCGCTGCCAATGATCTGGCTGACTGCCCTTGTTGTGCCCGTGTCCATGCTCGTGGAGTGGGACGCCAAGAATGGCCACTACTTCCACCCCCTACTACTAGTCATGGAAGGAGCAATGATCGGGGTCTTCGTGTCCTTGGACCTCTTCGTCTTCTACGTTTTCTGGGAGATGACCCTCATTCCAATGTTCTTCCTAATCCTGATGTGGGGAGGCGAGGATAGGAGGTATGCTGCGATGAAGTTCTTCATCTACACCTTCACAGCGAGCGTCATAATGCTAGTAGGAATTCTGGTGATGTACTTCAACACTGGAGCCTCCATCTCCGACAGGTCTTTCGAGATGGCCCTGATGCTCGAAAGCGGCAGCCAAATGTCCGAGGGCCTAAGGCACATGGTCTGGTTCCTACTTCTGATAGGGTTTGCAACCAAGATGCCGAGCGTCCCTGTCCACACATGGCTCCCCGACNCCCACGTGCAGGCCCCTACAGCCGGATCAATGATCCTAGCAGGCGTCATGCTAAAGATGGGAGCCTATGGCTTCCTCAGGGTCGCAGTCACCGCATTCCCAGCCTCCACCGTGGTTTTCACCCCCGTGCTGGTTGCCCTAGGGATGGCAAGCCTGGTCTATGGTGCCTGGGTGTGCATGGGCCAAACCAACCTCAAGAGGATGGTCGCATACTCTTCAGTGTCCCACATGGGCCTCATCTTCCTCGGGATAGCTACCATGCAGCCACTCGGGATAGCAGGCGCCCTCTTCATGATGTTCGCCCACGGAATAATCAGCCCACTGCTCTTCGCAGTAGCAGGTGCCTTCAAGCATCACTACCACACCCTCGAGATAGGCTCCATGAGGGGTATAGCGCACCACAGCCCGTGGCTATCGGGACACATGATGCTGGGCTGGATGGCAAGCCTTGGACTCCCGATGATGGCAGGTTTCGTGGCGGAGGTCGCTGTGATGATAGCATTCTGGATGACATTCGGGTGGCTGGTAATCCTCCCAGCACTAACCCTCGTCATCACAGCGGTTTACTACCTCACATCCATGCAGAGGACTATTTTCGAGTCCAACGACCCCCATCATGGGGACCTCCCAGAGACCCTACACCACGATCCCCGTGACATCACCTGGCACGAGAACGCAGGAATGGCAATACTCGGCGCACTGACCATTCTCTTCGGTATTCTCCCATTCTTCTTCTGGGACATGATGTCCTACTGGAGCAGCGAGATAATCGAGATCCTCTCCGTTGCCATGGAGGCAGAGGGGGTTGAGCCATGAGCTCGGAGGTGGACGGCCTCGAGATTGGGCTAATTCTGCCTGAGGTGATCCTTACTCTGGGGCTGGCAGCAATAATCCTGGTCCCGAACCTAGGGGATGCCAAGTTCAGGATCCCCCTAACCAGCGTTAGGGTTCCAGTGTTCATTGGCGGTACCAGGTTCGAGAAAACTAGGGACCCCCGACTTCCAAACTGGATGGCTCTGGCCACCCTTTCAGCAGCACTGGCAGCGGCGGTATTGGCCCTCTTGGACCCAGCCGAGTGGTCCGGGAATGTTGGAAGCGCACTAGAGTCCGACCAGTTCAGCATCCTCCTGACGAACGTTTTCCTCTGCGTCCTGCTGCTCTCGGCCGCGGCGGCCTCCCTCAGCCTTCCATCTGATCCCTATGCGAAGCCTCCAGCGGATGGAGACGATGAGGACACGGAGGCGAGCAAGACCTCGGTGCTATACGATAACCGTCGGCAGGCAGACTTCCACATACTCCTGCTAACCATGGGCCTTGGAATGTGCCTGATGGCGAAGTCCACCCATCTGTTCATGCTCTTCGTGTGCCTCGAGCTGGCCTCGCTCTCCTCGTACGTACTAGTCGGATTCAACAAGCATACAGGAGAGGGCGGTGAGGCAGGAACCAAGTATTTCATCGTGGGTTCCGTAGCCTCCGCGGTCGGAATATACGGGATGTCCTTGCTATACCTGTGGAGCGGCGACCTGAGCGTTTCCGGCCTCTCTGAGAGGTGGAGTTCCATGGAGGCACTCGACCCACTAGCCGCTGCAGGTGTGGGGATGATGCTAGTAGCCTTCGGGTTCAAGGTGGGGGCCGCCCCATTCCACCTCGCGATACCCGATGCCTACTCGGGAGCCTCCTCTATGGTCGCAGGCGTTCTCGCCACAGCATCCAAGGCGATGGGTTTCGCAGCCCTCCTCAGGGTACTAGTCACAGTGGCATTGCCCGTGTCCGGTGAGGCATTCTGGTACGCGGCATTGGCCATGATAGCACTGTTCACGATGACCTGGGGGAATCTGGCTGCCCTCTCCAGTGAGAACCCCAAGAGGGTTCTAGCTTACTCTAGCGTTGCCCACGCTGGATACATGCTGGCTGCAGTCGCTGCCATAGGATCCGGCTTGGCAGATGCAGACTCCAAGTCGATGATAGTTACCGCCGTCCTGTTCCACCTCTGCGTCCTCGTGGTCTTCAAGATGGGCCCATTCATGGTTCTATCAACTATTGAGGCAGGGGGGGATAGCCACAGGATGGCCGGGCTTCACGGGCTCGCAACACGGGACCCTCTACTGGCCGCCTCTATGTTCGTGTTCGCACTATCCCTAGCTGGGGTTCCGCCCTTCTCAGGGTTCCTGTCCAAGCTCCTGATGATCAACGGGATAGTGAGCGTCTCCGCTGGATCCGGGGGAGCCTCGACGGTGCTATCGTGGGCAACGAGCGTCGACCCGGTGTTCTGGCTTGCCGTCGCAATAGTGCTAAACAGCGCTCTTTCTGTATTCTACTACCTCAGGATGGGAATGGTGATGTTCTTCGAGCCAAGCGAGGAAGGAAGCGGAAGGACCTGCACACCGCTGCTAAGGGGCATAATTGTGGCCATGGCTATCCTATCCCTCGCGTTTGGCGTGGGCCCACCGAGCGAATGGTTGCTAGGCCTCGCAGAGAGCGCCTCAGAGGCCCTCCTGTCCTGAACAAATGCTCAACTTCACATAGGGGCCCCTTGACCGGTGATACATGGCCCGTAGGGAGGAGGCAGTGGACACCGAGCTTCTGGCCCAGATGGAGTCGGGTGGAGACAGAATCAGGGTCCCACTTCCGAAGAGGAAGGTGAACGAGATGTTCGCGATAGCCGACCAGATTCTAGGCGGGCGAAGAGTACGCTCAATTTGCGAGGACGGCGAGACCAGGTTGGCAAGGATTCCTGGGAAGATGCGGAGGAGGCAGTGGGTCAGGGAGGGTGACCTGATTGTCATACAGCCCTGGGAGTTCCAGGACGAGAAGGCTAACGTGTGCATGAGGTACACTAAGACACAGTCGCTATACCTCTCAAGGAAGGGGGTCCTTCCCGAGATCGTAGACCTATTCGGAATGAACCAGGACGACGCCATCCCCGATTTGGAGGAGGCCGAGGAGACCCCCTCCCAATCCGAGGAGGCTCCGGAGGAGGCCGAGGAGAAGCAAGAAGCCCCCGAGCCAGTGATTGAAGAAGAGGACGACGACATCGACTCCTTCTTCGGGTGACAAGATGGCCAACGAAGAGGAATGGGATCAGCCGGACCCAGACTCTATTCTGCGTTCTGAGCGAAAGCACGAGTGGATATCAGAGCCCAAGTACAAGCGGATGTTCGATCAGATAGAGAATGCACTTCAGGGAGTCATGGGGAAGGGCAAGTTCGAGTGGGTAGACAGGAGGGTCTTCGACCAGGTTTTCGATCGTTCTACCCTCCTGGCCCTCCACAAGCTGATGGAGCAGGGGGGCATCGAGACCATAGACTACCCTATAGCGAGAGGCAAGGAGGCCCACGTTTTCCGGGCATCTTCAACCAAGGGCCCGCTAGCAGTCAAGATTTTCCACACAACAAATGCTGTGTTCAAGGGCTTGGCCAAGTACATCGATGGGGACCCGCGTTTCTCAGGCCTCTCCCGACGTCACAGGGAGCTGGTGAACATATGGGTCAGGAAGGAGTTCAGGAACCTGAAGAGGATGAGGAAGAGCGGCTTGAGGGTACCAGAGCCCATTTTCAGCCACAAGAACGTGCTCGTCATGGAGTTCATCGGAGAAGAGGGCTCGCCCAGTCCCCGGCTCAAGGACGTCGAGGTGGATGACCCAAAATCGGTCTTCGAGGATCTCCTTGAGATTGCAGCGCTAATCTGGCAGACCTGCGACCTTGTACACGCAGACCTGAGCGAGTACAACATCCTCTGGAGGGACGGGGTCCCCTGGGTAATCGACGCTGGCCAGGCTGTGACAACCAGGCACCCCAGTGCAAAGGAGTTCCTGGTCAGGGACGTAACCAGGCTCACCGACTGGATTGGGCGCCAAGGTCACAAAGTAGAGGTGGCCGAGAGCCTGGTCAGGGTTCTCGACGGGCCGGTACCAGACCTTCCTGCACTGCCTAGCGTGGGTTAAAGCCGCACGGCGGCTCGCTACCGGCATGGAGCACCTCAGCAGGGTACCCAAGGACAGGATTGCAGTCCTGATCGGGAAGTCCGGAAAAACCAGGGAGATGATCGAGGAAGCCTGTGGCGGCAAGCTATCCATAGACTCCCAATCGGGCGACGTCTCAATCTCCTGGGAAGGTGAGCCCGATCCCGTTAGGAGGATGAAGGCGCCTGACGTGATCACGGCTATCGCTAGGGGCGTTGCACCATCCAGGGCCATCCAGCTAGTCCAGGACGACATGTTCCTCAGGATGTACGACATCAGGGAGTGGGTAGGGAGGCAGCCAAACCAGACTAGGAGGATGAGGAGCAGGCTGATAGGGACAAATGGAAGAATACGGACCCTGATCGAGGAGATGTCCGGATGCGAGATAGCTGTTTACGGCTCCACTGTAGCCGTAATCGGTGACAATGATGGCCTAGCTCTGGCCACCCCGGCAATAGAGGGGATACTTGGCGGCTCTGAGCACAGTACGGTGCTGTTCGGCCTCGAACAGGACAAGAGGAGACAGAGGCTAAGATCCAAGACCTTGGAGACATTCAGGGACAAGAGCTCACTAGACTCCGACTCGTTCGACGTCATGGTGCCAGGTTTCACAGAAGCACGGAGGAAGATGTCGGAGGAATCGCTGGAGCTGGAGGAAGGAGAGAGCGTGGTCTTCGAGGAGGAGTAACCACCGTCACAAATAAGCGATGACCTCCTGTCGTAGTTCCATGCTTAACCCTCTCGACGAGCTCCATGTCTACGAGAGATGGGCCATAAATGCACTCATCTCGGTCTTACTTCTGATCCTACTCGGACTCGGACTCGACTGGGCAGAAGTGAAGAACCCTCTCACGGACTCCCTCTTCGAGTACTTCGTAGACCCCATCAGGGGGGAGTCTACTGGAGACTCTGGGTACAACCCCGTTAACACCGCGACCTACGCAATAGTGCTGGGACTCTTCGTCGTCGCCCTCTCGGCATGGCTCAGGGGACTCGGGATAGATCCCAGCGACGCCAGCGTCCTAGCGCTTCTCCCGTTCATCACCTGGGCTGCATTCGGCGAGGTGGTCGAGGATGCCGAGATGTTCGGGTCCAGATTAGCTCCATACTTCGTTAGTCCCGGCATACACTTCCAAGCAGCATTCTGGGTAATCATCGCTGGAGCACTCGGATTCTCCCTGCAGAGGTCTGACAGGGATGAAGAAGACAAGCAACACAGCCTGGAGGCCCTTGCTTCCATCCTGATTATCCTGCAGTTCGTTTTCTACGGATGGTCTATCTCGGGAAAGGTGGGCAGCGAGATCGATCTATGGCCAATGGTCTTGGGGGCAGCCCTGGGAGTCGTCTTCTCGCTCAATTCCAGATCCCTGGGCGCGGCCTTCTCGGACGTCCAGAGGATGGTCTACGTAGTAGGAGTGGGGGGATCCCTGATCTTCTTCGGTGCACTTGCCTCGTTCTCCTTGAGCGACCCTCCCGGAACAGACAGATTGTGGCCTCTAGTTGTTGTAATAGGGGTCCCAACCCTGGTCTGCTACTGGATGCACTCCAATGGTAGGGAAGCTGTAGCCGAGCTGTCCAGCCAAGGACTAGTGGCAGGAATACTTCCCCCTGGAATGACAGACGAGGAGTACAGGGAGTCGCAATTCCCCGAGAAGGAAATCATCGAGCCCCTTAGAGCTAGAGCCATCATGGCCCAACCACTCGTATACCTAGCAGTAGCCGGGCAGGTAATGGACGGCCTTGCAACATGGATTGGCATAGACGGATTCCCTGGCCTGGGGGAGAAGCATGTGGTCTCCCAGAGGGTAATCGACGCCGGAGTCTGGGTAAACGAGAAGCTGGGCATCACCCATGGGCTGCTCGACGAGGGGGTCTGGCTATTCGCCATCGTCAAGTTCGGCCTAGCAGGGCTCATCTACTACGTCTTCTACAGCCTGAACTTCGAGAGGAGGGAGCAGCATCTCAGGCTACTCATCGGAGTAGCGATGCTCGTAGTCGGAATGGCACCGGGCCTAAGAGACGTCGGCAGGCTCACCCTAGGCGTCTAAACCGAAAATCCTCGATCGCACGCCCATTAATTGAAGGCTCGACTGCTATCTGACAGAGCGAGAGACATGGAGAGGCTGCCGAACGGGGTCGACACAGGGAGCGATGAGTTCGCCCGGAGGAGCGCTAGAAACTCGTCACTGTGCGACGAGCTCAGGTCGAAGCTAGATGCCGTCAGGGAGAGCAGCGACGAGCCGATCTTCCAGAGGCACAGGGAAAGGGGAAAGCGACTCCCTCGGGAGAGGATAGCGGAAGTGTGCGATCCGGGGGCACCCTTCCTAGAGACATCCTCGCTAGCCGCAGAAGGGCTCTACGACGGCAGGGCAAGGTCAGCTGGGATAGTAACAGGAATTGGCCAGGTACATGGGAAGGAGTGCATGTTCGTGGCCAACGACGCCACCGTCAAGGGAGGCTCATACTACCCAATGACGGTGAAGAAGCACATCAGGGCCCAGGAGATAGCCGAGGAGAACAACCTTCCATGCATATACCTTGTCGACTCGGGAGGCGCCTTCCTCCCTATGCAGGACGAGGTCTTCCCTGACAAGCTCCACTTCGGGAGGATATTCAGGAACCAGGCAATCCTATCCAGCAAGGGCATCCCACAGGTAGCGGCCGTCCTAGGATCCTGCACTGCAGGTGGGGCGTACATCCCAGCAATGTCCGACGAATCGATTATTGTCAAGGGCAACGGGACGATATTCCTGGCCGGACCCCCCCTAGTCAAGGCAGCTACGGGAGAGGAGGTGACAGCCCAGGAACTTGGAGGGGCAGAGGTCCACACCTCCCAGTCCGGCGTTGCAGACCACTACGCTGAGGACGAGGAGGAGGCCCTATCTATGGTCAGGGACATAGTGGAGAACCTCAATGTCCCAGCCAAGCACAGGCTTGACACCTCCGTCCCCGAGCCACCAGCCTACGTCATCGATGACCTCATGGGGATAATCCCATCAGACAACAGGACCCCATACGACGTCAGGGACGTCATCTCAAGGATAGTTGACGGCTCTAGGTTCCACGAGTTCAAGAGGAGGTACGGCAACACGCTCGTCTGCGGGTTCGCCAGGATCCACGGCTACCCCGTTGGAATCGTGGCCAACAATGGCATCCTCTTCTCGGAGTCCTCCCTGAAGGGGGCCCACTTCGTGGAGCTCTGCGGCCAGAGGGGGGTCCCACTGGTCTTCCTCCAGAACATCTCCGGATTCATGGTCGGCAGGGAGGCCGAGGCTGGAGGAATCGCCAAGGACGGAGCCAAGCTGGTCACCGCAGTATCATGCGTGCCAGTCCCAAAGTTCACAGTGATCATCGGGGGGTCCCACGGGGCCGGGAACTACGGCATGTGCGGCAGGGCGTACGATCCGAGGCTCCTCTTCGTTTGGCCCAATGCACGCATTAGCGTCATGGGTGGCGAGCAGGCCGCTAGCGTCCTCTCCACGGTGGGCAACTCCGACCCGGAGGAGATCCTCNGGAAGTACGAGAGGGAGAGCAGCCCCTACTACTCCACAGCGAGGCTTTGGGACGACGGAGTGATAGATCCCAGGGACACCAGGGACGTCCTTGGGCTATCTATTTCCGCCAGCCTCAACGCCCAGATGCCGGAAACGGGCTACGGCGTGTTCAGGATGTGACCATTTGACAGAAGANCCGATGCCAGAAACGGAGCTATGCAGGCTCGAGGTGGAAGGCCCGGTGGCCTTCCTAACCCTCGACAGGACCGACTCCTACAACGCCCTAAACGAGCAGATCATCTCAGAGATCGTGGACGTACTTTCCTGGACTTCCAGCCGGTCGGTCGGTGAGACGGGGGACCTGATGGCCCCAGGCGGATCCGCCAACCTCCGTGCCCTGGTGATTCGCTCTGAGGGGAAGCACTTCTGCGCCGGGGCCGACATCAACATGATGAGGGACGCGGGGGGCAAGACAGAGGAGGAGAACCGAGCGGACTCGGAGAGGCTGGACATGCTTTTCCACGGCCTCTGGTCCCATCCCTGCTTCACGATAGCCTGCGTCCAGGGGGTGGCCCTTGGAGGTGGAGCCGGGCTCGTTGCTTGCTCGGACCACGTGATAGCCGAGCCAGGGACCAAGATCGCCCTGTCTGAGGCCAAGCTAGGAATCTCAGCGGCCGTCATAGGCCCATACGTCCACCGTAGGCTGGGCAGCGCTGGCTTCAGGAGGCTGGCGATGCTGGCTTCCAGGATAGGCTCCGAGGAGGCCCTTCGAATAGGATTCGTGGACGAGGTCGCGCATTCCATAGAGGCGATGGGGGACGCGCTCTCAGCAGTGATATCCGAGGTGATGACCTCCGGCCCCATCGCAGTGACCTCTGCCAAGAGGATGGTCGCAGAGCTGGACAGGTGGCAGGGCGACGACGAATCGCTAAGGTCGTGGACCCTAGACCTGACTAGCAGGATGCGTGGGTCCCCCGAGGGCCAGGAGGGGCTTTCCTCTTTCCTGGAGGGGAGGAAGCCCGCCTGGTCCGGAGACGACCGGGAAGGTTAGACATGTCAGCGGACTGGATGAGCGGCTCCCCCAGCCCATTCTCCAAGGTTCTGGTAGCGAATAGGGGCGAGATAGCCGTCAGGGTCATCCAGGCAGCCCGAGAGGCAGGCCTTGCGAGCGTCGCCATCTACTCCAGCACCGACTCCTCATCCCTTCACGTAGAGATGGCAGATGAGGCGGTCCTCCTGGAGGGGGAGGGACTGGACGGGACCTACCTTGACGGCAGCGCGATCATAGAGGCGGCGAGGTCCTGCGGGGCGGATGCCATCCACCCAGGCTACGGGTTCCTGTCGGAGAGGGCCGAATTCGCGAGGCAGGTCGAGTCGTCCGGGATAACTTGGATCGGCCCTTCCCCCGAGGCGATAGATACCATGGGGGACAAGATTTCTGCCAGGACTCTGATGATCGAGTCGGGTGTGCCCGTGATCCCCGGCGAGCAGATCCGAGTCGGGGAGGATTCTGACCACCTGGGGGCACTGGCCAGCGCAGCCGCCAAGGTGGGCTACCCCCTCCTCATCAAGGCCAGCGCCGGGGGAGGGGGCAAGGGGATGAGGTCCGTCTCCGAGCCGAAGAGCCTCCGTGCCGAGTTCGAGGCAGCGGCCAGGGAGGCATCTGCGGCGTTCGGCGACGGAACNGTGTACATCGAGAAGCTGCTAAGGAGGGCCAGGCACGTGGAGATCCAGGTGCTGTGCGACTCGCATGGCTCGTCTATTCACCTCAACGAGCGCGACTGCTCCCTCCAGAGGAGGTACCAGAAGGTCATCGAGGAGGCCCCCTCTCCAGCAATGACCCCGCAGCTCAGGGATTCAATGGGGGAGGCTGCTGTCACCGCTGCCAGGTCCGTCGGATACGTCGGGGCAGGTACAGTGGAGTTCCTGCTCGCCAGCAACGGGGAGTTCTACTTCCTCGAGATGAACACGCGGATCCAGGTCGAGCACCCCGTCACAGAGATGACCACGGGAGTCGACCTTGTGCAGAAGCAGTTCGAGATAGCAGCCGGCTTGGGCCTTGGCATGACCCAGGACCAGGTAGGCCAGAATGGGCACTCGATAGAGGCCAGGGTCTACGCGGAGGACCCGAGCAGGGGCTTCCTGCCATCCACGGGGGAGCTGGCGGTTTGGAGGCCCCCGTCCGGCCCTGGGATAAGGGTCGACTCCGGGGTGAGGGAGGGGGACTCGGTCACCATAGACTTCGACCCCATGCTGGCAAAGCTGGTCGTCCACGCTCCCGATAGGTCTTCAGCCATCAGGAGGCTAGACTCCGCGCTCTCCTCGTTCGTCGTCCTCGGGGTGAGGACCAACATCGACTTCCTGCGGAACTCGCTCTCACATCCCTCCTTCCTCGAGGGCTCGATTGACACGGACTTCCTGGACTCAACCGATCCGAGCGAGCTGTCCGGACCTGAGCCGGACAGGCCGGCCCTGGTAGCCATCGCAGCCTCTGCAAGGAGACTGGGGTTGGACAGGGCATCCTCTGGACAGCCCGAGGAAGCGGATGCGCACACCGGNCACCCCGGGGACCCGTTCAGGACGCTTGGGAGGACATTCCCCTGAGGTGATGATATGGAGTGGAGCGTTTCAGACGAGACCAGCAGGTACAGGCCCACGATCCAGGAGGCCGAAGGCACGGCATCGGTGACCTCCGTGACGGTGGACGGCTCAGAGGCCTCCCTGCCAGAGGTCTCAGTCGCGCCCGACTCGCAGCCAGGCAGGGTGGTGGTGGACATCGGCGGATCAAGGAGGATCGCCCACGTAGCCAGGACCGGCGACAGCTGGTGGGTACACGTGGATGGCAGGGCTCACGAGCTGAAGTTCCACGAGAAGGGCAGCAGGGAAGGCTCATCTGGCGAGGGAAGCCTGAATGCCCCCATGCCAGGAACGGTCCTCGAGGTAGCCGTGAAGGAGGGCCAGAGGGTCAGGGAGGGGCAGCACCTGATGACCCTAGAGGCGATGAAGATGGAGCACAGGATCCTGGCCACCAAGCCCGGGGAAGTGTCCAAGGTGCACTTCTCCAAGGGAGACAGGGTTGGCAGGGGGGACGCTCTAGTGGAGATGGGGGATTGACCCTCAGTCCCCGCTGAAGAAGCTCACAGGGTCTTGAGCTGACGCGTCCCGGTACCACCAGGGCCCATCCAGAGATCAGGCTTGTTCCCCAGAATCTCATCGATCCTCGACATGTCGTCATCAGAGAGTCCTATTGCCACATCGATGCACCCAATGTTGTCCTTGATCTGCTCGGGAGTCGTGGCTCCCATCAGAATTGTCGACACGTTCGGGTTCTTCAGGCACCATGCCAGAGCAAGCTGCGCTGGGGAGCAGCCCTTCTCCTCGGCGAACTCGCAGACCTTGGCCACTACCTCGAACTCGCCCCTCTCCCTCCTCTCCTCGAGGTCCTCCAGCAGCCACTCGTAACCCGACTGCGTCGCTCTGGAGTCATCCGGAATACCATTCAGGTACTTGCCCGTGAGGAATCCCGATCTTAGGGGGCTCCATATGGTGGTCCCGATGTTGTATGGGGGGTTGTAAAGGGGGAAGTACTCGTTCTCGAACCTGTCCCTGTGGAGCATGTTGTACTGGGGCTGCTCGAACTGGGGAGGCTCCAGCCCCTCGCTCCTCGCGATCCAGAACGCCTCGGTGATCTGCTGCGCCGACCACTCGCTGGTCCCCCATGCCGTTGCCTTGCCTGATCGCACCATCTCCGTCATGGAGCGCACCACCGTGGAGGTCGGTGTGAATGGATCGGGCCTGTGGCAGAAGAGAAGGTCGACGTAATCGAGCTGCAGCCTAGCGAGCGACTTGTCAAGCCCCTCCCTGCAGTGCTTCATCGATAGCCCGGACTCGTTCACCCCCGAACCGCCCCAGAAGATCTTGGTCGTGATCACGAGATCAGATCGCCTCCATTGGTCTGGGTCCTCATCTTGCAGGTCCCTCAGTGCTAGACCGAAAATCCTCTCAGCCTCACCATTCGGGTTCCCGTACGCCTCGGCATGGTCGAAGCAGTTTACTCCCGACTCTCTGACAATCCTCATCAACTCCTTGGCAGTCTCGACTCCCTTGTCACCGGATAGCCTGTCCTTGATTCCGTAGGTGGCCCAGAAGCCGTAAGATAGGACGGAGACTTGGATTCCGGTGTTACCCATCATTCTGTAGTACATGTTCTCGTGAACCATAATGGTGATCGAACAGGCTCTCCTTTGAGAACCCTATGAATCGCCATTCGCCTGAATCGGGAACTGCTCGGTGTCGACTCTGACGAACCTCCTGAAGGGGGTAACTAGCAATCCGGGAAGTGTGACTATAATCATCAGGGATACCGCTATCGAGTAAGTCGTCAGGACGCTCGTCTCTTCGATCAGCCAACCGGAGAGGAGCGGCGACAGGGGGATGAAGAACAGAGACCCCATGGTCTCCAGAGAGCTAACCCTGCCACGTAGGTACTGGTCCACGCTGTCTGAGAGAGTGGTCGTCCATATCACCTGGAGGTTCCCACCGAGGACTCCCTCTATCAGGACGAAGAGCAATATTAGCCAGAATGGTATAGGCATCGCCCACATTAGCATGCACAGTGCAATCCCTACCACGAAGGCGTAGAACACAAAACCCCTCTTCTCCTTCGAAACTGGCCTGACTCCCCCAATTGCTGCACCGATGATCGCCCCTCCTGCACCTACCGCTCCGAAGATTCCGAATTCCCTAGCCCCTAGCCCCTTGTTCTCGATAATGAATGGAACTCCGATCTCTATCCCTGTGTCGCCGATGTGCCAAATCATGAATATGATAATTCCAGCCAAGAGCCAAGGCTGGGTCTTTACGAATCTCCAAGCCTCCCTCACTTCCTCCAGAGCGCCTGCCTCTCCCTCTCTCTCTATGGGGACCTCTGAAATGGTCCAAAGGACTACGCCGCTGAATACGAAGGTAATCACGTCTATGATCAGGCACGCTTCGATGCCATACTCGGCAACAGTGAAGCCACCGATCAGCGGCCCCACCATCCAGGCAGCAGTCATCGCCATGCCCCTTATCGAGTTGGCCTGGGCTAGCAGATCGTCCTCTACTAAGTCCGGTACAAGGGCCCTGATCGCTGGGATTGAGAATGCACCAGCACCACCCGTCAGGAAGGTGACAACCATCAGGGTCTCGAACTTAGGGAAACCCGCAACTAGGAAGACCACAGCAAATGTAGACAGCACAGCTTGGGCGATGTCTGCAACCAGGGCCACAGTCCTACGTGGCAACCTGTCCACGACCATGCCTCCGTAGAGGAGAAGCGGGAGGTGCCCGAGAAAATACGCCGTGAAGATCAGCCCGTATGCCTTAGGACCCCCCATCTGGGCGACTGTCCATCCCATGCCGATGATGAATATCGCACCACCCAGCATATTGACGAAGTTGGCAACTACCAGACGGCGGAACTCAATGATCCGCCATGCCTCCTTCATTCCCATGCCCATCCCTCTTGGGATGCGTTATTGAATGTCCTGAGCAATGCGATTCCGCGAATAGAATTGAAGGAAGCACTAGCCGGGGCTGCTCCCACCAGTCCACTTCGCCATTATGGCAGTCTGGGCCAGAGATAGCGCAGCAGCCCACCATGCCCAAACTGGCAGGCCCATTGCAGACCCGCCTGTATCTTCCCACCACCAGAAGTCGTGTGCCAGAGCCAGGATCACGAACAGGCCCACTAAGGGAAGTGCGCTCTGACGGTCAAAACCATCCCATCTCAAAGGAAGCTTACCCTCAGAGAGAGCGTACTGGGAAACCACCAATCCCGCTATCGCCGCCAGCATCGAGGGGATTACCGCTGTGGGCATAGCCGCCTTGACCGGCTTCACCCACCAGCCCTCGAATGACTCCGGGGATAGGACGGCGAGGATTACGACGGCCTCTCCGGCCAATACCGAAGCCACTACGGACCTCCCCTCTACGTTGTCCCAGTGCGCTGCAGCGAAAACCGCGGGGAACATCACAGCGTACATGGAGAACGCTAGTAGCCCCAGGTCCAGGATCGATAGGTCCGACCACAGCGAGAGCATTAGCCCGAGAAGGGAGAGCGAAACGATCACCACTTCCCTCGTCCTTCGATCAGGAACCCCCTTTGGTACCAGGTCTCGAGTAACTAGGGATCCTGTCGCCAGCAGCTGAGAGTCCATGGTGGACATCAACGCTGCTAGCCCGGCTACCAGGACCAGTCCTCCCAGCCAATCCCCGCCAACATCCATGATCAGAGTGGGCAGGATGTTGTCGGATCCGCCCCTGTCCAGGCCCGGGTGGTAGATGTGACCAATCGTACCTATCAGGATCGGAGGCAGGAATGCGAGCCAAGCCACTGCTGGGTAAAGAGTCGCCATCCTCCCGATCGACCTGTCGCTGTCCGCAGCGCATAGCCTCTGGTACAGCTGGGGGAACATGGGGTCTGCGAAGAGCCAGAGTAGAAGCGTGCTTGACCAGATCAGCAGGGTGTAGTTCCCCTCCCTTCCAAGTAGCCCGGAAGTATCCTCGGACGAGCGCAATGACTCCATTGCAGCTTCGACGCCCCCAGCGTCGCTAACGACCATCGCAAGGCCTAGCCATAGAAGACAAAGAGCGATAGCTCCCTGGGCAACGTCGGTCCTGACCACTGCCTTCAGGCCGCCAGTCAGCGTGTATGCAACCACAAGTGCCGTGACAAGAATGGCCCCAGCCCACTCAGGACCCCCGAAGAGGGCGGAGACAACAATCCCCGCCGCCCTGGGCTGTAGCGCCAGGTACGGGATAGTGGCCATCACCAGGAAAGAGGCCATCGTTACCTGCGCTCCCCGGGAACCGGTCTGNCCCATCACCATCTCGGGGGCAGTCATGGCACCGTGCTCGACAGACCTGGAACGAACCTTTCTTCCAAGGACGTATAGGGAGACGGCCATGAAGCCAGTCCCGAATGCCATGATTGGCAAGAACGAGAGCCCAATCCTGTAGGCTGCCCCGCTGGACCCGTAGACGGTGAATGCGCTGAAGTTTGTGGCAGCCATGGTGACGAGGAGGACCGGTCCAGACAGGCTCCTCCCTGCCAGGTAGTAGGACTCGTCGCCCTTGCCCAAGTCTCTCCGGGCCCACACGGCGAAGAGCAGCATCCCAATGGAGTAGACTCCCACAACTATCCAGGCAGAGGACACGCATATCCCAGAGGGGATTCGGGCATTATGTTTCGGATTCGAACGGTCAAAACAGCTGAAAGGAGAGTCTTATTTGACCCACCATGCAGAGGTCGTCCGGCAGCATCGGGATAGGCGCGATGATCGTCTTCATCNCCTTGATCCTAGTTGCCGCAGTAGCATCAACCATCATCATCAAGAGCGTNGAGGACCTCTCAGTCTCCTCGGACAAATCCAGGGACGACAGGCAGTTCTCGAAGATAGAGATTAGCGACGTCCAGGTATTCCTATACGAGCCGTGCTGGCAATCCTCAGACTCGGACGAACTGGATTGCGGAGATTCGGGCGATCCCCATCAAGGTGGCCATCACGAGTTGATCATGCTATTCAGCCTCAGAGGGGAAATGGACTTGCAGGCCGACGAGGTACACTACCAGGTCTCATGCGAGGAGACGAGGGCCTTCCAGAGCCCGATCAGAACGGTCACCTTCGACGACAGCGACACCTGGGACTCCCAAACGTCCCGAGATCAGGGCTGGTTCACCGCCCCGTTCAACAGGGGGGCAGTCGTTCTACCTGGGCAGACCGAGGACACCACTGCTGATGCCATAGGAACGATGGAGCCAGGTGTCGACTATGCGATCATGATCGATCTGCTGGACAATCAGAACTCTGCAACCGAGGATGACGACGAGGGTTGCAGGATAACCAGGGAGTACCTGATCCATCTGACTATTATGGTGGAGGGGGGTTTAGACACATTCGCCATACTGGAGTGCGAGAAGTACACCAGAGGCTCGTCCTGCTACTAGTGGCGACTCCCTTTGGAAGCCCTCTAACCCTTACTTGTGACCTCAATGACATTGTGGTGGAAATTGCAAACCTCGTCGAACTGGTTCCTTCCCCTGCAATTGAGGATTAGCTCTACTCCTCTAGCTGACTCCTTCCTGGTCACAACCCTGTGAGGCGAGTCCTCCTGACACTCTGGGCATCTGGTAATCACAGTGTCACCAGTCCTCTTCACCAAGCGTCTCTCCCTGTCCCTAGCCTTCTTCTTCTTGATCCCCCTCTCCTTTCCATAGAATTTGACGTAGGACTGCAGGGCGATGCTGCAAACTGCCAGCACAATCGAGAACTGCAGTTCGATTTCCTCGGGCGAGTCGGGGAGGGAACTGGTCTGGATAATGGAGGCACCGTTGCCGATCATCCCGCCAGACAGGATCCCGGACAAGAAGATCGGGACAACCTGCCTCAGGTGCATCCTGAATGTCATGGTGACGAAGGTAGTCATGACCAGCAATGCACCCGAAAGAACGGAGTCGGATATTTCTGGTATCTGCGGGATTTCCTCGACCAATTCCTGCAGATCAATCCCCCGCTCGTACTTCAGGTATTCATACCCCAGAACTACTGTGAAGGGGGGGCCCAGCACTACGATGTAGTTCTCAGCCATCCTGGGAAGGACGTAACCAATGAAAGACCCTACAGCCACGCAAATCAGAGAAACGTTGCTTGGCGATATCTCGTCGGTCACTCCGGGAATCGAGATAATGGCCTCAGAGGCCGCCAATCCCAGGAGCGCTCCCACAATTGCGAATGCCCTGTAGAGCCTGAGCCCCTTCCTTGGAATGAAAGCCGGCCTAATGGACATCGAAACTGCCTGAGCAAGTGCTCCCGAACCGGCTGACCTGGACGGCGGGGACCTCTTCTTTGCTGGATCTCCTCCGTAGCTGGGCTCCCAGAAAAGGTAAGCTCCCAGGCAAACCATAGCTGCTCCGAGAAACAACTCCACGGTTTTCCGTGCTGCAGAGTGATATTACTATCTTGGCCTGCAGAGGGAGGGGTAGTTATTGGCGAAGTGATCACTCTTCTTCGAACTACTCGGTCTTGCCATCCTTCAGTATTCGGTTATGATGATCCACACCCACATCAGGTAAACCACAACGCAACTTATCTCGTACGAAATTGCCCTCCACCTCAGCCTGTTGTTCGTCAGTGCGATGTAGGAATGCCAGCAGCGTGAGAGGAAGAACGACCAGGCCAGAGCCAAGATCGCCATGTCCACTTGATCCAGTATCATCACCACTATGCATGTTGGGAAAAACAGCATTGGGATTTCGAATAGGTTAGAAAAATGCAGATCCGTTTGCAGCGCCTTCCTAGGGGGTTTCTCACCCTCGAAGGTGATGTAGTACCTCCAATCGAATCCTTCCCGGACCACCTTCCGCCTTCTGTGGAGCATGACCAGGCCCACAAAAAAAATCAGATTAACCATGGCGAACATCGGAACGAGAATATGCTCCCTTTCCATGACAGTCGAGCATTGCAGACCGTTTTCGTGTATTACTGATTTGGAGGGGACTTGGGAAAACGATCACGCCCTCATGACGGCCTAGGCGCTGGTTCTGCGAACCGGGACTCCTCCCTGACTGGGAGATGGACCAAGGATGAGAAAACCCCAACCGCGATACCAATCCACCATACCGTCGTATAGCTACCGTACATGTCATACAGTACCCCACCCAGGTAAACCCCCACGAAGCTCCCCATTTGGTGAGAGAAGAAGACAATCCCATACAGAGTAGCCATGTATCTGACTCCGTAGATGTGTGCTACTAGTCCGCTGGTTAGTGGAACTGTAGCAAGCCACAGGAAACCCATGGCGAAGGAGAAGACCATCACAGAATTCGCAGTAATCGGGGTTAGGATGAACCAAGCAGCTGCCACTGATCGGCCAGCATAGATTCCAGATAACAGCCACTTCTTTCCGAACCTCTTCCCCGCCCATCCAGCAGCTAGAGTTCCTGCTATATTTGCAGCACCGATCACCGAAATCGCCAATCCACCCAGTGCTGCTGTAGTCTCTATACCCAGGTCCCCACACCAACCGGCAGGGTCGATGGGGGCACTCATCTCCGTGACCAGTGCAGGGAAATGGGCGGTAATGAATGCCAGCTGGTAGCCACAGGAGAAGAACCCCACGAAGATCAGCATGTATGACGGGTCCTTGAGCGCCATCCGAAGCAGCTCCCCAAGGCTTTCCTCCAATTCCTCCTTTGCAGCCGGCTCGGGTGAGCGCATGAATGGGAGCAGTAGCAGAACGGCTAGGATGGACCCAGCGAAGACCAAGAAGACTGACTGCCATGGCATTTCCTCGAGCAGGAAGACGGCCACAGCAGGGCCTACTATCTGGCCAGCCGATCCCGCTGCTGTTGCTATTGCCAGGCTCATTGCTCTATGTTCGGGAGCGCTGGCCCTACCCACTACGGCTAGGATGACCCCGAACCCCGTCCCCGCGATTCCGAAACCTACCAAGACCTCGTAGAGCTGGATTGCGAGGGGGGAGCTTGCCCCTGTCGTCATCACCAGGCCGAGAGCGTAGAGTATGGCACCCAGAACTATTGCCTTCCTGTCCCCCAGCTTCTCAGCCAGTGCGCCGAAGAATGGAGCGCCGAAGCCCCAGGCTAGGTTCTGGATCGCTATTGCTAGGCTGAATTCAGCTCTCGGCCACCCGAACTCCTCCTCGATAGGAATCTGGAATACTCCGAAGGAAGCTCTAATCGCGAATCCGACTAGTACTATCGCACTCCCGACGGCAAGAACCGGCGTGAACAGCCTCGGTGGTTTTTCCACGGGTGTGTGCGTAGCGGTCTCGATTATCGCTCTTGCCCAGAATGTATCTCTTCATCGAAGTAGAGTCAACCTCAACTCCTGAGCGCCATGCCTAAGCTGAAACAAATCCCACCGAAGACCAGCATCATCGAACCTGCAATCTGACTGCCCACGTAGGTGTTGTCTATGAGCAACCAGTAAAGGCCGACTGCTATCATGGGGAGCCCGGCTAATACCATCATTGTCCCGATTAGCCCTAGCAGCGTAATGGACGGCCTTAGCGCATCATTACTTGGAAACTCTCTTGGAGGGGTTTTCTCATTATGCCACTGGCAATATTCGGAACCCCCGCTCACTTTTCCTCCGCACCCATCGTAGGCACAGGTTCCGTCTTCCATCGGGTCTGGGAGGCAAACTAGGGATAATTGGTTATGGGTATCGGGAAGACCATAGGCCCCCCGGGTTAGCCAAAGTAACTCAGAACTTGAACTGAAATCATAATAGCAGCAACAACCAGGAACATCGGCCTCAGTAGTGAGTAGCCATATTTCAGGACATATCCCGGTGCTAGGTAGCCTCCAATCATGTTCGCCAGGGCAAATGGAATTGCTACATCGTAGTTTACGGATGCAACGATCGCGAACATCGCGAAAGAGCCAATATTCCCTCCGAAATTGAGAATCCTACCCGTGGCAGCGGCCCTATCCATACCAAACCCTGCACCCTTGATGTATCCGGCCATCAACATGCTCCCAGTGCCAGGGCCGAGGAACCCTTCGTAGAATCCCAACCCCGCTCCCATCCCAACAGTTACTGGGATCACCTTGTCCTCCTTGATGTCCTCCTCCCTGCCAAACTGGGGGTTAAACAAGACATAGAAGAACAACGCAGAGAGGACNGCGATCACGATCCCGAGAAGCATATCCGCACTAACCGAAAGCACGACCTTGGTCCCCACTATCGAGAACAGGACCATCAAGACCCAGCCGATCAATGCTGCCCTCCTCGGAACGATTTCACTCTGAAGGTACTTGGCACTGGCGATCGCTGCTGCGGACGCAGAGGCAAATTTGTTGGTACCCAGAGCGATGTGAGGCGGCAGTCCCGCACTGAGCATGGCAGGTAGGCGAAGCAGTCCACCCCCACCGACAGCACTGTCGACAAATCCTGCAAACACCCCCACCAACATCAGTAGCACGAATGCTTCGGTTTCCACGGAGCTATCCCAGGGGCTAGGGATATCACATTTTCAGTCATCATTCCACATATGTCATAGGGAGGAGCCATTTTGACTGAACATGGGCCTACTGGATTGGATCGCCAAGGGCTGGGGGCAGGATAGCTGGGATGAGTTGACATTCAACGAGAAGGGCTTCACCATCATCATCCTGGTTGAATTGTTCATCGTGTCCCCATTCGTAATTCTGGACATTCTGGACTACTTTGGCTTGATCTAATCGCTGAGGTACCTTACCCCAGTAAGCTCCTCGCTCACTTCCCACAGCTTGGCGCCCGTCTCCTCGTCTAGTGCCTTGGGGTTGATCCTGCCCCTACCAGTGCGCCCCCTCATCTCGATCACCCCTGTAGGCCCCCAGTAAGGGTAGTCCAAGGCACCTTCCTCGGTGGCAGCGTAGAGCGTCGCCTCGGCACCCCTCTTCGCAGACATGGCCACGAAGAGGTTCAGGAACCTCCAGAAAATCGAATGCCTCTGCAGGTCGGTAGCTGAGTATCCAGGGTGGCTTGCGATTGACGAGACCCCGGAGTCCGATCTCTCAAGCCTCCTTGCGAGCTCTAGGGCGAAGGTGAGGTTAGCAATCTTGCTCTNGGAGTAGAATCCCCACTTGCTGTATCTCTTTCTATCGCCATTTAGGTCATCGAAATCGATGACGCCCGGATTGTGTGCAATGCTCGAGACAGTGACTACCCTGCTACCGGCAGTGCCCTCAAGAACCGGCAATAGGTGCCCAGTCAGTGCGAAGTGGCCAAGATGGTTGGTCCCGAACTGAAGCTCGAACCCGTCCTTGGTCCTTGACTTTGGAGGTATCATCACGCCTGCGTTGTTGATCAGGATGTCCAGTCCCCCGCCCTTGGGGAAGGCCTTGGCGAAGGACTCGACGCTAGACAGGTCTGCTAGGTCCAGAACGGAAGTGGCGACGTCGGAGCCTGGGAATTCGTTGAGTATCCTTTGCCTGGACCTCTCCGCCTTCTCGATATCCCTGCATGCCATTGTTACGGAAGCTCCCTTGGAAGCTAGCGCTCGAGCCATATAGTAGCCGATCCCAGTGTTCGATCCAGTGATCACTGCTACCTTTCCTGACTGGTCCCCCATTTTCCCCTCGTCCCACTTCGGCGAGATTGGCATGCTTCCCTGTATAGGTTCCCAGATATGACGTATCCGTTACTAGATTAGATCCGCTAGAATGAGTCCCAAGAGCTACTCAATCTTGCTCCCACCAATTGCCATCTGTCTTCTGTGGCGACTCGGATTGAGAATCCTCCTCACTTGCCATCTCTTCGGGGAACAGAATTACCTGATTTTGGCCAATAACTACCTCGGACTCTTTCTTGCTTACCGCGACAATTACGCCGATCATCAGAATCNCGAGGGAAAGACAGCACCCCATTAATCCGATAGCAGAATTCTCCACCTCTTCCATATCCGTGTTCATTGGTGTCGTCCAATCGACGAGTACGAACTCATCGGCATCAACCTCGATGTCATAGTNTCCACTGCCTGAAGGGTAGATGTCACCCAGTTGCATCCAATTGTCGAAGTCGTAGAATGAGTCACAGTATGCATCGTAGTGTTCTTCACCACGGAACATTGCAGACACGGAGACCGAGCAGTCATTCGATTTGTCAACATACACCGTGTAGCCTGTGGTTTCATCCAAGTATATTTCACCGTCTCCTCCTTTGTAGACAATCCACTCTGCCCAGTCAATTTCCTCAACATCAGATAGGCCATCGCTCGATGATCCTATCAGTACGAGGGATCCAAGCATCCCGAGAGCCCCAATCACGAGGAGAGCCTTCGCCCCGCTGTACATGTGGGGAATACTAGGGATGGGGTATTGAACCTAAGGGAATACGCTTGAAAGCAATTGTCCCATTTGGCGAGCAATGGCTCTTGTCGAAGACCATCAAGAGGACCCTTGGTGGGAGAGTAAAACAATCGTTGCTTCTTTGATCCTAGGGCTTCCTGTTGTCGGGCTAGCCTCGCTTGGAGCATTATCCCTAATCGGGGTCGACACATCGGTGTTTCCCGCTATGTTTAGTGTAGAGTTTTTCGTTACTGATCTTTCTCTAAGATTACTCACCCTACCAATAGGGGTTATCCTAATCCGCGCCTTCATACGAAGCATGACTAATAACTAGAGAAATACTCCTCATCTATGACGAAATAACCTTCTGTAAAAGTCAGCACCGAGTCAGGCCTATATGATGGGCCACGACCAGGATCATTCGAGATCAAGGATCAGAGTTATCAGCTAACGGAAACTCGAATTTTGCTGGGCTTTGAAAACATAAGCAGCCAAGACTCCCCCTGTCAGTTGGGGAACGAAGTGCAGCCAAGAGTCCACTACTCCCAGGGACCCTGTCAATACCAGCGATACGGATACCGCGGGGTTGAATGATGCACCCGAAATTGAGCCCACAGTTAGGGCCCCTGCGAGAACTACGAATGCTATGGCAGCTCCGTAGTACCCATTTCCCTCGGTGGAATCCGAGGTAGCGACGTTTAGTATAACGTAGGCCAGAGCGAAGGTGAACATCAGCTCTGCTGCTAGGGCTGGAACCGCCTCCATCGACAGCTCCTCCCCTCCGAGGTCCCCTGACATGATTACATTCGAAGAAATGATGGCCGCCATGGCTGCNGCGGCTAACTGAGAGGCGATGAATGGGGCGACTTCGGACCTTTCGCAGGCGCCCCTTAGGTAGACCGAGATTGTCACCGCTGGGTTGTAGTGGGCTCCCGAGACATGCCCTCCAGCGTATATCATCACCATGAGGGTCGATGCTATAGCGAATGGGGCGAGCTCTGGTGTGCTGGTCTCGAACACGACCGCCAAGCAGACGGTCAGAGTCAAGAAGAAGGTCCCGATGAATTCGGTGATCAGTTTTGCTCGTAGGCTATGTTCAGTCATAGAAGGCCTCGTGCATGAGTAGCAAATGATTATTTTTGGCCGACGACTACCAATTTCTGACAAGTTCGGGAAGAATCTCACCCGCTTTACCTATGTGAACCTCATCAAAATCGCTACCGTTGACCGGTAGCTCGAAGTTTATCAGAATCGTGTGTGCACCATGTGAGTTTGCTACATTCACCAAACCTGCTGCAGGGTAGACATGCCCAGAGCTCCCTATCACNATGAACACGTCGCAATCCTCCACCTTCCGGTATATCACGTCCATTTCCATAGGAATTTCGCCGAACCAAACGATATCGGGCCTCATCCGGGAAGCTTCTGCACAGCAATTGCAGAGAACAAAATCCATACCTAGGTCCCCCTCATCCATCCTGACTTCACTTTGACCCGTTGCCTCGCAACGAAGCGATTGCAATCTCCCATGCATATGGATTACTGACTCACTTCCCCCCCTCTCATGCAGATCATCCACATTCTGGGTAATCAGATTGAGAGATTGGGTCTTGGGCTCTAACTGTGCTAACGCAAGATGAGCTGGATTCGGCTCAACTTCCAGTAATTGTTTCCTCCTCGCCTGGTAGAAACGCCAAACTAGCGATGGATCCCTGATCCATGCTTCGGGGGTCGCAACATCCTCAACCCGATGGTTTTCCCACAACCCATCATTGTCCCTAAATGTCCTAACTCCAGACTCTGCACTGATCCCGGCCCCAGTTAGGACGACGACTTTCTTATCCCTCAGAATCATGTCCATCAGAACCATACTTTCTGATTGGCCTCGTAAGTATCATAGAAAGACTGGTCACTTTTCGTGAGATATATTACCCCTTCTGAAATCGCGATAATCATGGTTACAAACAGGGGGAAGAAGAGCAGAAATCCTGGGATTGCCATCAGAAACATAATCACACCCTGTTTGGTGTATCCGAGATAGAATTTGTGAACGCCAAAACCACCCAAAATAATTGCAAGGATACCAGCCGCTATCCTGACTTTCTCCGGTGGCCTGCCATCCACGGTGATTATTTCCGGCGTACCATGAGTTGGGATCACCTGCTTGGCATTGCCGCTATCGGCTCCATCGTCTTCTTGCCACCACTGGTCGGAGGATTTTTTCTCCATGGGAAACCCATTCAACTGCGGTATAAAAAATGAGTCCTGAATGTGATTCATCAAGGTCTGAGGCAAGGCGCAGCTAGCTGTTTACTCAACAGCATCCATCGCACGAGCAACTAGGACCGCAAGGATCGCACTCACAGCATCCACAAGGCACGAACGTTACAAAGCAGATTATTATTTAGAGNTATCCAGATTAATATCTCAAAAGCAGAAGGTTCAGATGCTGAGCCAGCATCAACCCCTATTGGGAGAATGAGGCCATCCCTTCTGCATAGAAGGCCACAATCCTATACGCCATGAAAACTCCCATCAGTGTGCCCAGCACCCCAGAAAATATGGCTCCCTGAGCCAACTCGTCACTCTCATAGACTCGACAATATGCCGCGAATCCAAATCCTGCCATGGGCCAAACGCAAGTAGATGCGAAGGCAAACAAAAACCCCGACCCTGCTATTAGGTAGAGTACTCCCACCAGAAAAATGGATGAAACCATTGGCACACACAGGCCAATCGCGAAGACTCTCCAATATTGCCAGTATTCTTCGTCCACGACAGGCCGAGGACATTCGGGCAATTAACCCATTGAGAATTCGCTCTATGAGTCGTAATCGTTCCTCTCAGCGGGATCCTCGCTGAGGTACTCTACGAACTCGTACTCGTTCCCGTCGTGGTCGAAGAAGTAGTAGCGATGCCTGTGGGGGTGGTCCACGTACTTCGCCCCCTGCTCGTAGCCGGCCTCGAGGAGCCTCTCCTCAATCCCTGCCGCGTCGCTGACCACGAACCCGATGTGGTTTAGCCCGGGGTGCACGTAGGGCTGGTGGGGCCCCCTCTCGGTGGCCCCCCTGTCCTCGATACACAGGTAGGAGTCCTCTGTCCCGACGTGGACCCATCGCTGGGCCTTATCTCCGCCCCCGCCACCCCTTACGCTGAACTCGGGCATCGCGGTCAGGAGGAACCTCACCGTCTCGTCCACGTCGGTCGAGGTCATGTTAAGGTGCTCGAGGAAGGGCTTCATGGCACCTGAAAGACGGGGTCGCTTATCTTGTCATCGGCAATGCAGGGAGCTGTCGAACTTTGAGCCATCGGGGATCTCAACGGGCTCCTCCCCGGCCCTGAAGGCCGTGGCCCTGCCGGTAAGCGAGCCCGATGACCCGTCCCAGGTAACGAAGGATCCCTCCCACATCCCGAGGACTGGGGTCCGGGAGAAGCGGTGGAACTCTGCGATTCTCTGGGCCCTGGACTCCCCGTAGTGGTCCCTGATCTCCTCGCCGTCCATGAAGCGGACCTTGCCGGGGTGGTAGTGGGGATTGATCTGGAAGGGAACGACCCCAATCGAGTCGAAAGAGGGCGGTAGGGCGATAGGCATATCGTTTGTCGTCATCATGGTCGGACAGGCCACGTTCGCCCCCGCGCTCACTCCGAGGTACGGCACCCCGCCTAGGACGACGTCCCTGATCGGGGCGACTAGACCCATCTCGTGGAGGTCGCGGACGAGCAGGAATGAGTTCCCGCCACCGACGTACACCCCCTGCATCGAGGAGAGCGCACCCACTGGGTCATCGAGCGAGTGGATTCCCACCAGCGTTGGCCCTTCCGGCCCGAGGAAGTCCTGCATCCTGCTTGTGTACGAGTCGTGGTCGTGCGAGGCGAATGGTACGAAGACGACCTCTTCACATCCAGAGAAGTGCGCAGATACTAGCTCGCGGTAGGTCCTACGTCTCGGCTCGGTGGCAATGCCGCCGCTGCCCAGAAGTACGCTGACCATNGCTGTCACCGGGGGCATCCGGACTTGAAGCCTCTTCACTCCGCCTCGTCCAGCCTCTGGGCCACGGTCCTGATCCTCCTCAGGACCCTGTCGGCATGGCCCCTGACGCGTGAAGACACGGCCTCCCCGTCGGATCCGGCAAGCCTGACCCCAAACGGCATCCTGCCCCCGAGAGTGTTGAGGAGCACCCTCTGGTCGCCGGTCGGGACCGGTTCTAGTATGCCCCTCACTGCGTCTATGTCCAGGGAACCGGACTTGACGCCCTTCACCAGGGCCTCTGCTACCGGCTCTTCGAGCCTGCCCAGGCCTCCCCTGGTCATCAGCCACTCCTCGCCCCTGGCGTCGAACTGCCTGGAGATCCCTGCGAAGACGTCCTGAGGGATCCTGTCTATCATCGGGGCCCTCTCCAAAATGCCGGCGGACCGCATCCTGTCCACGACCGTATTGACTCTGCCGCGGCTCTCGGAGAGCCTCTCTGACAGAGCCAGAAGTGTAACTGGCTGGTGGCTCGAGCAGAGCTCCACCAGTAGATCCCTGGACAGGCTGCCCCCTCCCTTCTGGCCGTCGCCAGCCAAGCCCAGGTCCTTGGCAAGCGCGGAGGCCTGGTCGACCCCCTCTTCCCTGGGCCCCGACTCCGCTACCCTGATCGAGAAGGGAATCTCCTCGTCCTCTGCCTCAGCTGCCATCCTTGCCTCCGATGGCTCGACCATTCGAGACAGCTCAGACATCCTCAGGTCCAGGACGGCCGAGGCCTGGGCGCTGACGAGGGCTGTGGCGGACGCCATCGATCCCCCCCTCAGGATGTGCCTGTGCCACTTGCCCTCTACTTGGGTGGAGACCAGGCCGCATTCCCTGAGCTTCGTCATGTGGTGATGCACCCCGGTGTTGGAAAGGCCGGTCTGGTCGCCAAGCTCCTTGGAGTCCCATCCCCTAAGGGGATCTGCCAGGAGTGCCTCCCTCATGATCCTGTGAAGTGCGCCGGTCTGTTCATCGCCNCNGAGCTGGTCCGCCCTCCTCCTCACCAGCCCCATCGAGTCGAGCAGCCAATCGAGCAGCACATCGGGGTCCCTGCTGCCAGTCGGCATGGGGCGCTCGACCAGCCTGAGGGAGAACATGTGGCCATCGCGGATTCCGAGGCTCAAGAGCCTTGGCCAGCCCGAGTGGATGTTTCAGGCGTATTCCTGGCGAATCTCCAGCCACGGGTAGTCGAACTTGGAAGTGCCTATGCCATCCAGGTGCGGGGCGAGGGAGAGGCTGCCGTAACTGACTATCCCCCTGTTCCTAAGAACAGAGATGGCGGAGTGGACGCTGGTCCTGGACTGGCCCAGGTCTCGGGCCAGCTGAGCCTGCGAGGGGGGCGAGGGGGAGTTGGACAGCCAATTGACGATCTTGCGCTGGACACCAGAGAGCCCGACCGGAAGCATCGCCGCGGCCGTGGCCTCGTCAGTGACCCCGGTACCCTCGAGGATCTCTATCTGGGCAGGCGCGCCCGCGTAGTAGCATGTCCTGCCGTTGACGGGTACGATCGTGACCGACCTCTCGTTGACGAGGGCCCTGAGGTGGTGTCTGAGCGTCCCGTTGGCTGCATCGAGGTGCCTCTGGAGCTCCCTGAAGTGGATCCCAGGGGAGCGCTCCAGGGTTGCAAGTATCCTCCTCCTCAGCGGGTGCTCCCACGACTCCTCGTGAGGCGCCGAGAGCGTCCCTCTGGCTAGGGGGGCCGCGAAGGGTAGCATCGCTGCTATTCCCAGCGAACCTGCCGCCATCGCTGCCAGGGAATCGGACAGCCAGGGGTGACGCTCCCTCCACTGCTGTATCAGAGGCATGTCACGATTCGTGAAATTCAGGCTTTAAGGATGCATGTTCCGTTGAGTAGAAAATGCTCATTCAGACCGAGTGCCTGATTACCCTGCCCTGCTTGATCTTCATGTAGGCGACTAGTGGCCCAAGCAGCCTGCCTGCGTCCCTCCCGTGGTCGGTCAGCCTGTAGGTCACCTTGATCGGTGGCCCCTCCTCGACGACCCTCTCGACTAGTCCGGTCTCCGTGCACCTGGTAAGCTTGTCCGAGAGGGTCCTGCTGCTGATGCCTCGTAGGAGCTTTCGCATCTCGTTGAACCTCCTGTCGCCCGCTATGTAAAGCGCGGCAAGGATCTCTATGGTCCAACGCGAGCTGAAAATGGAGAAGGCGTCGACGGCTGCGTCGACCTCCCATCCGATGTCCAGATCGTCGTCGTAGTAGCCCTCGAATATCGANCGGATNGTCTTGCCCTCCTCCCTCACATCGTTAATCGCTGATTCCACCTTCTTGAAGTCCTCATCAGAGACTGCCATAGGTTGTTTTGCCATGTTAAATCAGGTTTGCCCAGAGTCATCAGGTGTATAAATTGCACCATAGTGTAGTCTCTAATACCCGGGGGTTAATATCCTATTACCCGCTCGTTCGGTGTGAAAACCACACTTGGTTTAAAGAGGAAACTAATAATGGACGGACAGACAGAAAATTGGATGAAAAAAGGAATGAATGATTGGGATGAGGATGACCTGAAAAACAGGGGACTGCGATGGAGGAGGTTGCAATAATGACTCTATTTGATAGGCTAATTGTTGCGATGGCCGACTGCAGGGCACCCGCTTGGTCACAATTCCCAAGGAGGTGATTATCTGGTAATGACGGGACTGCAGGAGATCTCGGCCTGCCCATCGTGCGGGTCTCCATGCCTGGTCTACACGGAGTACCTGACGCCGACTCTCAGGAGCGCCGCTTGCGCTACCTGCGGGGTGGTGTCTCTCTCCATGGCCTAGGATCCGGTGTACTCGGGGCGGCGTCCCTCGATGAGGGCAGACAGCCCCTCCAGGGCGTCCGAAACCGAGAACATCTGCTCCAGGCCCTCCAGCTCTAGCTGGAGGCCTGCATCCAGGTCCGGGCCTGTGGCCACGGCCTTGTCAAGGAGGCCCATCGCCGCCACCACGGCGAGGGGGGACGCCCTGGCGAGGGACTTGGCCTGCCTGGAGACATTCGGGTCGTCGGAGTCGAAGCCCTCGGGCACCTCGCCGCTGGAGATAGCAGCCATGTTCCCGTCAGAATAGAAGTCGCTAGCGAACCTCGCCACAGGGTGGCTCGGATCTGCTGGCCTCCCGGGGTACTTCTCCTCTGGCTTGCCGGCGGATGACGCCGAACGCACTGCATCGGAGGCCTCGGAGGCCTTGACCAGGTGGGTAAGCAGGCCAAGTGCCTGCGCCGACCCGGCATCTAGGAAGTTGCCGGCAAGGACGCAGTACCTGGCTGCCTCTATGCCGCATATCCTGGGTGTCCTCTGGGTGCCCCCGAGCCCGGGGTAGATCGAGATCGAGGTCTCGGGGAACCTGAGCTGTGTCCTGTCGGTGCCGATCCTGTAGTCGCATGCAAGCGCGAGCTCGAGGCCCCCTCCGAGTGCTAGGCCGGTGGTCATGGCTATGGTGGTCTTTGAGCTGTTCTCGATCGAGTTGAGCACCTTGTGCCCGTGGGCCGTGAAGTCGTATATGTCATCGAAGGAGTCTGACCTGATCTTGTCGACGAAGAACTTGACGTCGGCTCCAGCCACGAAGGCCTTGCCGGCCCCCTCCAGGACGATGGTGTGGACGTCTTCGCGGGAGTTTAGGCCATCTATCGCCTCNCCCAGCTGGCCCACCACAGTCACGTTGAGCGCATTCATGGCCTCAGGCCTGTTGATGAGCACGGTGGCAATCCCATCCTCGACGTCAACGTCGACGTAGCTGAAGTCGAAGGGACCCTCCCTGCCCGAGAACCAGGCCGGGACCTCGAGGCCTGCCAGGGCAGAGTAAGAGTCCGCCATGCGGGAGGCCTCTTGGATGCCAATCCTGTTGGCGATCTCGAACGGGCCTATGGTCCACCTGAGCCCGACCTTGGCACCCCTGTCGACGTCCTCCATGCTGCAGATGCCCTCCTCGACAATCTGGGAGCAGACAGCGAAGACCTGCCCCATCAGTCGGTCGGTGATTTTGGAGGCTGTTGCCTCGTCGCAGCCCTGGTCGCCCTCGACGTCCCAAGGCCCCCCCGATTCCACTAGCTCCCTCAGGTTGTCCGCCCCTCGGAATCTCTCTACCGAGAGCTGCTCGCAGAGGTAGTCGCTGCTGTGAAGGGCTATCGCGGGGCCTGTGAGGTTCATCAGTGCGAAGGGCCCCAGGCCGATTCGGAAAGAGTCGCAGGCCACGGCGTCGATCTGGGCGGCTGTGGCCACGCCCTCCTGCAGGAGGTGGCATGCCTCGTTGATCCAGGGGACGAAGAAGCGGTTCACTACGAATCCGGGCCTGTCCTTGCAAACTATCACGACCTTTCCCATCGTCTTGCAGTACTGCTCCACAGATTCGATAGTCTCCCGAGAGGTGTCCTCGGCTGGGATGATCTCGACGAGCCGGTTCTTCGCAGGGTGGTAGAACCAGTGTAGGCCGACGAACCTGTCTGGCCTGGAGGTCGATTTCGCGAGCTCGTTCACAGATAGAGTGGAGGTGTTTGTAGCCAGAATTGTGCCATCGTCGCAGGTTTCGTCCAGGCTGGAGAAGATCTCCTGCTTTAGGGCGAAGTCCTCGAACACGGCCTCTATCACTAGGTCAGTGGATGGGGAGACTCTCTCGTTCCCCACTACCCCGGTGATCCTGCCCTTGATCTGCTCCGCCTGCTCGGGCCGGAAGATCCTCCTCTCTATTGCCTCGGCCAGGAAGCCATCGATGATCTGGTGACCCCTGTCGACCCATTCCTGCTCCCTGTCTACCATCTGTACGGAGAATCCCTCCGATGCGCTCTTCTGGGCTATCCCCGAGCCCATGTTTCCAGCCCCTATGACGGCCACGGACTCGATGGTCATGCACGCTCGAGTGAAATTGCGGACATAATCCCGACGGATGGAGGCTCAGTCTTTCTGGAGAAGGCCCCTGATCCTCCGTGCCTGGGCACGGGGGGAGAGATCTAGCTCCTCCACCCTCCTCCTCCCGCTCTCCGACCACTGCTCCCTGATTTCTGGATCCGAGGCCTGCTCGAGGGCCGAGTGCCACGAATCTAGGTCCCCCCTAGCGAGAAGCCTCCCGCTGACGCCGTCCTGGATGGTGTCCCTGAAACCACCCTCGTCGACGAAAATTGCAGGTACTCCCAACGAGAAAGCCTCTATCGGGGTAAGGCCGAATGACTCCCCCCTGGCCATGCCCACTATCGCGCGGGAACCCCTCATCAGGCTGACAAGCGCGGGGGATCCCAGTCTGGGAGCCTCCCAAAGGCGGACTCCGCACGACTCTGCGTGCCGCCTNAGCTTCCTCATGGAGGCCTCGTCGCCCCCTCCTACGTGAGCAAGACACAGACCAGTCCCCTTGAGCATGGATACGGTCTCCCAAGTTCCCTTGGCCCATGAGGCCCTGCCGATTGTGACCACGTACTCTCCCATCTCGCTCGGGAGGGGGTTGGTGTGGTCTTCCGACGGGTCCTCTGGGAACTCGCCTGAGTCCAGGCAGGGCCAGACTACGTCTGCATCCACCCCGTAGACCTCCTTGGCCCGGCGGGCGGAGAAGTTCGAGTTGCCGCTAACGACCGAGCCCCCCCTGGAGAGCAGGGAGGACATCAGAGACCTGTCATTGGCCCTGGCCCTGGAGAGAAGGGCCCTCGTGATGGCCAGGCTCCTCTTCGGCGTCCCGTCCACCTTCCTGTGCAGGGTGTCCTCGTAGAGGCCCCTGTGCGGCTCGTGGAGTAGGAGGTGTACGCTCATCTCCTCGGGCAAGTGGTCGAGCAGGGGGAGGCTGCCCTCGCCGCATACCAGGTGTGCCGCGTCCGAGGACCCGATGGCTTCGCTCAGGCCTTCGCATGAGCCCCAAGCCCTGCTGGCGGTTCTCCTACCCGAGTCCATAATGGTGGAGAGGGTCCCTGCGGGGAGCTCCCAGTCCGACTCGGGCCGTATCAGGGGGATGCCCTCGAGTGAGCATGCCGCCTCTAGTTCCGGCGAAGACTGGATGGTGGCCATTCGGACGTCGAAGAGGGCGTTTAGCTCAGGGAGTACCCGTATCAGGTCCCTCTCTGCTCCTCCCATGGCCCCGAAGGTACCCTTGGCAACAAGCAGCGCCGGCAGGGGGTCGCTCACTATCGAACCACCCTCCTGTAGACTTCTAGGATCCTGTCGGTTACCGATGACCACTGGTATTCCACGGATGCCTCCATTCCTGCTGAGCCCCAGGCAGACCTATGCCTGTCGTCTGCTAGGGCGACCTCGGACATCGCCGAGGCCAGGGAGGAGTGGTCCTCGCTGGGCACCGAAAGCCCGCAGCCACACTGGTCGACCATGGAGCCTAGCCCGTTTACGTCAGCCATTACCACTGGCGTACCGGCATGCATGGACTCTAGCAGCACGGTTGGGAGGCCCTCGAACCTCGAGGGGATCGCCATAGCTACGGAGTTCTCGTAGAGCCACCTCTTCTCTGAGTCTGAGACGAGACCGAGTATCGTGATGTGGTTCCTCGAGGGGGATCTTGAGTGGCGCTCTCCGAGCCACTCGGAGAGCTCTCCCTTTCCAGCGATTGCGAGGTCGAAGCCTGGGTCTCCGCCGTAGTAGTCGAAGGCATCCATGAGGACGTCGACGCCCTTCTGGTCGCTCAGCCTTCCCACGAAGGAGACCAGTGGCCGGGACGCGTCCCTCCCTGCCAGGGCGGACGGCTCCGAGGGGGAGTCCTCCACCGGGGAGAATCCGTTCGGGATCACGTCCAAGTGACCCCTGACGCCCTTGCTCCTGAGGAGGTCCTCGAAGAATGGAGTCAGTACTATCCTGGCGTCGGAGGAGTGCAGGGTCCTCCTCCCTTGCAGGGCCCATCTGGCCCTCTTCAGAGCCCTGCCGGCCAGTGAGGTCTTGACGTAGTCGTTATGGTAGGTTGTCACGACTGGCTTTCCTGCTCTCCTCGCCTTGGCCAGGGTCCTCCTGATCAGCACGGGGAGGGTGTCGTGGAGATGGACAACGTCGACATCGCCCAGGTCTAGGTCGCTAACTGAGACCAGCGGGTCTACCCCAGATATCACCCTCTTGGGAGGGATCCTGATAACGTCGACTCCGCCCCTGTTGAATCTAGCCTCTTCGTGGGCAGGCACGTCAGCGCACCAAACAGTGACCCTGTGNCCCCTCCTTACGAGCTCCCTGCCGATCTGCTCCACGTGCTGGTCCCCCCCGCCAACGTGTGGCCAATACCACACGTGCGCGAGGAGGACATGCAGCGGCCGGGACGCTTCCATCGTGCTCCGACCGCCTCCATCGTTTGAAAACACCAGTACCCGTGTGAGATGCCAACATCGCGTTTTAGCTCCAATAGCCAGAATCATTCAATAGAGCGGATTAATCGGCAGGGCCATGGGGAGAAAGAAGGCAATCATCACAGGAGTGACGGGGCAGGACGGATCTTACCTCTCTGAGCTTCTCCTTGCGAAGGACTACGAGGTGTTCGGGGTGGCCCGAAGGTCGAGCCAGCCAGTGCAGAATAAGAGGCTGATCAACCACCTCTTGGACCACCCGAACTTCGACGTCGTGAGCGGCGACCTGAGCGACCAGGTTTCCATGGACCAGTGCGTCAAGTCAGTGGGGCCCGACGAGTTCTACAACCTAGGTGCCCAGTCATTCGTTCCGGAGTCCTGGAGGTCCCCGACATACACTGCCGACATAACTGGCCTGGGGGCACTAAGATGCCTAGAGGCAATCAGGGCTCACGCCCCTGAGTGCAAGTTCTACCAGGCGGGATCCAGCGAGCAGTTCGGGATGGTAAGGGAGTCCCCTCAGAACGAGCTCACCCCTTTCTACCCCAGGTCGCCTTACGGTTGCGCGAAGGTGTTCGCACACGACATCACCAGGAACTTCCGCGAGTCCTACGGGATGTTCGCCTGCACGGGCATACTGTTCAACCATGAGAGCCCAAGGAGGGGAATCGAGTTCGTGACCAGGAAGATCACTCAGACTGCGGCAAGGATCAGCCTCGGCCTCCAGGAGTTCATGGAGATCGGGAACGTGAACGCTCGACGCGACTGGGGTTACGCTGAGGACTATGTCGAGATGATGTGGAAGATGCTGCAAACTGACACCCCTGACGACTACGTGGTGGCCACCGGGGAGGACAAGTCCGTGAAGGACTTCATCGAGGCGGCCTTCGAGCACGTAGACATGCAGTTGGAGTGGTCTGGGGAGGGCCTAGAGACCATGGCCAAGGACCAAGATGGGGTTGTTAGGGTCAAGACGAATCCGGATTTCTATAGGCCTGCCGAGGTGGACCTCCTCCTGGGCGACCCTTCCAAGGCGGCAGAGAAGCTGGGATGGGTCCCGAAGACGGACTTCAAGAAGCTGGTACTCATGATGATAGAGAACGACCTGGAGATCCAGAAGGCCGGAATGTCGTAGTTCTGACTGAAATCGCGGTAAGAGGTGGCGAGGCTGCATCCCCGTTATTAGCCCGAGTGCCCGCACTTGGTACATGTTCAGGCGAGTAGTCCTAGCAAGGGGCTCAGTCGAGCCGTCGGGATACGGAGCCAACCACGAGGTGGTGAGCGAGCTCCTGGACAGGGCCAAGGTCCCGGGTTGGACCAAGGCTTCCGTGATCGAGGACCCTACGGGCTCTCGCGGGCATCCCAAGAGGGTGTCGCAGGCGGCCGAGGAGTCGCAGGCTGACCTCCTGCACATATCCTGCCAGGAGGATGCTAACCTGGTCCCGGCCAAGTCAAAGGTTCCCGTTGTGGTGTCGGTCCACGATCTGTTCGACTTCCGCCCCCGTGCGATAGACGCTGGGGACGTCCCGGTCCCCCTGGGAAACAGGTTCCCCTCGTCAGAGAGGTCCAGGCACATCGCCTCCTGCAAGGAGGGGATGGAGAGGGCCGACGTCCTCCTGTGCGCTTCACAGATGACCTTGGAGGACGCTAGGGGGATGTTCCCCAAGACCAAGAGCGTCCTGGTCAGGGACTCTGTGGACGACCTCCACTGGGACCCTAACAGGAACCCGAGGCCGAGGTCGACTCTAGGGGATTCGGGGGACGAGTCGAAGTGCCTGATTGTCTCGGTGGGGGAGAAGGATCCACGGTGGAGGAGCCAGTTCATCAGCGAGGTCATGGCGATGATCCCCGAGGAGATCAGGGAGGACTTGGAACTAATCAGGATCGGGGTGGGCACCATTGACTGGGAAAGAGTCGCTGCGGCTTTCCAGCATGCGGAGGTGCTTCTATACCCAGGGGTCTCGGTTGGCTTCCGAAGCCCACCGCTTGAGGCCCTGGCGGCAGGCTGCCCGGTACTGGCCTCAGACCTCCCACTGCATGGTGAAGTCCTCCCCCCGAGATGCCTGCTACCCGCAACCGACCCGGAGCAGTGGGTCTCCGCGATAACCCAGGTTCACTCCGATTGGAGGAGGTCTGGTGGGGTCCCCAGGCACGTGGACGAAGGGCTTCTATCAGTGGCCAAGGAGCGCTTCGGCAGAGGAGCTCACGGGGANGCGCTTTCGAAGGCCTACGACTTGGCGAGGAGGGCGAAATGATGTCTGAGGCTCAAGGAGCGAGCGAGGCTGTGGCTCCCAAGCAGGTCAGGAGGTACGACATCGACTGGCTCAGGATCGGCCTCTTCGGGCTACTGATCCCCTTCCACGTCGCTATCGGGATCTACTGGTCCACCTACGGTGCCGAGATCAACCCCAACTCGGAGCCACCCTCGTCCGAGCTTCTGGCGGGGGAGGGGGATCAGCTACGTTTCGTAGAGGAGAACGACGTCTACACCCCTGAGTCAGTTGACTTCACGAGCATGGTGCTCCACTGGATGCACCAATGGAGGCTTGCGGCCCTGTTCATGATCTCGGGGATGGGGACCGCCTTCGCCTTCAAGAGGAGGACCTGGCAGGTATTCCTGAAGGAGAGGCTGACTCGTCTGATCATCCCCATGTTCTTCGGGGCCTGGACCATGGGGTTCGCAGGTTCGGTGATCCTGGGCGGCGAGGACATGAGCCCCCTGGGACTCACCCTCGGCTTCCTAGCAGGGGTCATCTGGAGGTCGCTCGTCTTCTGGGTGCCAATCTTCGGAAAGCTGATCGCACTCGGGCACTTGTGGTTCCTCTGGAACCTATTCCAGTACTCTGTGATCCTCACTCCACTGTTTCACATAGTAAGGAAGGATCCCGATGGCGCCATACCCAGGATGATGAGGGGCATCTTCACGCTGCCACTTGGCCTGGGCGCCTTCTTCCTACTCCCGCTCACACTAACCCTCACGGAGATCCTGTTCAAGCCCTGGTTCCCTGGCTACATCGGGGTCGCTTACGAGTGGTTCTGGTTCCTTGGATTCTTCGCAATCGGGTACGTCTGCATCTCAGCCAAGGAGGAGTACTATGGACTCATAGAGAGCAAGAGGCTCCTAATCACGGGGATCACGGCGCTCTTGACAGTGGCGTTCGTATGGCTCCGCCTAGAGCAGCATGACTCAGGGGTCCCATACGTCGACGGGGGGTGGCTCGAGAACGGCATCTTCCACGACAGCAACACACTCCTGGCATGCTTCATTCACAGCTTCCACGCGTGGTTCTGGTGCCTGACCATCTTCTCCTGGGGCGCATACCTGCTTAACGTTCCAAGCGATAGGCTAGCCTACCTGAACCAAGGGGTCTACCCGTTCTACATAGTCCACATGCCCCTGACATTCGCTGGCCTCAGGATAGTCAGCGAGATTGGCCTCCGGGACTACTCGGCGGTGCTGGTAGCAACTATATTCGTCGTAATTACCTGCTGGGCATTCTTCGAGGGAGTTAGGAGGACCAGGGGCTCTAGGTTCCTGTTTGGAATCAAAGAGGTACGGAAGATTTCCTGACTCAGAAGGGAATAATTGCATAAATGGAAGTTGGAGTCGGGGGCCATGCTCGAAGTATCGGATCTCAGGAAGGGATTCGGATCCGGAAGGAGGAGGCTCGAGGTCCTCAAGGGCATCAACATGAGTGTCGAGAAAGGCGAGCTCGTCAGCCTGATGGGGCCCAGCGGCTGTGGCAAGAGCACGCTCCTGAACATCATCGGGGGCCTGCTCGAGGCTGACTCGGGCAACATTTCCCTCGGATCTTTCGACTACGGCACTAAGCCCCCGAGCAGGGTAGTTGACGTCCGGAGGAATGGGGTAGGATGGATCTTCCAGGACTTCCACCTAGTCGACCGATTGAACGCACTTGACAACGTCGCATTCAGCCTGGAGCTTTCCGGCATACCCTCACAGGAGGCTGAGCAGAGGGCCAAGGACGCCCTTGATAGGGTGGGGCTCGGAGATAGGATGGACTTCATCCCGGACCAGCTATCGGGAGGGCAGCAGCAGAGGGTAGCAGTGGCCAGGGCCATCTCAGGTTCGAGGCCTCTGATCTTAGCTGACGAGCCCACGGGCAACCTGGACGTGAAGAGCGGCCAAGAGGTGATCAAGCTCTTCCAGGACCTCTGTGCCAAGGACGGACTGTCGGTCCTAATGGTGACACACGACCCGCTTCTTGCATCGATGGCAGACAGGATGCTTCTTCTGAAGGACGGTCTGACCGCTGCGTCGGACATCCGCTCGGCTTGGGGGATAGAGGAGGAGTGACATGAACATAGACTCGCTGGTCACTAAGGTTCTGCCTACGATGCTTCAGGCATGGTTGATGCTTGCTTTCGTCATAGTTTTCGCCCTTGCGGGAAGGCGGATCTTCGGAATATTATACTCTCTAATCAAACCAATAATCGAGCCTTCAAAGGGGCAGAAGAAGAGCAAGAGGGAGTTCTCCATGGAGGAAATGGCTCGTGATTGGTACAAGACATTCCAGTCACGATGGCTGTCAGCTCCGAACAACATTTCCATGGCTGTAAAGAGCGCCTGGAGGGGAAGGGAGAGGGGTCTAGCGATCTTCGCGGGTGTGTTCCTCTCGTCATTGGTCATCACGACAGTCCTCGCCTATGCCGTAGGACTGAATCAGGCATTCTTCGCCTTCAGCCTGGAAGGCAATGAATTCGATGCCAAGGTCGACTTCCAGTCAGACCCAGATGCTGACTGGAAAGGGAGAACGAACGACTCAGCTTTGTGGGAATCCCTCTGCGTGGAGATAGTAGAGATGGAGGAATTTGAAGACTGCGGACTGGTATTCGGCAGGCAGGGGATCAGGGTCTCCGGTTTCTTCGACTCCGGCTTCACCACCCCTCAGCCGCTCAACGTGGAAAGCGCCGCTGGAGCATCCTCCGGATGGGATAATGTCAGCTGGGACTTCCCGGAGGCGGAAGAGAATGGCCCCCCGATAAACTCTGACAGGATTATTCGGTTCTACGGAGACGGGGTGTGGGACGGCGAGCTTGGCGAGAGGCATGCCGAGTCCGTGATCTACGGGGAGTGGCCAAGCTCGGCTGCTGACGCCGAAGCAAACAGGACGGTAGTGCTCCCGTCCAAGATAGCTAGCACTGCAGGAGTCGAAGTGAACGACACGATTGACTCCCTTACATTCAGCTACGTGCTAGAAACATACGAGGGAGGAGACATCGATATTGGCTTCCAGGAGTGCCAGACGCTGTCCGTTTTCGTCACCAGCGACGACGCCGCACCCGTCCTCTATTGCAAAGACACCTTCACAGTGACCAACCTAACCATCTCGGCCATCTACGAAGAAGGGGACTTCGGCAATCCAACGCTTCTCTTCCACCCCGTGATCGTCTCGGACTCCGTGCTCACAGACCAGGAGAAGACCGTCCTGATGCAAAATGACCACGGCTATCTTGGAGTAGCCCTGGACAGAACCCAGATCCCTACTTCCTCCACGGCAGCGGCCACCCGTTGGCTTGGAGACATTCGGGAGGATCTAGAGAGCGTGAGGACTGAGGTAAGCACTCTGGACCCGGCCACTGGAGAGCCGACAGGTGGGACCGAATCGGTCCTAATGCCCCGTGAGTTCGTAATCGGCGAGGGCGCGGGGGCAGTCGCTCTCTCGATCGAGTACAATGACATAGTCTCTGGAACGATCACCTTCCTGAACATCTTCCTAGGAATTATCCAAGTCTTCGACTACATTCTTGTAATCCCAATAGTGGCCCTCTCATTCGTTGTACTGCTCTATGGCCTGGTCCTCTCCCTCGAGCAGAGGAGGAGGGAGGTGGCGATACACAGGGTGATTGGAGGCACAGAGACTACTCTGTCCAGGATGATGGTTCTCGAGATATACGCTATCGGCACAATTGCATGGGCGCTTGGTTTCGCCATGGCCTCGGGTGCCGTGGAGGTTGTCCTGAGGGCGGTAGGGTTCCTGAGGTTCACCGACGAGGGAGACATTAGCGTGGATCCGGTGCTTAGCTTCGGATCGACCTTCACCGTAGCACTCCTGACTATCGGGGCTGCATACTTCTACGGGAAGAAGCGAACGAACGATTTCCTGAACATCGAGATTGACGAAGGAGTGAGAAAGGTCACCACTGTGAAGACCCCAAACTACCTGCTTCACTGGGTGGTGTTCGGATTGGGCCTCCTCTCATACGTTGAAAGCTGGATCCAATCCAATGGTGGATTCTTAATATGGGGTAGCGGGGGCATAATCAGCAACTTCATACTCAACGCCATACTTCTCCTACTCGGGCCTTTCTTCCTGTGGATAGGAGGGGCACTGGTCCTATCCAGGATCGGGGCATCCGGACCACAGATACTCAACCGACTAGTGGGATGGTCCCCCGCTATATCCGACATCAGAAGGGGGCTAAGCGGATCCGGCTCGAGTCAATCGGTGAGTCGCCTTTCACTGATCATGCTACTTACGCTCTCCATAGTTACTCTTGCAGCTGTCCAGGGCCACACTGGTACGATGGTGGACGAGAGGACCACGAGTGCGCAGAACGGCGCAGACCTGCAGGTCCAATTCGACTCTGAGCTATCCGAGAGCGAAGCCATGGGCCTGGTAATGCAGTCTATCCAGACCGTTAACGACGGCGCGATAACGGACATCGAATCCATGGCCTCCGTCAGCTACCTGTTCCCCGGAGTCCTGGACAGGGACAGCGGAGGAGTGTACTCAGCCTGGGTCCTCTTCGACGGGCATGAGGAGACATTGATCTGGGACGAGCAGGCGATCCCAGGAAGCAACGCCGATAAGATGGCAGAAGATTGGAGCCAGGGCGCATACACGGCGGGTGACGGTGCCAGGGTCGCCCTGGACAGACCTTCAAAGGGGAGTTCGCTCAATATTTCGATAGCCAACCTAGTCTTCGACGAGCTCGGCATCCCATCAGTCGAGGCCTCGAACACGACCGTTACTGTGAACTACGCTGGGAGGACCGACTGGATACCAGGCTTCTCGGCAGCGGAGTCCGACAACTCGATCGTAATTGGTGAGAGCACCTACATGGGGCTAATTGGCAACCCCACGGCGTTCGCGCACACCTCCGACAGGTGGTTCTTCGAGCTCTGCAACGAGGAGACCGATGGCTGCAAGGCTGCCTTGGAGGCAGTCAGTGCCGACCTAAGGAGCAAGGGGGGAGTGATTTCAGCCCAGGACTGGTCGTCTGCCCACGAGGGTAACGAGAGGAACGGCGGACTGGTGTTCGGAACACCAGGTCTACTTAGCATGATGTTCGTCGTAGCAGCTCTCGCCTCGGTCTCATCCGCCTTCGTTTTCCTGTCCCTGGTACTAAGCCAGAGGAAGAGAGAGCTGGCCATCCTGCAGGCTATAGGAGCGAGCCCGAACCAGGTGGTAAGGCTGGTCCTGTTCGAGATAATGTCCATTCTCATGGTTAGCATGGTACTCGGCGTGACCCTCGGACTAGCCGTCTCGGAGTCATTCAACGGATTCTTCTCAGTATTCGGCTTCATCTTCCAGCTGTTCCTGGGCCAGAGCGCCCCGATCGACAGGGACCTTATCTGGCCCTGGTTCGAGCTGGTAGTGGTCAATGGCCTGGTTCTGGCTGCAGTCGTGATTTCACTCCTATTCACCACTAGGAGGGCGCTGGAGTCTGACCTGGCTACGGTTCTGAAGGGGGAGTGACATGGAAGGGGGCACGAGGGATGAGATACTGAGGGCTAAATCCCTCTACCACGTTTACGAGTCTAGCGCCGAGGACGGGAACGTTGTGGCACTCAGAGGCCTAAGCGTCTCCATACTCGAGGGCGAGGCAGTGGCCGTGGTCGGTCCGTCCGGATCAGGCAAGTCGACCCTCCTCAAGTGCCTGGGTGGGCTGATGAAGCCCTCAGCGGGATCCGTTGAGCTCGGTGGGACCAGGATGACGAGACTTACTGGGGTGGAACTTGTCGAGCTAAGGCAGAAGACGGTTTCCTTCATCTTCCAGGACGCGAACCTGCTTCCCCACCTGAACGCACTCGACAATGTCGCACAGCCCCTGCTACACCAGGGGGTACTGGCAGGTTCTGCTAGGAAGAAGGCAATGGGTCTCCTGGATAGGCTCGGGGTCGGTGACAGGGCCTACGGTATGCCCGAGGAGCTCTCCGGAGGGGAGCAGCAGAGGGTGGCCATATCCAGGGCACTGATCACTGATCCCAAGCTAATACTTGCTGACGAGCCGACCGGGGCTCTCGATCCCATCACCAGCAGGGAGGTCCTGGCACTGTTCGACCAGTTGCACAAGGAGGATGACGTGGCATTCCTATTGGTCACTCACAGCAAGGAGGTTGCATCGTTCTGCGAACGCTCCCTGGAGCTGAGGGAGGGGAGATTCATCGCCCAGCACGGCGAGGGTGTTGACGTAGGCGATCTGACCGACTCGAGGGAGTTCATAGTGGACGACTCAGGGACCGTGACGCTTCCGCCCGACTTACTCCTGAAGATAGGTGGCCCGGGTAGATTCGAGGTCAAGGAGATAGATCGTGACCTCCTACACCTAGAGAGGGTTGACGAGGACAGGGTCACTTTGGACGGGTCCGGGGAGATGGTCCTGGCAGATTCCTGCCCAGCCTGCTTCCACGATTACGGGGAAAGCGAGGAGCAGCTCTGCCCCGATTGCGGTTCAAGCAGGCCGATGGTTCAGGCCTGAGGCAGTACGAACCTCTGCGGCTTTGCTATCCCGAGGTCCGACGGCAGTCCCCTGGTCTTCTCGGGAAGGGTCACGGGGACCATCTCGCGACCTATCAGGGCCACCCGACTCTCCCTCCTGTCGGAAAGAACCTCTCGATCGACCATGGGCGCAAGGGTCTCGGAGAACTCCATGACTTCCGCATGGGTGGGCATGTTGTCTATCGAGAGGTTGTTGCGACTGTTCCCCACGAAGACGTAGCCCTTGGCCTCGATGAAATCGGGGTCTGCGATGTTGTCCAGCCTGGCGTAGTCCTCGTGGTGACCCAGGGACTCGTGCTTGATCAGAGTGTGTCGGCAGACGGTGCGGGTGTCCAGGCTGGGAAGGAGCTCGAGGGTCTGCTCAAGCTTGTGGAATGCGTTCTGGTCGAACTTGGGCTTGCATATCCTGTCGAAAATCTCCTTGTTGGGGGCGTCTACGCTGACGTAGAGCTGTGTCGGCAGGGGGTCGAGTTCCTCGATGACCTTGGGAAGGCTGCCGTTTGTCACCAGGAAGGTGCTCGTTCCGTGCTGGTGGCACACTTCCAGGAACTCGCCCAACCTGGAGTATAGGGTGGGCTCCCCGTTGAGGGAGATGGCAACGTGCTTAGGGTTCTGCGCATCAAGCCACTTCTCCCTGTCAGCCTTGGGGTTCCCCCCGTATCCGGTAAGGAGCCTCCTATGCGCTCTTACGGACTCGAGGTAGAGCTCGTAAGGGTCGTCGTCTATCTTGTGCAGGGTATCGGAGTGCGGCTCCCTCCAGCAGTATGTGCAACCAAGGTTGCAGGTGTCAACGTTAGGTGCCATCTGCATACAGCCATGGCTCTCTATGCCGTAGAATGTACCCTTGTAGCAGGACCGGTCGGCGACCAGGGACTGCTTGGTCCAGTGGCAAACCTTGACCCCGCCGTGCTCACCGACAAGGTGGTACCTCTGCTTCGAGAGCCTGCTGGCAATGCGAGGCTCGATCTTGGTTACCGGACTCTGGACCATTTTCCCCGATACCGCTGGGTGGCCTTGACGACTTGAATGATTCCTTAAACTCCGAGCGCCACTCCGCCTCGATGGAGAGGGCATCTGCGGTTTGCCTGGCCCTGTTGATACTTGCATCCCCACTATCTGGGTGCCTATCGGAATCCCAGGAGCAGGCTTTGGTGCCACCGGGAGATCTGGACGTGAGCCCGAGCCCACTGGTTGGGGCTGCCCTGCAATATGTGGAGTTCACAGCCTCCAGCCCGATGAGCGTGCATGTCCCATACCTAGTCAGGGACGATGGGGGTGTTTTCTTCACCAACGGGACTACGCTGAGGTTCGACTCACCGGGGTCCAAGACGATCGAGATGATCGCTCCCCCGAACATTGGAAGCGCCTTCTTCCTAATCGGAAAACCGGGTTTTTTCGAGGAGTCGGGGCTCGGTGTACTCCGGTCCTCGAACCAGTCGTGGCTGGATTTGTTCGAGTCTGATGGCTTCCTCGAGAGCCCGTACTCCTGGGTGGAGCATCCCGTCTCGAGGGAGAACATGTCTGGGGTGCCTGAAGAGGAGGGTGCCCTCCACAGCACGGGGATTATCGATGGGCTAAGCGCCTTCGAGTGGCTGGAGGTGTTCGCTGACCCCGATGCCGGATACAACGACAGGTGGGGCCCATTCACAATATACGACGCTCCCTACATGAGGGCCGTGGACTACATCCAGGGATACCTCCAGGGGATGGGTTGGGACTCGCAGATTCACCGCTACTGGGTCTCTGACCTTTCCTACGCCGTCAACGTCTGCGGTTACAAGACGGGTTCACTGTTCCCGGACGAGTGGCTGGTTCTAGGGGCCCATCTGGATGTGGCGGAACCGGGTACGCCTCCGAGGGGGGGAACTAGGATAGGCGCCCATGACAACGGGGCGGGGGTTGCCCTAGTGCTGGAGGCTGCAAGGGGACTGGTCGAGTTCGATCACCGCAGGACCGTTGTGGTGTGCTTCTGGAGCAACGAGGAGAACGGATACGACGGAGTGGACAGGTGGATCGACAACATCCCGCAGGGCGTCTCGATCACCAACTACCTGAACGCGGACGCGGTTGGAACAAACTGGCCTGGGTACTACACCCTAGTTGTGGACTGCATACCCAACTACGACGACGAGGTGCTCGGTGACCAATGGGAGATGATTCGCATGCTGGAGTGGGTGGGCACCCAGAACAACGACATCTCCGATGCCCTCCAGCTAGGGAGGGAGATATTCCACGACGAGGGGTACGCGTCGATGAAGGACGTCGACTCGTCCGAGCAGAAGAGGCAGTCCATCTCCGTGCATGACAGCGACAGGGGGAGGTCCGACTACGAGAGGTTCGCTGACCAGCTCGGAGTAGTCAGCGTCGACTGGGGAAGCCTGACTGGAGGCTCTGAGTGCTACCACGCAACCTGCGACACCGTGGAGACGATGCTTGACATGATGATTACCGACAATGGGACCGGGGAGAGGAACCTGGTCGAGTCGTTCGACCTCATCTCCTGGTGGATGTTCAACGCGGCGATGGTCCTGGACGAGACCCCGATCTACGACTAGCTGTACCTGACTCCAGTGCCATATGCGAAAATCTCTACGGCCCTGGGCCCCTTCTGGGCTGATGCAGGGGTCATCTCCGCCGTGTCTATCCTCACGTTGAGTATGTCGTCCCAACCCTCCTCCTTGGCCCGCTCCCTGAGCCTCTGGGCCGCCTCGGCCCTGGCTACGGCGATCACCTCGTGGAGGATCCCGACGCGGCCCCCGAAGAGGTTGTTGAACCAGGCCATGAGCAGGTGCCAGTGGCTGGGGCCGTAGACCACGCTGGAGTAAACTAGCCCGGAGCTCTTCACCCCCTCGATGGTGTCGAGGCCCCTTAGGCTAGAGAGTGGGTCCTTCCCGAAGTGCTCCTTGGATGTCGCCTCCCTCTCAACTATTCTCCTCATGTCCTTCCTGAGCGCCCTTCCGCTGAAAATGGCCCCGTAGAAGAACATCAGTGGGTAGCCCACGGCCCAAGCGATCCCGACGAACGCCCAGAACGCTGCAAACAGCAGAAGGGGGCCCCAGCAGATTACGCTCGCATCGACCATTCGCACGCCCCCGCTACTCGACCTTTACGGCGGTCCCGTAGGCGAACAGCTCGGCTGCACCGGCAGTAACGGCCGATGTTGCGAAGCGCACGTTCACGACAGCGTCTGCGCCCCTGGCCATGGCGTCTGCGACCATACGTGCAATTGCCTCCGACCTGGACTCCTCGAGTAGCTCCGTGTAGGCCTTCAGCTCCCCGCCGCCTATGTTCTTGAAGAAGGCACCAATGTCCTTCCCAACGTGCTTCGCCCTGACTGTCGAGCCCCCCACCACCCCCAGGTTCTGGGTGATCATCTTTCCCGCAATGGTTTCTGTGTTCGTGATTAGTACCCCTTGTACTACGTGCTGCATGGGGCGGGCTGGGGCTAGGTGGACTTGAACTTCACTGGTCGTTGTCGTGGAATGCGGAGGGCACCTCGAGGGCAGTGGGCGGCCTGGTCTGGTAAGAGATGAGCGCTAGCACGGCAGCGAAGAAGGCCTCGCAGAATAGTACGCTTCCGTAGCCGGCAATAATGTTGAATGCCCTGATCCAGCCGAAGTCGAAATTCGGGTCCATAGCGTACAGATCGTCCAGCCAGGTCATGTAAGAGTGGGTGATGTAGAGCTGCGAGGTCGCGTGGATCACGATCCAGGCCCATCCCAGCTTGAGTGCAGTGTCCCGGTCCTCGGCATTCCACATGACGGCAGCCGTAGGTATGGAGAACAGGAAGAGGAAAGCCGAGAACGCTGCTCCAATGTCCCATAGCCCCAGATCCGAGAACGATTGCACCCATTCCATCAGGGCCTCGCAATCCTGCGGATCGTCGTCGTCCTGGCAGATCTCCTCGGGATCCATGTCTTCGGCAATGCCTTCCATCATTACTCCTCCAAGGAGGAATGAGAAGGTCCCGATCAGCGAGAAGAATCCCATGAACGCGATGAAGATGGCTCCTCCCTTCAGCCACCACGGAGATGGCTCAGGTGGCTTTGTTGGGATCTTGAAGACGCCCTCGGCCATGATGGACGGAGGGGAGGGTCACCCAAAAGGTGTGTCAATCCATCGAGCCCATACGGACCCTGTCTTCTGACCGTATCATTGTGTGGACGCATTGTCTCGAGGGATTCACTATGAAACCGAGTCGCAGGAAGTTCCTGCCCAGGATCATGCGGTGCTTGAGCTTGGACCTGTCGGCTAGGCAGACCTCCACGTCGAAGTCCCTGGAGGCTATCTCTATTGTTGTCCTGATCACAGGACGCAGGGTCTCGTGGCCACCCGTGTCCCTTATCCTCCTCCACTTCTGGAGGGGCCTCTCAATCCACTTCCCGCCTTCCTCAAGACGGAACCTTATCCTGGTCTCAGGATTGGATTCTATGATGTCAATCTCAGATGCGTGGAGTGTGTTGGACCACGCTCCGGTATCGACCTTGGCCAGGAGAGGGGCTCTCTGTAGCTCTGGGAGGCCCACCCACTCCCTCCACCCTATCACTGCCGGCCGCATGACAATCCAACACGCTACTGATGCGATGGGCATTCTTGAATCCAGCGTTTTGTGGAAGCAGGGAATATGCAGGGCTGGCACGACATGGCTACGAATGGAATCGTTGAAGTACAAGTCTCAATGCGTATCCCTAATGGCGCAGATTGAGACTGCTCTGAGCTACGACGACGTCCTTCTCCTCCCCGCAGAGTCCGCTGTACTTCCTGCCGAGGTGGATCTGAGAACAAGGCTCACCACGGGCATTTCCCTCAACGCACCTATCGTTTCAGCCGCCATGGACACCGTCACCGAGGCTGAGATGGCCATAGCCATGGCCCAGAGCGGGGGGATAGGCGTGGTTCACAGGAACATGTCGATCGAGGAACAGGCAGGCGAGGTCGACAAGGTGAAGAGGTTCGAGTCAGGGCTGGTCCTCGAGCCAGTAACCGTTGATCCAACGATGACTGTGGGCCAGCTCAGGGAGATGAAGGACCAGTACGGCTTCTCGGGGTTCCCCGTAATCAACGGAGACGGGGGCATAGTAGGGATGGTCACCAACAGGGACATCAGATTCGTGGAGGACGAGGGGACGGAGATCTCGGAGGTGATGACCACCGATCTGGTCACTGTCCCGGAGCAGGTAGATCTTGAGGATGCAAAGAGGCTCCTCCACCAGCACAGAATAGAGAAGCTGGTCGTGGTCGACTCCAAAGGGGGCTTCTCCGGCCTCATCACAGTCAGAGACATCAACCGATCGAGGGACAACCCGCTCTCGTGCAAGGACGAAAGGGGGAGGCTAAGGGTGGTCGGAGCAACGGGGACGGGGGATAATGGCGTCCTGAGGGCACTGGCGTTGTTCGAGGCCGGGGCCGATGCAGTCGCGGTCGACACCGCTCACGGGCACTCGCATGGGGTCCTCGACACGGTCAGGGCCATCCGTGAGCAAGCAGGGAAAGGCGCGCAGATTATCGCAGGGAACGTTGGCACCCCAGAGGCGGCCGAGTCCCTGATCGAGAGCGGTGCAAACGCAATCAAGGTGGGAATCGGGCCCGGTTCGATATGCACCACCAGAATTGTGACTGGTGTGGGTGTGCCGCAATTCACAGCAGTCATGAGCGCGGTAGAGGCCTGTTCAAAGAGGGAGGTGCCAGTCATCGCAGATGGCGGAATAAAGTACAGCGGAGACATAGCCAAGGCGATAGCCTCGGGGGCCGACTGCGTCATGGTGGGCTCACTACTGGCCGGAACCGATGAGTCACCAGGAGAGACGATCCTCTACCAAGGCAGGGCATACAAGCAGTACCGAGGCATGGGTTCCCTGGGGGCAATGAGCAAGGGGTCCTCGGACAGGTACTTCCAATCTAGCCAGGGCGACACCAGGAAGTACGTTCCAGAGGGCATCGAGGGTAGGGTCCCTGCAAGGGGCCCGGTCGATAACGTGCTATACCAGCTGATGGGTGGCCTTAGGAGCTCGATGGGCTACACTGGCAACTCGAATATTGAGGAGATGAAGGTGGACTGCAAGTTCGTGAGGATCACGAATGCGGGGCTATCGGAGAGCCACGTCCACGATGTGGAGATAACCCGAGAGGCTCCTAACTACAGGAGGTAGGTTGGATGGAAGAGATCCACCTTGGAGGGGGTTGCTTCTGGTGCATAGAGGGGGGGCTACTAGGTCTCAGAGGGGTCGAGGAGGTGGTTCCCGGCTACAGCGGAGGGCACGTAGAGAACCCAACTTACGAGCAGGTATGCGGTAAGAAGACTGGCCACGCAGAGGTTGTCAGAGTCAAGTTCGACCCTGAGCAGATTCCGAGGATGACGCTTCTGAGGGTGTTCCACACCCTGTTCGACCCTACTCAACTGAACAGGCAGGGCAATGACATCGGACCCCAGTACAGGAGCATCGTCCTGTACTCGGACGAAGGCCAGAAGCGAGATGCCCTAGCAGCAATCGACGAAGTCTCCGAGTACTACGACGACCCTGTCGTCACGGAGGTCGTCCCGCTGGAGTTTTTCTGGCAGGCGGAGGACTACCATCACGACTACTTCGCTAGGAATGGGTCAACAAATCCCTATTGCGTTGCGGTAGTGGCACCGAAAATCGCTAAGGCCAGAGCCCTGCACGAAGACCTGTATGAGTGACGGGGACCTGACGCCCGAGCCCTGGGCTTTTCACATACTCGGGCTAATTACTCCTCTCCTTGTGATATCTGGTAACATTCTGGGGGTGGTCGAGGACCAGGCCTTCGTTGCCATGGGTGTGGTGTTCGTATGGGGGGTTGGCCCCGTTCTTGACATTGTGATGGGCGAGTCCAAGGTCCCCCGGCCCCCTAGGGAGTCGGGGACTCCATTCGAGGCTCTTCTCTGGGTTCACGGACTCTTGCACCTAGTCGTCGTAGGCTCGTTCTTCTGGTTTGCATCGCACGAGGGGATGACCTGGTGGCTTGTGGTTGGAGGCTTGTCCTCGGGGCTTAGCGCAGCTGCCTCGGCTATAGTGACGGCCCATGAGCTCGGGCACAAGAGGCCCAGGAGCCCTGGTTGGAGGCTCGCAAGGGTCCTGCTCTTCTCCGTAAACTACACTCACTTCACATACGAGCACAACCACGTCCATCACAAGTGGGTGAGCACCGACAAGGACTCTGCCAGCGCGACTGCAGAACAGGGGCTGTGGTCATTCTGGATCAGCACGATTCCCGGTCAGTTCGCATCCTCGGTGAGGGTACACAACAAGAAGGGCAGGACGGGATTGAGAAACCCCTCTTACAGGGGGCTCCTCCTACAGGTATCGGCGATACTGGCAATCGCACTTGTCCCTGGCTACCTAGGGTGGTTCGACGGTTTCCCGGTAGCGGTGGGCTGGCTGGTCCTATCAGCAATCAGCATCCTCACGCTGGAGTACGTGAATTACATCCGCCATTGGGGGCTCAGGAGGGAAGAGGGGAGCAAGTTCGGCGCCGAGCACGCCTGGAACACCGAGGCGAGGTGGTCTAGGTGGAGCCTGATCGAGCTCACTCGGCACTCGGACCATCACCTAAGGGCTAGCGTCCCCTTCTGGAAGCTCCGCCCATACGAGGGGACGCCCAACCTCAGATGGGGCTACTACGCATCGTGGTGGCCATGCCTGTTTCCCCCCATTTGGAAGAGGGCGATGTGGAGCAGGCTGCCCGAGAACCAGCAGTAAATCCCCCTTCCACATCGCAATTCTCAATAATGCTCCTTTGAGCAATTGATCCGTGGTGCCGGAGTCTACCGAGGTCAGTTCGCCGAGCACGACCTCGGCTCTGATTCACACAGGCCTACTTTCAGTGGGGCTTAGCAACCTCTTCTGGAAGGGAAACGAGATTAGCTCCAATCCCGACGAGAAGATCCTGATTGTTGCCATGGGTCTATTCTGCCTTGCCATCCCATTCCAGGGCCTATACATCCTGCTATCGAGGATGATCAGGGAGTTCGACTCCTCTGCCAAATTGATCGTCCCAGAGTCCATCCTCAGGCTTGCTTCTGTATGCGAGATGGTGAGTTACAGCTGCGGAATCACCGGTTTCTGCCTGATGCTGATGAGGACCTCGAGCATCCTAGGGGGGATCCTCCTTGCCTCGGCCGTTCTAGTAATCCTGCTAGCTAGGTCGGCTATGATGAAGGCCTACGAGGCGAACCAGACCTCTTACTAGAAGGATATTCAAGCCAGTGCTCAGACAAAGCCCCGTGCATGACGGGCTGGAGTATTACGGGGAGAGGGACAAGGGTCCTGAAACCGCGCTGGTAACTATCGTCGTCCTGGTGCTGTCCCTCGTGTTCATATTCCAATCAGGCATACTGGAAGATGGGCAATCCGTCGAACAGGTTGTCAGCTCCAGCGTAGTGTCTGAAGAGGCCCTGCTGGCATTCAGAGCCTCCTGCGTCCTACTAGTGGTTGTAACTCTAACGTGGCTAGTTATGGATCCTAAGGGAGCAGTGGACCATCCGCTGTACATGGAAGAGCGCAGGGTGATGCCCAGGACAGCAATAGGGGCCGTCAGACTAGCTGCGTTCACTCAATGGCACTTCGCTCTAATCGGGCTGAGCTTCGCTGTCTCTGCCGCGGCTTCATTGACTCATGTGTCCGGTGGCGAGGTGCCTGATTGGATGCTGATCGCCTCGCCGGCCCTTTTCGCCACGTCGTACAGCTGTGCAATACTAGTCACATTCGTCATCTCCTACCACATAATTGGCAACGAGCTGAGAAAGGGGCACGACATAGTCCACCTATTCTCCTGGTACGAGCTGGTCATGCACAATGCGAACGTGGCTATCCTGGGGTTGGCGCTTTTGATCAATGGGATGGAGGTGGACTGGAGGTACCTGGCGTTCCCAATCGTCTTCGGAGTAATCTACGTGGCATGGGCGGCAGTATTCGCCAATTTCATCGGCGGTGTTTTCATCTACGACTTCATAGACTACAGGAGATCACGCGCCCCACTTGTTTACGTGGGCCTTCTTTCTCTCCTAGCCACATTCTTCTTCATGGTCTGGATCTTGGATCGAGCCATAGAATCTAACTGGCTCTTGGGGGTGCTAAGCGTGGCAGGGACTACTTGGTCGATTACCACGATAAGGAACCCTGCAGGGGCTAAAGGCCCTGAATAGACTAAAGGGAGCGTTACCAGCGGGTGTCGTGGGATGGGCATTCGACACAGCAAAGATCCTGCTGACTGCACTGATAATATTCTCGGTTGCTCAGATCTCCGAGAGGAGCACCCTCATGGCTGCGGTTCTAGCATCCATACCAATCGTGAGCGTCCTGTCGATGATGATGATGTACCATGAGGGGAGTACTGCCCTTCAGATCTCGGAGTTCGCCAAGGACATAGTATGGTTGCTGATCCCCTCTCTCCTGATCTTCTTAGTGATGCCGTGGCTGATCGAGTCAAAGGGCTGGGACTTCTATCCTGCCTTGGCTGCTGGACTGGCGACCACCGTGATGGGCTACTTCGCCATGACTCAGGCCATGGAGAGGTTCGGGCTATCCGACTAGGGTGATTCGATGGGGGTCCTCAATGTCGCGCTTATCGGGTCTGAAGGCCTGGCGAGGAAGCTTGGAAAGAAGGGAGACGTCCGTGACATCGAGTCCTACGTACACAAGGAAGGCAGCGGGAAGTCTGCAAGGGTGCTTTCGTTCCTGAGGCCGCTGAAGTACCCCGAGAGCCTGCGCCCCCTTCTCAGCGTCCTAGACGTCGCGAAGGCAGGCCTCCTCGAGGTTGGGTCTCTCGACTCCACAACCGGCGAGGCCATGGTGGCTTTGGGGTGCGCTAGGATCCGGCATGGCATGGCGATCGTCTCTCCTGGACAGGGAGAGTGGATCGACCCGGGGCAGGTCAGGATGATGCTGGACCAGGCCGGCCTTCCTGGGTGGGGAGTCGTCGAAGAGGTGGACGAGCATGACCTCAGGTCCAAGCTCTTCGAGATAAGGGAGGTGATTTCCGATGAGCTCGACGAGCTGAACTCCTCCTCGCTCATTCTTCCTGTGGATCAGCATTTCAACGTGAAGGGAGTGGGTCTGGTGGCCATAGGCTACGTTCAGTCCGGATCCGTTTCGAAGCACGACGAGATCGAGGTGATGCCATCCGGGGACAGTGGGGTGGTCAGGTCTCTCCAAGTCATGGACGATGACGTCGAGAAGGCGTTCTCGGGCGATAGGGTTGGCGTTGCCATCCGGAATCTGAGGGAGCAGTCCTTGCAGAGGGGGTGCATGATATGCATTCCCGGAGAAGGGGCGCTGGTTAGCCATGCATCCTCGACAATGGTAATCGAGAAGGCTCCATTCCAACGCAGGGAGCTTTCAGTCGGCGAGGTCATCCATGTAGCCTCAGACTTGCAGTTCGCGGTGGGGCGGGTAACAGCGATAGAGGGTGGCTCGGCTTCAGTAGAGTGGGAGACTGCAATCTGGATAAGGGAAGACGGGGGATCGGAGTTGCTGGTAGTCCAATTAGACTCGTCTCCGATGAGGATAATAGGAAGCTCGAGCAGCATCTCTAGGAAGGCCTAGACGGCAGCGATGCCAGTGGTTTCGATCAAGTCACGCAGGTAATCCGAGACCATTTGCCCCAGCCTCTTCTGATCGGTCTGCCTGTGCAGTTCGACCCTCATCGCCGATGCTCCCTCGAGCCCCTTCGTGAATGAGACGGCGTGCCTCTTCAGGTTCTTGTTCCTGCTTTCAGAGTAGATGTCGTCGCAGAGCTCGATGTACCTGTTCCAGCACCAGTACCTGGCAACGGCCTCATCCCCTGGCCCCCATGGGGGCTCTTCTTCGGTCCAACCCAAGTCCCTCTTGATCTCGTAGAATATGGATGGCCTTCCAATTGCGCCCCTCCCAATCATGAGTCCGTGGGCCGTGGTGGCCTCAAGGCATTCTGAGGCCGAGGAGGAGTCGGTCACATCCCCGTTTGCTATCACCGGGATTCCGACGGAATCCACAATCTCCCTTATCTCAGACCAGTCCGCCTCACCGGAGTAGCGCTGCCTCAGTGTCCGACCGTGGACGCAGATCCTCTCCACGCCCTCGGCCTCAAGCCTCTGGCAGATTTCGAGTGCGGTGTTAGGCCCGCTCCCAGTGCCGAGCCTCATCTTCACGGTTATTGGGACCTCTGCTACCTCTATGCAAGACCTGACCATTTCAACGACCCTGTCAGGGTCCCTCAGAAGGGCCGCTCCGGCATCGTTCTTGCACACCTTTGGGGCTGGGCATCCGAAGTTGATGTCTATCGCATCAGCCCTGTCCTGGAGCATCTCCACCGTCTTGACCATCTCCTCTGTGATGCCACCGAATATCTGGGGGATGAAGGGAGACTCACGGGGATCGCTCTCAACCTTGAGCCAGGAGTATGTGTTCTTCCTCGTCAAACCGGATGCTGCAGTGAACTCTGTCACAGTGAAGTCAGCTCCGCATTCCCTAGCGAGGACCCTGTATGCGAGGTCGGTGACTCCTGCCATCGGAGCGAGGAAAAGCGGTGGCTGGCGCTGTGTCACGATCTCCGGGGGTCAGGGCTTGCCTTTGAGGCCGTCGAGTGATCAGAACGTGGATTCCCAATCTGCTACGTCCTCTGCCAGCTCCCACTCCATGTCGTTCTTGACGGTGCCTCTGGACTTCAGCATCTCGCGTGCGAGGAGCCAGTAAACCAGGGCCAGCGACCTTCGTCCCTTGTTGTTTGCTGGCAGTGCAAGGTCTACGTTCCTAAGCCTGTTGTTAGCATCGCAGATTGCGACTACAGGGAGGCCAGACTTCACTGCCTCTGACAGTGCCTGGGAGTCAGCAGCTGGGTCCGTGACCAGTATAACCTCGGGCTCCGTGTACGTCCTCAGGAGGGGATTGGTCAGAGTCCCTGGGATGAAGCGCCCTACGATGTGATTGGCGCCCACCGACTGAGCGAACATCCTTGCTGGCCTCTGGCCGTACTGCCTGGCACTTACGACCAGTATCCTGCTGGTCTCGTAGTTTGATAGGAAGTTGGCTACGGTCTTTATCCTGGAGTCGGTCTGGTTTACGTCGATTATGTGTAGTCCGCTGCTGTCATGATGCATGGTGTCTAGGAATTGCTTCATGTCAGCAGATTTCTGGTTTGTACCTATGTGGACCGCGTGCCTCTCGTATACGTCTAGCGGCACGAGAGGGGAAGCTGTCTCGGACATTCGGTTTCCTCAGCAGCGCCGCGACCTGCCGGTGGTTGATAAGCGCTGCGCAGAGCCCCATGTCACTTGCGATCAGCCTTCAAGGTCTGACAGGAATGTGCATTCCAGGTCGCCGTTATCGTCGATGCCATGGGTATTTGGGAAGTGGACGCATGGCTTCGTGATGGTGGCATAAACGCTGAATGAGTCGTGGAACGACAACTGCTCTATCGGGGTAGTGACGCCCCAGGCCCTGGCCTCCACCTCGAGCTCCCATGTCCCCTCTGTGAATTCCTCCTCCCACTCCTCCCTTATCGTGATGTCCTGGGTGGCTTTGGTCTCCCAGAAGGGCGCTTCTCCGGAGGCCTTCGAGCCAGGGGCCCAGAGCCGAGCCTCAACGTAGCGGATCTCGTTGGTATCGTTCCCCACGAAGTCTTCCATGGTGCTTGAGTAGGGGAATTTCGCCACGAAGTTGATCACGAGCATTGAGACCGTCTCGTCGAATACCAGAACAGTGGAGTTCTCGTGGAAGACCGAGTCCAGCTCTCCGTCTGTCTCGAAGGAGTGGGAGAAGCCGACGGTGATGTCGGTGTCCCTCCTCTCAGGGGGCTCCCTCCAGCTCTCCATGATCTCCCTCTGCAGGGTTAGCGTCAGGCAACCGCCGAGGAGGGTCGATGAGAGCAGCATGGATGCGAGCAAGAGATGCTTCGTGGGGACTCCCATGGGCATCCGGAGCTACCCCCACGTATTCAAATCGAGTGGTTCTAGGTGCCTCTCGGTACTCATAGGGCACGTCAGCGCCGAAGCTCGGACACCCATCGTCGTCATTGAGGCGTCCCGTGGGATGGAGTCCAAAGCATGAATGCTGCGATTGGCCTAGAAGCCCATTCCGCCCATTCCGCCCATTCCGCCGCCCATGTCTGGCATTGCGGGCGCAGCTTCCTTCTGCTCGGGGTCGTCGGCGATGAGGGTCTCTGTAGTGAGGACCAGTCCTGCGATTGAGCCTGCTGACTCCAGTGCGTTCCTGGTAACCTTGGCCGGATCTAGGATCCCTTCCTTCACCATGTCCACGTAATCCCCGGTCCTTGCGTTGTAGCCATGGTTATCGTCGTCACTGGCTAGAATCTTCTTGATCACGTCGTCGCCGTTTGCACCTGCATTCTGGGAAATCTGCCTTGTAGGGGCAGAAAGTGCGTCGTAAACTAGGTTGATTCCGATGGCCCTGTCTCCCTCTGCTGAGGATGCTAGGTCCTTCAGGACCTCTCTGGCCCTGAGTAGGGTCACCCCCCCTCCAGCGACCACTCCCTCGGCCATTGCTGCCCTGGTTGCGTTGAGGGCGTCGTCAACTCTGGCCTTGGTCTCCTTCACCTCGGTCTCCGTAGCGGCACCGATCTTCAAAACGGCAACTCCGCCGGTCAGCTTGCCGACTCTCTTCTCGATCTTCTCCCTGTCCCACTTGCTTGTGGCGAGCTTGGCTTGTCCCCTGAGCAATTCTGCCCTCTCCTCGGTCGCCTTCTTGTCTCCTCCACCGCCTACTAGGGTAGTCTTGTTCTTGGCTACGATCACCCTGTCCGCGCTGCCTAGGCTCGTGGGTCCCTGGGCCTTCAGGTCAGCCCCTTGGTCCTTGAACAGGGGCTTAGCGCCAGTAAGTACTGCGATGTCCTCGAGCTGCTCGGAGATCTCGTCTCCGAATCCCGGTGCCTTTACTGCTACTGCCTTGACCACCTTGCTGACCACGTTGAGCACCAGGGTTGCCAGTGCCTCGCCTTCGATGTCCTTGGCGACAATCAACAGCGGCCTCTTCTGCTGGACGCTGTGCTCAAGCGAGGGCAGCAGGTCCTGGGCAGAGTTGATCGTGTGATCGGTAAGGAGGACCAACGGGCTGTCGTGGACAGACTCTCGCTTCTCCTTGTCAGTGATCATGTATGGGCTCATGTATCCCTTGTTGAATTCCATTCCCTCTACGACGTTCAGAGAGGTCTCAATCGACTTGGCTTCCTCGACCGTTATCACGCCGTCCCTTCCGACTGCGTCGACGGCATCGGCGATCAGGGTACCGATCTCCTCGTCGTTGTTCGATGCTATGGTGGCAACCTGNTTGATCGTCTCTCCAGTCTCTACTGGAACTGCCCTTTCCTTGAGTTCGCTTACGACTGCCTCTATGGCGTCGTCGAAGCCCGATTTGAGCTCTACTGGGCTTGATCCGGACTCCATGTTCTCGAGTCCATGATGGCATAGGCTCTGTGCAAGGATCGAGGCGGTGGATGTCCCATCGCCTGCGTTGTCCTGGGTCTTGCTAGCGACCTCTTGGATGAGCTTTGCACCCATGTTTGCGAAGGGTTCTCCTAGCTCGATGTCCTTGGCGATGGTCACTCCGTCGTTGATGATCGACGGGCTTCCCCAAGACTTCTCCAGCACGACTGTCCTGGCCGCGGGGCCAAGTGTTACCTTGACCGCATTGGCCACGGTGTCGATGCCTTCCAGTAGTTTCTCTCTAGCTTCCTCTCCATATACAATCTTCTTTGCTCCCATTTTCTCACCCCATTACCTTCGCTTGGATGTCATCCTGCTCAATCAGGAGATAGTCGACTGCCATCCATTCGATCTTTGTTCCGCTGTACTGCCTGTAGACTACTCGATCGCCGACAGACACCTTGGTGGCGTCGGGCCCGACTGCCTGGACAGTTCCTACGTTCATCTTCTCCCTGGCCTCCTCGGGCAGAAGAAGACCTGACTCGGTCTTCTCAGGGGCGTTCTCCATTGCTAATAGCACCATTTCTCCTATAGGCTCAATTCCTACTTCCATGAGTCTCGTCTCCAATTGGGTAACGTTCCGAAATTTTCGTCTAATTTAAACTAAACTAATTGCGAACAAGCGGCCTTTTTCGTATGCGGATGCTATTCCTCTTCATCTCTAGATTCGGTACCCGTCATGAGTTGTTCGAAAACTATCGGAGCAGCAAGAATCAGCAGGATGGTCACAGACAGGTAGCTCCATGACTTTGGCGTCACGGAGTCATGTGTCCCAGAGGTTAGTAGTTTGATTGACCCTATCCAGGGAATCTCGGAAGATGCCACCCCGACTATCCACTCTTGCTTCACAGGTTGAACTGGATTGCCCCTCCCATCCGTCAGCCCTCCACCCTGCCCCTGTGAGTTGGCTGAGGGCTGATCCACCATGCACCCACCGTAGTTGTTGTCCCCCGAAGTCAGGAATCCCGAGTGCTGAGGAACCCAGTTTTCTATTCTAAGCTTGTAAGCGCTACCGCCGTGGTATGGCAAGCAGTCATAATCAAGAGTCACAGAGACTGTCTGGACGTTCCTGAGATTTGTTCCTGGAACGTCCCACCCAGACCCGTTCTCTACAACCTGAAGAAGGGCCCTGTGGATTACCGGGGTGTCCTGGCCGCCATTCTTCCTGTAGATTATCACGTCTCCAGGCATACCGTGAGACTCGTATCCGAAGTTCTCATTTCCTTCGTCTGTTGCCTCGGCGAAGGTGATCACGTCTAGCCTGTCAGGACTCATGACTAGGATCAGGTCTCCGGGGTCTATCGATCCGATTCCCCCCTCATCGTCGTGCATCATCGAAGAGGACTCGACTACAACCATGGGGGGGAAGGATCCGGTGGAGATCCAGAGGGATCCTAGCAAGAGGACCACTAGTCCCCCTGCTAGCATAACCTCCCTGACCCATAGGTCCCTTGGTGATGACTCCATGTGGTCGTAGGAGTCGGAACCAATGGGCTCCTCGTCAGACAACTCATTCCTCCTCAGAGTCGTCCTTGGAGTCGTCCCGAGGCGTTTCTTTGAGGGATGAGTATTTCTTCGGGATGTTGATGCCGAGCCTCTCATATAGCTCCTTCAGCCTAATTTGGAATCCCTTGCCCAGGAGGTCTGCAGCACTCTCGGCTTCCTTCCTGAGCCTCATCACCTCTGCCCTAGAATCGAGCCTCAGTATGTCGGAGAGTATCTGCTTCTTCCCATAGAAGTAGAAGAACTCGGGGCCCACGAAGAATAGCGCTATGGCACCCCCCAAGAGGCCCAGCCAAGCCAGAGTTACCATGTTCTGGCTTGCTTCCTGGGCGTAGTCTCTGAAGAAGAGCTGAATGAATGAGAAGACCGTAATGCCCAGGAAAAGTATCGCCATTGAGGTGTAGGCCTGGAAGTGGTACTCGTGTTTCGACCTCCACCACTTCTTGATCGGGCCGGCCCCCTTCGTCCTCCTTCGCGCCATGCTAACATGCCTCGCGCCGCGATCATATTGTTAGTGCCTTTCGTCGTTTGGACCAATAATTAACGGCGGAATCAATATCGATGGCCTTTCTCTGGGGTGGGTGTGCTAGTGGGCCTGACAGGCAGAAACGCGTCTGGGAAGTCGACCCTGGTGAGCTGGTTCTCCGAGAAGGGGCTTAGGAGTGTTTCATGCTCGGACTCAATACGTTCGTGGCTCTCTGATAGGGGCGAAGAGGCCACCCGGGATGCCCTGATCGAGGGTGGTCGGCAGCTTCGTAGGGAAGGGGGGGCAGGCGTTCTAGCAGAGATGCTGCTAGAAATCCTGGATGGAGAAGACGCGGTGGTGGACTCGATCAGGACTCCTGCTGAAGTCGAGGCCTTGAGGTCCAGGGGCGACTTCGTGCTGATTGAGGTGAGGGCCGAAGAGGGGTCAAGATGGGATAGGATGGTCGACAGGAGGAGGCCTGGGGACCCAACTCGGAAGGAGGAGTTCCTTTCGCAGGAGGCATCGGAGGTCAAAGCCCAGGACGAGGCCGGGCAGGCTCTGGACGCTACTGCTAGTATGGCAGACATCGTCGTCCTCAACGACGGGACTCTTGAGGACCTATGGGGCAGGCTTGATGAGGTCTGGTCGGGACTCTAGGCCGACCTGGCATTAATTCCCGCTTCTTCCATCATCGACATCGACATCTCGAAGTCCTGCTCCCACCTCTCGGGGATTTCGATGTCCTTGGGGTAGACAACCTCCACAATGCCGGCTTGTATGAGCGACCGGGTGCACCTGGTGCAGGGCGGCCAGGTGACGTAGGCCACGCATCCCTTCAGGGATACGCCGATCCTGGCTGCGTGCATGATTGCGTTCTCCTCCGCATGGCAGATCAGCGGGTACTTCTGCTCTCTGTCCCCGAGCCTATCCGAGTCGTCCTCTATCCCCCTGGGAAATCCGTTGAACCCGGTTGACCTGATCTCTCTGTCCTCCCCCACCACTACGCATCCAACCTTTGTGGACGGGTCCTTGCTCCAGCCGGAGATGTGCCTCGCCAGATCGATGAACCTAGCATCCCACTTATCGCTCACGTTCCCTGTGCAAGGTGGTGGGGTAATCATCCTTCGGTTTGGCCCCGAGGGGGATGAATTGCCATTGAGCTGAGCAGGCTGGTGCCCTCCCTCCTGTGCGACTCTTGTAGAATCTGACCGACTAGGTAGACGCTGCCAGCTACCAGAACTCTGCAACCCTCCTGGCCAGCAATCTCAGCAGCCCTGTCCAGTGCATCGATGGGGTCCAGGACCACTTCCGGGACCTCACCGCTAGCCTCCGACAAGGCTCTTGCAAGGTCCTCCCCGGTTACGCTCGGCCCCCTCCCCCCATGGACCTCGGTAACGATCGACCTTGCCCTCCCGGAACAATCGGAAAGAGGGGACATGGCCTCTTCGAGGTCGTGCTTCTCGGTCATCCCCAACAGGAGCACGTGGCGAATCCCCCCCATCCTACCTATGTCGTGCTCCAGGCTCTCGGAGTTGTGCGCTGCGCTGAGGTGACAAGAGACTCCCTGCCAATCCAGGGNCTCATTCGTCCTGCCCGCCCAAGATACCTCCGACCCGAGGTCGCTCCAACCAATCCTCCTCCCGATCTCCAGTGCCATCGCCCTGGCGACTTCCTGTGCCTCGGACTCCCCGGTTTCGATCCATACCAGATCTCTGCCAGCTTCTGACTCGATGGCATCCCTGACCCCAGGGTCCGGATGGTGTAGGCATAGGAGCGGGACTCCGCTTCGGTGGATGCCTGCCTTCTCGGTGGCAATCTCGGGAAGGGTGTCACCAAGGATCTCGCTGTGGTCCATCGAGATTGTCATGATAGCGCATATGTCCGCCTCGACGAGCCTAGTAGCGTCAAGCCTCCCTCCGAGGCCAGTCTCAACAACAGCCCTATCGACCCCGGATCTGGAGAAGGCGAGCATGGATGCCAGGAAGGTGGCCTCGAAGTAGGTAGGGTGGATGCGAGGCTCGATCAGGCTAGCCTCGCGGACCTCCTCGATTAGCCGATCGAGGGCCTCTGGATCTATCGGGGCGCCATCGATCCTGGCCCTCTCCTCGACTGAAACCAGATGGGGGGAAGTGAAGAGCCCGACCAGCTCTCCGTTTCTCGATCCGAGGGACGACAGGTGTGAGCATAGTGACCCCTTTCCGTTCGTCCCGGCAACGTGGATACTTGGGTAGTCTGACTCGGGGTTTCCCAGCCTGTCAAGCATCTCCTTGCAGGTGGAGAGGCCCATCCTGATCCCCGCACCGATCCTCCCGGTGAGCCAGTCCCTGACGTCATCGTGGTCACGGCCCATAGCTGGGTCAAGGTGAAATGCACCTTGAAGGTCGTGGACACGTGGCAGAATCTGAGATCGACGAGATTCTTGCGGCGATTAGGGACCAGTGGTCCTCTATGCTAGGCATGGCGGGAATGTTCACCGCCTCGATATTGATCGGGGTTTTCATTCAGCCGTTCTACAACTTCGACAATCTGAGGGCGTTCGGCGAGGAGGGCTCGACGGAGGCCGGCAACGTGCTAATAGAGCTGATTATGATATTCGTCTTCACCATCGGGGTGATCTATCTCGCCCGGAAGGGGCTAGAAGTCGTGATCAAAGCGATCGTCTTCCTAGCATTGGGGTACAGCCTTCTGATCGCTATTGACCCGATACTCGCGATCCCGATGGTTTTCCTTGAGCTGGGGGGGGATTGGAACTACGTGAGAGTCGCACTCTCCCTTTCACTGGCCATTGGCCTGATGAGACTGCTGCACAAGTTCCCAGAGTGGTACGTTGTCAACACCATCGGGGTCCTGGTCGGTTCGGGCGTGATAGTGATGCTCGGGATCACCTTCGTCCCCGTGCTGATCATTCTGTTCATGGTTCTGGCTGCAATCTACGACCACTGGGCAGTGAACAAGAGCAAGCACATGCTCGAGCTAGCTGACACGATGATCGGCCTGAAGCTCCCAGTGCTGCTGGTCGCGCCAAAGGACTCGAGCTACACATTCCTCGAGCAGGAAGCAGATGTCATGGAGAGGTCCGAACCCCCTGAGCCGGTTGAGGGGCGTCCCCAAAGACCGAGGACCAGGGACGCCCTGTTCATGGGCCTGGGGGACGTTATTTTCCCAGGCATGCTGGTGATNTCGTCGATCACCTTCCTCCCCGATTACGGGACCGAGGTCTTCCACTTCTGGGGAGAGCCCCACAAGCCAGTCTACTCAGGGGCGATGCTCGTGGGCATGGGGACGCTGGTCGGGGGGCTATTCGGATACGCTGCCCTGATGACCCAGGTTGCACGAGGCAAGCCACAGGCTGGCCTACCCCTGCTAAACGGGGGGAGNATCCTCGGATACCTGATCTCAGGGAGCATTCTCATCGGGCCCAGCAATCTGTGGCAGGAAATCTCGTTCCTCTGAACAACGGCCCCAGTTCGCTTCCCTGACCGATTCGCTCAAGTGAGCGTGGGGTTGCCAAGTCTCGAGGGCGATGCTAGACATACAGGTTTTCCGAGACGATCCCGATCTGATCAGGGCCGACTTCGCAAGGAGGGAGATGGACCCCGCCCCAGTGGATGAGGTCATACGACTCGACGAGGAGTGGAGGAGGGCCCAGTACGAAGTCGACCAGCTGAGGAGGAAGAGGAACGAAGCCGCCCGGGGGATNGCCGAGGCGAAGAAGTCGGGCGACCAGTCCGGAGCAGACTCGATCCTCTCAGAGGTTGCCGACATCGGCTCGAAGATAGACGACCTCACTGCCCACTCGGAGGACTGCCTGTCCAAGAGGGATTCACTGAGGATGGGGATCCCTAACATCCTCCACCCCGACGTCCCCGTTGGGGAGGACGACCAGAAGAACACGCTTCACAGCCTCCATGGGGATAAGCCCGAGCTGGGCTTCGAACCGAGGACCCACAACGAGCTGATCGAGATGAACGGCTGGGTGGACCAGGCGAGGGGGGCGAAGGTAGCTGGAAGCAGGTTCTACTTCCTGAAGGGCGACCTGGCTAGGATGGAGATGGCGTTGCAGCAATACGGCGCGGACTTCCTGGCCGACAGGGGCTACACACTTGTCCAGCCTCCCCTGATGATGAACAGGGAGGCGTATGAGGGCGTGACGGACCTGGCTGACTTCGAGACGGTAATGTACGGCATTGAGCCGGACAAGTACTACCTGATAGCGACAAGCGAGCACCCCCTTACCGCCATGAGGATGGACGAGATCATCGAGCCATCTGAGCTTCCGATAAAGTTGGTCGGGGTCTCCCCCTGCTTCAGGAGGGAGGNGGGCGCCCACGGACTCTCCGACAGGGGAATCTGGAGGGTGCACCAGTTCACCAAGGTCGAGCAGATNGTGATTTGCGAGCCAGACCAGTCTTGGGACCACCACGAGGAGCTACTGACCAACGCCGTGGACATGTGGGACAGCCTGGGCCTTCACTACAGGGTCGTGAACATCTGCACCGGCGACATGGGGACGGTCGCCTCCAGGAAGTACGACCTAGAGGCCTGGCTCCCAGGAGCAGGGTCGTACAAGGAGGTGGTCTCTTGCTCCAACTGCACCGACTACCAGGCGAACAGGCTTAGGATGCGCTACAGGACTCCAGAGGGGAACGATGCGGTGCATACCCTGAANTCGACAGCGATCGCCACTAGCAGGGCACTGGTCGCGATAATGGAGCAGTGCCAGAACCAGGACGGCACCGTTTCTGTCCCAGAGGTCCTGAGGAAGTACATGAACGGGAAGGACCTGCTCGAGCCGCTATGACCCCACTGCCCTCAATGCCCACAGGCCCATCACTGCTGCAGCGAACCAGGCTACTTCTAGGATGAAGAAGGCCCACTCGTCGATTAGGAAGGCCCTGACTGCAAGGAGCCCGGCCCCCAATGCCATCAATACCAGGTACGGGGACTCTTTGCTATTGAGGATCCCGCGGGTCTCCATGAAGAAGGCGCTCAGGATCAGGACCATGCCGACGTACGCCACTAATTCCCTATGCGCAAAGTCGATCACAGCGTCAATCACGGCCGAACTAGGGTCATCGAAATTATAGTCTTTATTTTTCCGTGGAGGATTCCAACTGACTCCCTAAGCTTCTCTCCTTCCAGGATACTGCCAAGAAGATCAGGACTGCGAAGATCATGTGGCTGGAGGGGATCCAGATCAAGTCGGACCTGCCCAAGTTGACTGTGTTCTGATAGGCCCAGACGGTCCCAAGGAGCCCCAATGCTACACCGGCGTTGGGAATGGCCTTCCTAGTGCTTAGTAGCGCTGAGAGCAGTAGTACCAGGTAGATCGGCCAGCACATGAAGACCGTGAACATGTGAGCACCCATGATGCTGCAGCCATCCCCTACGCACAGCGCACTCGCCTGTGTTGCAGCCAGCGACGAAATCGTGACGGCGATGGCCAGCCTGGAAGGCCCATTCATGGCCCTGGATGGCAATCCATGACTTCAAGATTGACCCATTAGGGGGATTCGGTCCGGGAATCAAGAATTCTCAGAGTCAAGGGGGTATTCGTCCTCCGNATCCGCCACTCCGTCGTTGTCGTCATCGTCATCGCAAGCGTCCCCCATCCCATCTCCGTCGTTGTCAAACTGGTCAGGGTTGGCCACGATCACACAGTTGTCACCAGGGGTGTAGAGCCACCACTCTGGAATTGATGCGTCTATCGCCCCCTCTTCCATTCCGTCCCCATCGTCATCGAGGTCCTCGAACATCCAGCACCCATCGCTGTCCCAGTCCAGGAATCTGTCTTGGGTGGTTTCAGCCGAGTAGTTAGTGGAAGGCTCGATTGCCGCTGACAGTTGAACCAGGCTAATGCCGTACTCCGACATGATCGAGAAGTAGTCTTCAGCTACCAATGCGTGGATGTCCCTGCTCATCGTGCAGCTGTCGTTTGAGTCCTCTATCCCGTCTCCATCGGTGTCGGTGTCCGCGTTGTCCCCTATCCCGTCGCCGTCGAAGTCCTCTGTCTCGGTCGGGTCCAGCGGGAAGGCGTCTGCGTTGTCCCCCACCCCGTCGCCGTCTGAGTCCGCTGACTCGTTGGGGTTCGTCGGGAAGGCGTCCGAGTTGTCCCCCACCCCGTCGCCGTCGCCGTCAGCCGTCTCGTTGGCGTCCGTCGGGAAGGCGTCTGCGTTGTCCCCAACCCCGTCGCCGTCTGAGTCCGCTGACTCGTTGGCGTCGTTAGGGAAGGCGTCCGAGGTGTCGTTTACCCCGTCGCCGTCCGTGTCTACTGACTCGTTGGCGTCGTTAGGGAGGGCGTCCGAGGTGTCGTTTGCCCCGTCGCCGTCCGTGGTCTCGTTGGAAGCTGGCTGTTCGTTAGCGTCTCCAACGGGGTCCTCTCCGACGGGGTCCTCTCCAACTGGGCTTTCCTCGGCAACGTCCTCTCCGGCACAACCTGCTAGGGCGGACGATATTAACAGCAAAATGGCGATCAATGACTGGGCTTTCACAGAACCTCCAGCCGGTTTTGAGACAAGAATGCATCGCCCCGGGAAGTGGATGGGAGCGGTTTCCGATGATGGNCAATATGATTGCTGGAGGATTGTTTGCAGACGGGGAATTTCATTAAGCTGTAAGATTGCGCTATTGTCATGAAGTCCATAGGGGAGATAGAAGAAAAGCTCGCAAGTCAGGCCGAGCCAATCCTAGGATTCAAGCCATCTTCGAAAATCAAGAGGGGGCCAATTGGGATCCTGATCAGCATAATTTGCATAGCTATTGTGTTCAGAGAATTGAGCCGCACCGGTGTGATATAGGTTTCACAGGGCCCAATCTCTGGGTGCTAAACGAACACCAAATAAATGGCCAATGCGAAAATAGCCCCTATGGGTTGGTAACCCAGCGTGTGACAATGCCGCTTCGATGAATTCACAAGTGCAACTTAATGCGCATCGTTCTGTGAAAGAGAGCGCAGTTGACGAGCCGACTTCTGGCGTGCAGGATACCCTTGTTCCGGAAAGGGCGGTTAACGGCCTCCCGACTATGTATTGCTTCGAGACCTGCCCGTTCTGCTTCAAGGTCAAGGCGCTACTGGGCTCGAGGGGGATAGCGTACTCCAAGGTCGAGGTGGACCCCACCTTCAAGACACAGCTGAAGTGGTCTGAGTGGGGCAAAGTACCAGTGTTCATCGACGCCGACGGGACCCAGGTGAACGACTCGAACTACATCCTCCACTACATCGACTCCAAGGACTCGAACTCATTTCCCCGAAAGGGCGAGGACCCGGAGCAGGACCGGTGGATGGACTTTTCCAACCAAGTCCTTGGGAAGTCCATCGTCGCAGTGATCTACACCTCGTACACGACGTCTCTCCGAGCCCTCGATTACGTTACCAAGGTTGACAACTTCTCGTTCGGCAGTCGCCTGATCAACAAGTGGCTAGGGGCATTCATCATGCGTATGGTGGGCAAGAGCAGAGCGAAGATGTTCGATCTCCCGCCCCGGGAGAATCTCCAACTCCAACTGGATGAGATGTCCGAGGGGATAGGGGGGGACTTCTTTGGAAAGGAAGAGCCCAATGGGGCGGACTACGCCAACTTCGGAATCCTCCGATCCATGCAGGGGTTGAATGGGTTCGACATAGTCGAGAGCCACCCGATAGTTTCCGGCTGGTACTCAAGGATGCGGGAGCACTCGGGCGTGTAATGGATTAGTGGGGCCCAATAGCATCCTGGAAGATGCCACCCACTCTTCTCTCTCATCCAGGAGTCGATTTGCAGACTAATACGGGGGCTAGTCAGTGTGAAATACGATGCCCTAACCTAGCAGCTCGTGACTCAAGATTTGCAGTTTGCAGTAGGGGTGATCGGCGTGGGCAACATGGGCTCCGCCCTGGTCAGAGGCATTATCGATCAGGGGACGGAGTCCGCCAAGTCGGTAATCATCTGCGATCTCGATCAGGGCAGGGTGGACCTCCTGTGCGACGACCTCGGAGTGGTGGACGGGGGAAATGCCGTCCACGTAGCCTCGTCTTCGGACCTCGTCATCCTAGCTGCCAAGCCCCAGAACCTAACTGCCCTGCTGGACGAGATTTCTTCCTCGATAAGTGCAAATCAGACCATAATGAGCATCGTTGCAGGAGTTCCCACCGAATCGATCGAAGAGAGGCTGGGTGGCAGCCCCTCAGTGATTCGCGTAATGCCGAACCTCCCCGCCCTAGTCGGAGAGGGGATCAGCGTATTCTGTGGGGGCTCACATGCGGCGGAGTTGGACTTTGAGAGGGTGAAAGCGGTGCTGAGTGCCGTAGGGGTCTGCTTCAAGGGGCCCGAGGAGCTGATGGATCCGGTCACTGCGCTTAGCGGGACCGGCCCGGCTTACGTCTTCCACACGATGGAGGCGATGATCCAGAGCGGGGTCGAGATGGGGATGCCCTCGGAGATGGCAGAACAACTGGTCTTGCAGACGGTCTTGGGCGCTGCCATACTCGCAATGGAATCCGANCTCGATCCAACCGCCCTCCGTGAGGCGGTGACATCCCGTGGCGGAACTACCGATGCCGCGATCTCCCACCTCGAGAAAAACCACTACACGCGCCTCGTCGTAGAAGCGATCCTCGCCGCGATGGATCGCTCAAGGGATCTCGGCAGGTGAAACCATCCAGAGGCAGGTCGCTACGGAGCGACAATCTCNGGAGTCTTCATCTCGTTGAACTAGGATATCCGGTTGAAGGGTTAATATGGCCCTTTTCCAGCAATCACCCATGACGATACTACCCGATGAAGACCTGCCCTTCGATTCCAGCATGCTCGATCGCCTAGCGGAGGTCTCCATCAGAGTCGGCCTCAACCTACAACCGGAACAGGACCTGATTATCTCCGCTCCAGTCGAGGCACTCCCCCTCGTCAGAAGGCTGGCAGCCGAGGCTTACAGGAACGGGGCAGGCGTGGTAACGACGCTCCTCTCGGATGACCAACTGACCCTGGCCCGCTTCGAGAACGCATCGGACGAGAGCCTGGACAGGGCCCCTAGTTGGATGTTCGAGGCCATAGGGGCGGCATTCAATGACAACACGGCAAGACTCGCGGTCTCGGCAGCGAACCCCCTTCTCCTGGCCGATCAGGACCCAGCCAGGGTGGCAAGGGCAGCCAAGGCTACTTCTCTTGCAGCTAAGCCGGCGATGGAGCCGATAACCAACTTCTCCACGAACTGGAACATCGTCTCATACCCTGGCGCGGCATGGGCAAAGCAGGTTTTCCCGGACAAGGACGAGGCTGACGCCGTGGCATCCCTGGCCAAGGCCATTTTCTCGATATCCAGGGTCGATTGCGACGACCCCATATCCGCATGGGCGGATCACCAGCTGATGCTCACGGAGAGGCAGGAATGGCTCAACGAGAAGAGCTTCCACTCGCTCCACTACAAGGCCCCTGGGACAGACTTCGTTCTGGGCCTGGCCGAGGGGCATGAGTGGAAGGGGGGGTCAAGCACTTCCCTGAATGGGATTTCTTGCACCCCAAACATCCCGACGGAGGAGGTCTTCACAACTCCTCATGCCCACAGGGCAGAAGGCACCGTCAGGGCGACCAAGCCGCTGGTGCACATGGGGACCCTGATCGAAGGGATCGAGGTCAGATTCGAGGGGGGGAAGATAGTAGAGGCGAGTGCCGAAGTCGGGGAGGAGGTTTTCCTGGAACTGATAGCCACGGACGAGGGCGCGAGCAGGCTCGGGGAGGTCGCTCTGGTCCCCCACTCCTCGCCAATTAGCGAATCCGGCCTTCTTTTCTACAACACCCTCTACGATGAGAACGCCTCTTGCCACATCGCACTGGGGCAATGCTACTCAAAGTGCTTCAAGGGCGGCATCGGGAACGACAAGGACGCGGTAGCCGAGGCAGGCGGGAACTCATCGAACATCCACGTGGATTGGATGATCGGCTCAGCCGATCTCGACATAGACGGAATCTCGGAGGACGGCAAGAGGACGCCAGTAATGCGCAGTGGGGAATGGGCCTTCGAAACATGACTGGGCTATGGATGAAATGACTATATGCCGGACTCCTGAATAGCAGTCGAGAGTGATCTTATGGACGCAATTAAACAATACATGAAACCAAAGTGGTGGCTTACAGGTGTAGGTGGAATATTTACGATATTTATGTTGTTGACCTACACTGAAGTCGTGAACGCAGCGGAAACCGGTTGGGGTGCCGATTACACCGCTAACGACGCATTCTACGAGAAAGCGTGGGCTGCTACCTACCTCACCATAGCGATCATTTCTGTGGTCTCTGGACAATTCGTTGAAGGTAGGCCTCAGGCGATTCTTGCAATGACCATCGGAGGATGCAACATCCTCAATTTCATACTAGTGTTCATTGCAGCTGGCGATTTGGAATATGGCTTCACGGAGGACGCCGTTAATTGGGCGCCACCCATGGTAATGGCCACCGGCCTCCTCTTGTCCGGATACCTTCACTTAGAGGACGAGTGAAAGGGGCCACATTTGAACAACTTAAATTAGGGCCCCCGTCCTAAGTTGCCCTGATGGAACCGAACGCACGAACAGAGGAAATGAGTGAACCGAGGTATCGAGACGTTGATGCGAAGTCGATCAATGGGTTCCTCGGCGTGGGAATCCACTTAATCCTCCTCCCTGTTCTACTAATAATTGGCGCATTGGTCGCATGGCCCCTGAACATAATTCTCGCTCCCCTCTGGTTCCTGATGTGGAACAGCTACGTGGTCGTAAATCCCAACGAGGCGGTTGCAGTTCAGTTCTTCGGCAAGTATGTAGCCACACTCAAGGACGAGGGTTTCCGCTTCTTCCTCAACCCCCTCTACAGCAAGAGTAGAGTCTCAATGAGAATCAACAACTTCGAGTCTAGTAAGCTGAAGGTCAACGACGTCAACGCGAATCCCATAGACATCGCTGCTGTGGTCGTGTGGAGGGTTTATGATGCCGCCGAGGCACTTTTCGAGGTCGAGAACTACGATCACTACGTGCAAATACAAAGCGAGGCTGCTCTCCGTGCTATGTCCACAAAGTACCCCTACGACGCAATAGAGGAGAAGGACATAGGCGGGACCACGCTCTCGAGCCACCAGGACATCGTAGCCGAGGAGTTGCAGGCCTCCATCGAGTCTCGCCTAGCTCGGGCCGGGATCGAGGTCTTGGAGGCAAGGATCAGTTACTTGGCATACTCGACGGAGATTGCACAGGCCATGCTGCGGCGCCAGCAGGCGTCAGCCGTGGTCGCCGCTCGACGTGAGATAGTGGACGGGGCTGTCGGAATGGTTGAGCTGGCCCTCGAGCAGCTGAGCGAGAAAGACATCATAGAGCTCGATGAGGAAAAGAAAGCCACGATGGTCAGCAATCTCCTGGTCGTTCTATGCTCCGAGACGGACACCACGCCGGTGGTAAACACCGGCTCATTGTAGTACCGATTTACACGTATAGGTTTGAAGTGGTCCCAGTTCGGCTAGTTGCTGAACAAAATTTTTGCAGTTGAATTAAACAATATGTCTTCGGGAATTTCGAAGCCTGCGTAGGTAAATGATTGAATGATGCTCCCCTCCCTGGTCTTGTAGTCTTCTGACGATCGGAACTGCTCTAATGTCATCTCATCCATCCACCTTGTGTACACAATGATGCGCTCTTCGTCTTCGGCAAATGTTGAGCCAATACAACCATTTTGGATTGCAACGGAGAGAAAGTCCTCCATGGATTCAATCATCCCTGCGGTAATTTCTTTGTCATTTTTGTTGGTAATCCACATTCGAACAACTTGCGTCTCTAACATGCATTAACCATGAGTCGGATGCCTATACTCTTTCCGACGACCATGTCAATAAGCTTAGGGATCAATCTGCATTGTAATATACGACGAACTGATAATTACAACATGGACCAGAATTGGTGGGGCGATGAATCGGCTCATGAAAGTCCCAGCCCAAATCAAAAATTGAGTGGTCCCGGGGGTGAAAAATCCTCATCCACTCTGTACTCTACAAATTCTCCTTCATTGGTAATCATGGCACCGTTGGCGTTACTTTCTGGGGCCTTAGGAGGGTTGTTTGTTTATTTGATTTACATTCCTATTGTCCATAGCGGCTCGACAGAATGGGGCTCGACAGAATGGCCAGATGAAGGAGGATTTATCGCTATGTTGTTTTCTACTGTTACACTATTTCTGTTCGGATATCTGTGGCGTGTCATTCCAAGATGATGCGGGCAGAAATCGCAGTCAGAGGGGCTTCTTCAACACGAATTGCGAATTAGGCCAACTGCCGACACCACCGGCAACGACTTCCCATCCTTCTTGCCCGAGTTTGTTCAATTCCTTCTCCAGCTTTTTGTTATTGGTATGGCCTACCACCTTGTACTTCCACCTTGTCATGCACCCCAGTAGGGCTGCGGGGCTTTAACTATAGGTGCTATGGCCCGTTCACTATTGCTTATTGGACAGTCTATTGGACAGTTTATCGAACATTACGAAGGCGCCCGCCAGTAATCCTGCGAACATTACTCCAATGATGCGATCGGCGAGCCAATCTATGGAGCCTTCTAGCCCCCTTTCCAAGTAAACATAGAGGAAAATTGGCCCGAGAATTAACAATAAGATTGCTAAAATGATAATCGCACGGCGGAACATCGCCCACCCTTCACCCTCTTCCACATTCGCCACTAAGGGAGGCCATCTATGGTGTATGCTTCAACTTCCCTACCTTGGTGGATGGGGGCATATTGGTTATTGTCCAAGAGCAACTTCTTCGGTATTGGGTTTTGATAATAACATTGGAAGAAAGGAAATCCCTCCGCATAACAAAGTCTGAAAAACCCCCATAATCACAGCCCAGGCACGATCAGAGCCATAGAATCCCATGGAATCTGGAGTCCCTAGATACGAGAATGGAATCATTAGAATGAATGATGCAGTGATTAGGTATGGCGATTTGTCGGCCAATCTATGTCCTTTGGCAATAAAGATTGCAAAGATCACAATTGTACCCGAAAGTAAGAGCATCGGAATGAAGACCCAGTCTATTGCCAAATCGCCTGGACCGGGACCCCATTCCCCAATAGAAATTACCAAAGAAAGCATTCCAGCAAAGGTCAGCACTGAACCAACAATTAGTGGGATTGTAACTGTCTTCCTCGTTTGCTGGGGTCCCATGATTGGAACTAGACCAGCTGAATATTGTATTTTCCCTTAGTAATAAGAGAGGGTAATCTTGGACCCTATTCAGATGACGTCCCTACATTCATGCCAACCAATAGTGATTGGAGAGTGATGCCCCACCAAAAAATCATTGCTGGTGCGGGAGGAAGATCATCCGTAGAAGCATCTGCTACAAATCCGTAGGTAAAGAAAATACAGGCAGGAAGCCAACCCACGCCTAAGGCTAACAAAACCTTTCGGCTCGAGTCTTCGTCCATCCTAAATGTAGAAGCTGCAACTAATGTCATTACGAAAAATGCAACCATCCACAAAACAGCTTCGCCATCTCCCTGCGACATTATTGGAATGTGCAAAGCCATCCATGCAGTCATTAGTCCCCCGGCTAATTTTACTGAAAGTACCTTATCTAACATGAGACTTGTTTCTTTTCTTGGAATATAGTTGTTTTCAGATATTCACATTTCGCGGGGTTGATTGTATCAGAGCTCTAAATATCCCATATTTGCCTAGAAGTAAGGCGAAACTATTGAAGTTGGGAATGGTGGGCCCAACCAACTCCACCTGAATCCCCATAAACCTAGAATGTAAGTTAGAAATGCAAACAACAAGAACGAAACAACCCCGTATGAAATTGACTTCCTTTTCGATTTAAATCCATAAATGAAAACCCCACACAGAAATATCGGCCATATGGCGATCGAATCTTCATGGACATCGTATTCCAACTCTTGGGCGTTTCCGTCAACCTCCGTAGTTATCAAAAAAAGAACAAATGGGAATACTATGAAACCTATCAAGAATAGGAGAATCTCTTCTTTTCTGGAATACCATCTTTCCGTCCTATCTTCCCCGTCTGAACTCATCCTTGTCAGAATTAAAGGGTCTCCAATTAATGAATTTTCAACATTTTCTAGGCATCAATTGTGATGTTGTAAACTTCCGCTTGTTTGTAAGTACATCATTATCCCTACCCAGTGTTTGCCGGTATCTTGAAGGGCCACTTGGAGTAAAGGGACGATATGGAGCACACACTGGCGATGCAAATCGTGGGGGCCGTCTTGGTCCTCGTGGCAATAATGAAGAATAGAGATCCAATTGGTTTGAACAAGAGTATTTTCGGCGATGTTGAGGGAGTAGAAGGGGGTCCAGCAGCGTCAATGAGGATGCTTATCGGAGGGGGGTTTGCAGGAATAGGATCAATCAACCTTTACTGTAGTTTCAATGTAGAGGACGCAGTAGCAACAGAAGCAATTCTAGTTGGTACTGCAATAGGCCTGGCCCTAGTGTTTGGGACGATTCTTGGAGCAAAATTCAGGGGCTACTTGGAACACATTCCAACACCACCAATGGTAATTTTCCCAGGACTAATAGCAATCTGCCTTTACTCAGCATTGATGTAGTCATAGGCATCACCTTTCCTAGGGAATATTCGGGGTAATGGAAGATTTCAGGCAAGATTAATGTCGTTATCTTCTATGGTTGAGGCATGTCAGAGGAGAATCTACTTTCGATAGCGGGCCTTCTCTCG
>PAYZ01000014.1 GCA_002716085.1 Methanobacteriota archaeon | reverse complement strand
CTTGTAGATCGATCACTAATTCACTTCAACGAAGTATACCAAAGAATGGGTGTATTGCTTACCAATGATGATCTTGCAGGTGAATCGAAGTACGAATCCGCATTACCAGGAATTGTGGATAAACTCGCAGAGCGTGGTTTACTCGAGGAAAGCGGCGGAGCAAAAGTGGTTTATCTTGATGGTTGGAAAAACCGTGAGGGAGATCCATTACCGTTAATCATCCAAAAAGCGGACGGTGGCTACAATTATGCCACCAGTGATTTAGCATGTATTTTGGATAGAATCGAAAATATTGGTAGCCGCGAATTCCTGTATGTTGTAGGTGCAGAACAGGCACAACATTTTGCTATGGTCTTCGAGGTTGCACGAAATGCTGGATTCATGGATGAAGGAGTAAATGCAATCCATGTTCCGTTTGGTTTGGTAATGGGTACTGACGGCAAGAAGTTGGCCAGTAGAACAGGAGGAGCAGTCCATCTAAATGATCTATTGATTGAAGCGGTGGAGAGAGCGGATGCAATCGTTGCAGAGAAAAGCCCAAACCTCTCTAATGAAGAAAGAGAAGAGGTGTCAAAGATGCTAGGAATCGGGGCAATAAAATATGCAGACCTTTCTACTGATCGAAATAACAATTACACATTTGAATGGGAAAAAATGCTTTCCTTCGATGGAAACACAGCTCCATATCTTCAATATGCACATGCAAGAATTTGTAGCATTTTTTCCAAGGATGAAATCGACAGAAATTCAATTCGTAATGCAGAAATTATCTTGACTCATGAACGAGAGATAGCATTGTCTCGGGCATTGATTAAATTCCCCGAAGCCCTTGATTCGGCTTGTTCAAGTCACTCCCCTCACAAATTAGCAACTCAACTACACACTATCGCTCAAGCTTTCGGTTCATTCTATGAGGTTTGTACGGTTCTAAACGCAGAAGATAGAATAAAAATAAGCAGATTAGCTCTTTGTGACTTGACTGCAAGAACTTTGCACACGGGTCTCGATTTACTTGGAATTGACTCACCACATAGAATGTAGAGCCCCGCGACCTTGAAAATCGATATTGCCTCCCCAAGTCATGGTATCCGTAGGCGACATGGCACCGGACTTCGAATTGATGGCATTTGACAAAAATATGGTTAGACTCTCGGACTCTATTGGTAACCGGGTAGTTTTACTGTTTTATCCAGCCGCATTTACTGGGGTTTGTACAAAAGAAATGTGTACAGTTTCTGATTCTATGAATCGTTTGGAAGCCGCCGAGGCGGAAGTATTCGGTATTTCTGTAGATGGTATTTTTGCCAATGCCGCCTTTGCTGATGTCAATGAAATAAACTTCCCATTACTATCTGACACAAATCGTCAGGCCACCCGAGCCTATGGGGTCGAGATTCCTTTTGTAATGCCCGAATATACTGCCGCCCAAAGGTCAGTTTTTGTTATCGATAAGGTCGGAAAGATATCATATGCATGGATTGCGGAAAATCCAGGTATAGAACCTGATTACGAAGCAATTCTTGAGCACTTAGAATCTTGAAAGTTAATCGCCGTAGGCGAGGTAGTAAACCAATGATCCATATATTATTCCAGAGACAGCTAGGCTTTCTTCATTGAATCTATCCATATTATCTAGATATGTGTGATATTCCTTGGACCCGGAGCCATAGCAAACCACAGCCCTACCGTATTGTTTTCCATCCGATTCATCTTCATCGATATTGTATACGAATGGAGCGTGGTCAGAGTTGTATGGCATTTCCGTATCATCAAGTTTGCGAACTTGGATATTGTAACGATCTGCAAGTTCTGGATATTGTTCTTTGAATTTCTCCGATATTCCTCTGATATGGCTAACGTCTGTGTTATGGTTTCCAAACAATGTGACACCCGAATTTCTTTCGGCATCGACGTGATTCATGTCTAAATTGATGTATAGACGAAGATTCTCATAGAGGTTATTTCGATGCTTATCCACCCATGCTGTAGATCCAAACAATCCTTCTTCCTCCCCTCCCCAAGTACAGAAGTAAATGGTGTGTTTTGGGGTGCCCATTTGACTTTCAATCAATCCGAATTGCCGAGCCATCTCTAGAACAGTGGCGGTCCCTGAAGAATCGTCTACAGCACCTTGGGCCATGTAAACTGTATCATGGTGTGCGCCGATGATAATCAAAGAATCAGACTCTCCTTGAATAATTCCACAAGGAACTTTGACGGTGGCTTCACCTGCATTCTCTACATAGGTCATAAATTGTAATCTTCCATCCTGATTAATCACATTGTCAATTATTGTCTGACCAACACTTTGGCTGACCATTATGAATCCCATATCTATTGGTATATTGTCTATCGCAGAGATGTCGACCGACTTGAAGTAAGGAATACAATCTCCGGAAACCAAATCGTCACAATTCTGCCTTTCATTAATCAGGATTAATCCTTCAACATCGTTTTCTGATGCTCTCTTGAATAGGGCGGTATTGGATTCGGTTTCTTCGATCATATGTATCAAAACAACAGACCCTGCTCCAGTGGTCCAATCTGCACTTTCGTTACCAGCACCCAAGTCTATTACATCTATATCATCGACATATCGAATGAATGACGAGCCGGAATATCCCTGCAAAACAAAATCACTTCTGTGTTCAAAGTTGATGAAATCAGCATTAACATCAGTCGCACCACAAGCAAAAGCAGGGAACGTTTGACCTACATCTCCTGCATGACAGATTCCCAATTCGGGTTCATCATCAATAACAAACATTGGAACGTCAAAATCCTCAATGGTTGACGGAATCCCCATCGAGGTAAAATTTGCTTTGATAAAATCCGCAGTGTTGTGTTCCTCGATAGTTCCTGACATTCTACCCTCCCATTCCGGATGTCCTAGATTTACTAGACTCTGTGCATATCCTCTAGCACTTGTTGGGTCAAATTCGATTAATTGGTAATCTGGTTCTCCCTGAATCCATTCGATTACATCATCACTATACAGTAATGCCCCCCCCATAGTACCAATTAGCATGATTCCAATAACAACCAAAACCGATACTGGCAGTTGTTTTACTCGCCCTACAATACTTCGTCCATTGGGCGGGCTTGAATCGTCGGCTATTTCTGCATCAAGGACATCATTTGGGATGGTGTAATCCTCAAGTCTAGCCACTAAATCAGCCTTCTTTCCACTAACCGAAAGACCATGGCTTTTGCACTCCTCTTTCAGTTGTGCTACGGTAAGTGACTCCCAGTTCGTCATAGAATACTGAAAATTAACGGCTGGTACCTCACTCTTGAACCCAACCTGTAATGGAGCATAATTTGAATCGATTTACAGAGAGCCGATTTCATCTCCAGTCCAGCGTTTTCCAATTTCATGGTCGATATCTAATTGGTCAAGTATTCTAGCCACAATGAAGTCAACCATATCCTCAAGTGTCTGGGGTTTATTGTAAAATCCAGGGCTTGCAGGAAGAATTACCACGCCCCATTCAGAAAGATTTGCCATTGCTCTAAGATGAGGTGTTGCATAGGGTGCTTCCCTAGGAACTAGGATGAGTTTTCGCCTCTCTTTCATCGCAACCAATGCACTTCTGGTTGCTAGATTATCTGAAATCCCATTTGCTATTTTTCCAATTGTCGTTCCACTTGCTGGGCAAACGATATATGCATCAAAACGGGCAGACCCTGATGCCGATTTGGCTGCAAGATTGTTGTTATTTTCCAAAATCACAGAATCGTTGGCCAGATCTTCTGGAGATTTCCCACATTCTAATTCTAGATTTAATGCCCCTTCGCGAGTGACAATCAGGTGGGTTTTCCAGCCTGCTTCGGAAAGAGCTTCCAATAGTCGAACACCATATCGTGCTCCCGATGCGCCGGTAATTGCAACAACTGCTTCACCCATCATTTCACCCTCATTGGTTGCCTCAAGCATACAGCCGGTGAATTATCAACTACTTCTATTCATGTATTGATCAAAATAGTAAATTAGAGAATTTCTTGCAATATTTCTGCTAGGTATTCATACTCTTCAATAGCATTGTAAAGATAAGCAGAAATTCGGAAATATCTCATTTTATGATGTGGCCAAGGGAACACTGGAACTTGGATGCCGAATTCATCGAGCAGTTTGTTGTGAAGTGGGTCGCCCATAATGTCTGCACCCCCTGAATATGTTCCTGGCAGGTCAATTGTAGCCATTGCAGATATCATCGAATCTGGAGTTGGAGGTTCGGTGCCTAAACTCTCGCAAAGAAGATTTCTTGCTTTCAAAGCGAGAGAATTGTTATGTTCAATAATTTCATCAAATCCTCCTGAAACCATTGATTTGAGAGTCTCAATGGATTTAGGAATACACAGAATTGCGGTAGGGTCTCTAGTTCCTTGCCAGTCAAATTCGAATCTGAATTTTTCTTGAGACGATAAATCTGCACTATGTCCATGACTGATTGTGAGTGGTTTAGTCTCCTTTTTCTTGTCTTCTCTAATGTGTAGGAATGCGGATCCCTTGGGGCTACAGAGCCATTTGTGACAGTTTCCAGTCACCCAAGCCGCATCTAATTTAGATAAATCCATTGGCACTATGCCCGGGCCGTGTGCTGCATCAAGCAAAACATCGACTCCTCTCGATTGAAATTCATCGACAAGTTTCTCGAATGGCATCCTAAGACCCGTGGGGCTTGTTACTGTATCAATCATTACTAGAACTGTTTTAGGTGAAATTGCACCTAACAAGGGTTCAATGATTTCTTCTTCTGAATCACATCTAAATGGCAGGTCTACTACAACAACCTTGGCACCCCATCTAGATGCAACAAAATCGATCGCATTCCAACATGCTTGATACGAGTGATTTGGAATGATTATTTCGTCTCCCTGATTTAGAACCAAACTTCTAAGCACAGTATTTACGCCACTGGTAGCATTCTGACAAAAGGTCATGCCATCGGAATCTGCATTGAGAAATTTTGAGAGTTCACGGCTTGCGACATTCATATTTTCGAAAGCCTCTCTTTCAAAGAACCGGACAGGATCTGATTCTAGATGTAATCTCAATTGATGTTGTTCTTCCAACACCATATTCGGAGTAGCTCCGAACGAACCATGGTTTAGGAAAGTCACATCAGGATCCAAAGACCAATATTTTTCCAGAGGGCTTCTATTTGGTCTCATGCTACCAACTCCACAGCCCAATCTTCGGGTTGCATTGGTACCCGATCGAGATATTGTTCGGCGAGAATTAGCAATGCTTCTTCCAACCGTGCACGATCTAGAATTCTCCCATCTAGGTCATGGGTGTGTCCGAGGGCTTGCAGCGAAGTGGTCATGCCAGCGGGAAGCCCGCAACAAGAAAGGGCCTCTACTCGGTTAGGGTTTGTGTTGTAATTTAGAGCGAGACCATGGCGGCTTACCCAATGTTTGAAGGCCAGTCCAATGGAACATACTTTGTATTCTTCCAACCAAACTCCCATCATTCTTTCATTGCGATATCCTTCTATTCCACAATCAGCAAGAGCGGCCATAACCCAATCCTCAAGTCGATTGATTATCTTTCGAACAGATTGTTCCCCAACTTGCCACTTAATTATTGGATAAACAACCAACTGACCTGGTCCATGATAAGTCATCCCTCCGCCTCTATCTACGACTCTTGTTGGATAATCAGATAGCGCGGGATCCTCCAAGGCTCCATCTCTTTCCGCCTTGGGCCCAAGTGTTACCACCTCTGGATGTTGTACTAGAATCAAAGTATCTGGAATCTCATCTAGAATTCTTTTTTCTTGTAGCTGCGACATGGCAGCGTCGATTGCTTCATGCGACTCAATTTCGGCTCTCAGTATTTGCAATTCTAGCAAAAACGATTCCCCCTTTTTTGAATCATGCAGAGTGGATAGCGTGACCTAGGGTCTTCAATACACCTTCGTGGAAGGCCTCAGTCATTGTAGGATGCGCATGAACGGTATCAGCAATATCTTCCAATAAAGCGCCCATTTCTAGGGCCAGGACAAATTCACCATGTAATTCAGCAACGTGGCTTCCGACGGCTTGAATTCCAAGAATAACATGGTCAGATTCACGAGCAGTAACTCGAATGAATCCAGCCGTTTTCTCAGCTTCCAATGTTAGCGCTCGACCGTTTGCTGCTAATGGGAATTTTCCGGTTATGATTTCTTCTCCTCTTTCTTTTGCTTCATCAGGTGACAATCCAACAGAAACGATTTCGGGCTCGGTAAAGACGATTGCTGGAATCGCCACCTTATCGAAATCTCTGGTATGTCCTGCTAGTATTTCAGCTACCATTTCGCCTTGAGAAGAGGCCTTGTGGGCCAACATTGGTTCACCAGCCACATCGCCTATGGCGTAAACACCTGGTACATTGGTTCTACATTGTCGGTCGATACGAATGAATCGCCCTCCTGTGTCCATTCTGACGCCCATATTTTCCAAACCCCATCCTTTGGTATTGGGGCTTCTACCAACAGTTACTAGCACCTTATCGACTTTGATTGTCTGTTCTTCTCCATCCTTCTCAAAGGTCAAATGAGCCTTACGACTTGCTCCTTTGCCTTTGATTTCAGAACCGCGTGCCAGAGCATTTGTATGAACAGCAACCTTATGTTTTTTCAACCAAATTTCTAGAGGTCGTCGAATTTCTTTGTCCATTATTCCAAGAATTGAATCCATTCCTTCTACAACGGTAACATCAGTCCCTAATTTAGCTAGAGCACAACCCAATTCTAGTCCAATGTAACCGCCGCCTACAATAGCGGCAGATTTTGGTAGCTTTTGTAGATCCAAAGCACCGGTAGATGACAGTACAAACTCCTCGTCACATGGCATAAATGGTAAGTCGATATGACTTGATCCTGTTGCGATAATTACGTTTTCAGCCTCAATTTCAAGAGATCCTTCGGAAGTTTCTACAGTACATTTCTTTGGTCCAGTAAAAGTAGCCCATCCCTTCACTAATTCAGCACCAGCACCTTTCAAAAGTGCCTCTACGCCTTTGTTCAATCGTTCTACTATTGCATCTTTCCAACCGACCAATGCAGCCATGTCAATTTGAGGTTCTGAGGCTAAAGATAGTCCCATATGGCCTCCTTCACTTGCGTGTTGCTGCAACGATTCGAATCTCTCAGCAGCGTGAATAATTGCCTTGCTTGGAATACAGCCCCTGATTAAACAGGTTCCACCAGCCTTGTCACCTTCTACAATCACCGTTTCTAATCCGAGCTGGGCACTACGTATTGCGGCAACATATCCTCCAGGCCCTGCTCCTACTACGAGCACCTTACACTTGCGATTTTCAGTCATTTTTTCCCCTCACATGAAGATTAATGCAGGATGTTCAAGCATCCGCTTGAGTGACTGCACTAAGGCTGCTCCATCAGCACCATCGACGATTCTATGATCAAATGAGCTAGACACATTCATAATTCTGCGAACCACAATTTCTCCTTTTCTAACCACAGGCATTTCACGTGCTTTGTGAACACCTAATATGGCAACCTCAGGGTGGTTGATTATCGGAGTTGCTCCGAGCCCTCCATCTCTTCCGAGGCTAGTAATTGTGAAGGTAGAGCCAGTAAGGTCGTCAAGTGAAGCGGTTCCATCTCTTGCCGCACCAGATACTCTCTGCATTTCTGCGGCCGCCTGCCAAACATCCATCGCTTCAGCGTGCTTTACTACAGGGACGAATAGACCTCTATCGGTTTGGGTCGCGATTCCTATGTTAACAGCCCCATACCTTCGAGCAATTCCATTTGCTTCGTCATAATGTCCATTGCATTCAGGATGATCTGGCATTATTTTCGCTAGAGCCATCATGATGAATGGAAGATAGGTCAATTTCGGTTGTTCTGGGGATTTTGTTGCATTAAGGAATTGCCTTAACTCCTCCAATTCTGTGACGTCTATTTCCTCAAAGTAAGAGAAATGTGGAATATGGCGCTTGGAGATGGTCATTGCTTCGGCAATCTTTCTCCTTAATCCAACTATCTTAATCTCCTCAACATCACTTCTTCTGGTAGTGTAGGCGACTGGCGCTGCGCCTTGGACCATACCTCCAGCGGCGATGAATGCATCTAGGTCAGCGTGACGAATTCGACCAGCCGGCCCGCTACCGCGAACTGATGCTAAATCAACTCCTGCCTCGCGTGCACGCCTACGAACAGCAGGACTGGCCAGCGCTTTACCTCCAGATCCAAAACTGGTTTCAGTTGGTTTGGAAACCACTGGTAATGGAGCGGGTGTTGAAATTGCTGGCACGGGAGGAGGCGCAACTGGTTCAGTAGCCACTGGTGGAGGAGTTTTCGCTGGCTCCGTCTCGGATACAACTTCTTGCTCAACGTTTTTTTCGGTTTCAGGTTCTTTTTCCTCAACTGAATCGACTGGGCTATCGCCTCCATCCCCGAATTCAACCAATGTAGCACCAACTGCCACCATATCACCCACGCCACCATGAAGAGCGGATATTGTTCCATCATGAGGTGAGGGAATTGTCACAGTCGCCTTATCTGTCATTACATCTACAAGTGCATCATCTTCGGAGACAGAATCTCCAACGGATACGTGCCATTGCACGACTTCTCCTTCTACTACTCCTTCTCCGATATCTGGTAGTTTGAATACGCGATTTGTCATTTTCATTCCTCCATAGTTTTCTTTATTGCATTGGCGATTCTCGCCGGACTGGGCATATAATCCCATTCTGTTGTGTGCGGGAACGGTGTGTCCCATCCCGTGACTCTTTCTATTGGTGCTTCCAGGTGGTAGAAGCATCTTTCCTGAACACTGGCTGCCATTTCTGCTCCAAATCCACTAGTTTTCGGTGCTTCGTGAACTATAACACAACGCCCAGTCTTTTCTATTGATTTTACAATCGCATCTTTATCCCAAGGCACCAAAGTTTGCAAATCAATAAGGTCGCAACTAATTCCACTGTCTTTGATTGCTTGTTCGCTTACGTGGACCATTGCGCCCCAAGAAATAACTGTGCAGTCAGTACCTTCCATTGCAAGTCTTGCCTCACCAAGGGGCACTGTATAATGCGCCTCTGGTACTTCGGCCTCTGGGTGATCTTTCCATGTTGGAACATTATGCGGGTCGCCATAGAAAGGCCCTCTGTAACATCGCTTAGGCTCGAATACCACAACGGGGTCGTTGGATTCAATCGCCGAAATAAGTAGGCCCTTGGAATTGTAAGGTGTTGATGTGTATACTACATTTATCCCAGAGGTGTGAGTAAATTGAGACTCTGGGCTCTGAGAGTGATGATGTCCTCCGCGAATTCCACCACCTGCGGGGGTTCTGATTGTTAAAGGGCACCAAAACTCACCACCCGATCGATGTCTAACTTTTGCGATTTCATTGACTATTTGGTCGTAGGCCGGGAAGATGTAATCGGCAAATTGGATTTCTGCAACTGGCCTTAATCCATTGATTCCCATGCCAAATGCGATTGCAGCAATTCCACCTTCAGAGAGAGGCGTATCGAATACTCGGTGTCTACCGTGTTTTTCTTGCAAACCATCTGAGGTTCGGAATACACCTCCAAAGTATCCTGCATCTTCGCCAAAGAAGATTACATCAGGGTCTTTCTCCAGCATAATGTCTAGGGCCGAATTAACTGCTTGAACAATATTCATTTCAGGCATTTCAGTCCACACTCCATTTCTTCATTTCATCCCATTGTTCTTGAAGATGCCAAGGGACTTCCTCGTATACTTCGGTGAATATTGTATCCGCTGAAGGATAAGGCCCATTGGCCAGATCTCCATAAGTAACAGCTTCCTTGTAAGCAGCCATTACCTCACCATCGACTCTCTCCTCTAATTCCTTTTGCTGCTCTTCCGACCATTCTCCGATTGCAACCAAATGTTGCACTAATCGGTCTACTGGGTCGCCACCAGGCCAAGCCTCGTGCTCGTCTCCCGGTCGATATCTACTAGGGTCATCGCTGGAGGAGTGTGCTCCAGCACGATAGGTAAGTACCTCAATATGCGTAGCACCCTCTCCGGCAGCGGCGCGCTCTCTTGCCCATTTCGTAACTGCATAGAGAGCTAAGAAGTCATTTCCATCCACTCTCATTGAAGGGACATTGTAGGCTAATCCTCTTGCAGCGAATGTTGGGTTACCACTTGCTAAGTTAGCATGAGTCGAAATAGCCCATTGATTGTTAACGATATTGAGAATCACCGGTGGCTTGAAGACCGAAGCGAAATTAAGTGCGTAATGGTAATCACCTTCAGCACTTGAACCGTCTCCTATCCAAGTGATACAGCATTCATCGAGGGCCTTGTATTGTGAAGCCATTGCAACACCCACAGCTTGACTAAATTGGGTCCCAACCGGACTAGAAACCGAGATGAAGCGCCCCTCGCGATAGGTGTAATGGACAGGCATTTGCCTACCCTTGACGTTGTCTTCTTCATTGCCGATACAGTGGTTGATCATGCTTACCATGTCTCTACCTCTGACAAATTGCGCTCCGGGTTGACGGTAGGTTGGGAATATCCAATCTTGAGTTTCCAGAGCCATCGTTTGGGCAATTGCAACAGCCTCTTCTCCATAGGAGCGCATGTAAAACGACAACTTACCAGTGCGTTGCATTTTCATCATCCGATCATCGAATATTCGCATTCTNACCATNTGTTCNANGCCTTCACGAAGCTCATCAGGGGTTAAGTCCGGATTCCAAGGTCCACTAGCATTACCTTCGAAATCTAGTACTCTTACAAGCCCGTATGCATGGTCTGTGGTTTCAGATGCAATGCAATTTTCGGGATCGGGTCTAGGAAGGTCTCCCGGCTCGTTTTCGAATGGCGCGAAACTGGCCTTGTCCCCCGGTCGGAAGGGAGCGGAAGGTACATGCAAGGTTACTTTCTTCTTCTTTTTCCCTGCCATAATCCTGTCTCCGATTATTTGTTCATATTGTTTTGTGCTCCGAGGACAACCGGACCTCATTGGTAGTAAGCAGATCTTTACTAGGATTCAAATGGCTAATTGCTGAACCTGTCGAGTCTCTTGTAACAACTGGTTCCCCGCCCATTGCTTCTTCCCAAAGCAAACCTGCTCGGTAGGAAGAGCGTACTAATGGCCCACTAGCAACCGCAGTGAACCCCATTTCTCGAGCGGCTTGATCCCACTCAGCGAAAGTAGTCGGTTCAGGAAATCTGTCGACTGCAAGGTGTTTCCAACTTGGTTGTAGATATTGGCCCAAAGTGATTAACTCAACCCCGACTTCTCTTAGCAGTTGCATTGCCTTAACAACTTCTTCATCTGTTTCTCCGACACCCACCATTATACTTGATTTCAGGGCTAAATCAGGCCGTAACCGCTTAGCTTCTTGTAGAATCTTCAGCGATTGCGTAAACGAAGCACGAGGGTCGCGAACAGTGGAGTCCAACCTAGGGACGCATTCTACATTGTGTGCAAAGACTCTGATTGGCAGGTCATTAAGCAGGCTTGCTAGGGCCTCTAAATTACCATCCAAATCAGAACATAGTAATTCAAGTCCAACGTCTGGGCATCTTTGGTGCACTGCTTTGATGCAATTTCGATAATGCTCAGCACCTCCATCTGCTAAGTCGTCGCGATTGACGACAGTAATTACTGCGTGACTGACTCCCATTGTATCAACTGCTTCAGCAAGTTCGACAGGCTCGTTAGGATTCAAAGGAGGGGGGATTTTCTTGGTGCCAACTGCACAGAATCTACAACCGCGTGTACAAACCTCACCTGCAATCATGAAAGTGGCAGTNCCCCTNCCCCAACAGTCGTGTATGTTTGGACATCGAGCTTCTTCGCAAACGGTATGCAATCCATGCTCGTGAACATTAGATTTAGTTTGGTTAAATCGAGTTTGTGCATTACCTGTAGGAAGGGTCGTTCTGAACCAGGATGGAAGCCGTTTTCTTTCCGCTTTCCGGCGCTCTTCAGCACTAATTATTGCAGATCCTCCACAACCACCAGTAGACACTTCAGCACCATCTACTTAGGGCAGCGGTACACCCATTGGTTACGAGGAGTGTACATACGGCGTTAATCGTTCGCCTCAATCATCCAGATGAGGTTTTTCAAAACGAGGAGAGATATACCAGTCTTGACTCGGATGTACATATGGCTCGCAGTGCTGCACTCGTTACAGGAGGTGCTAAGAGAATTGGTGCTGCAATTTGTCTTCACCTAGCACAAAAAGGCTACTCAGTGGCAGTTCACCACAATTCATCTGCAAAGGAAGCCGAGCAACTAGTCGATAAGATTAGACAGTTGGGTGTTGAGTCTTGCACCGTAAAGGGTGATTTATCGAATCCGGAAGAAGTTGCAAAAATCATTGCTAAAGCATCTTCACAAATTGGGCCTGTTCGGCACCTTGTGAACAATGCTTCCAAATTCAAGCATGACGACTTAGAAACTTTCGACAATAGGTCTTGGAATGAACACATGGATGTTAACGCAAAGGCTCCTCTAATGTTGACGCGCGAGGTATTGCAAAATCTACCCACTGACATGTCGGGTTCAGTAGTTAATATCCTCGATCAAAAAATCGCTGCGCCTAATCCAGATCATATTTCTTACACAGCCTCCCGATATGCCTTGCTTGGTATTACTGAGGCTCTTGCAAGAGGTCTTGCACCTAAGCTTAGAATTAACGCGGTCGCACCAGGTCACACTTTAGCCAGCCCAGACCAAACAGAAGCAGGATTCAGTCGGGCTCAGTCTGAAAGCCCACTTGGGTATGGGCCATCTCCAGAAGATATTGCTCAGGCAGTAGTTTTTCTCATTGAAGCGAAATCGATTACCGGACAGGTCATTTTTGTCGATGCTGGAGAAAGATTCCTTTCCAGAAGCCGGGACGTTGCATTTGAAACGGAGGATGCTCAATGACTTCACATTCAGATGCGCTGATGCAAATTTTATCACAGAATCAAGCTGCTACTAGCCTATTCCTAGAGAAGGTAATTAGACAGGTCGACATAGGTGTTCACGACCATGAATTAGGGTCTCCTCAGCGTCTTTCTTTCGACGTTTATGTTATTTTATCAGGTGATAGCACGCCTCCAGGCGATGAAATATCAGAGGTTCTAGATTACGAATACCTAATCTCTGCATTAGATGAGGCTTTGAATTTACAGCGCGCTTCACTTTTGGAAACTCTTGCAAACCGCATATTAGATAGAATACTGAAACCTAGTCCAGTTGAAGCTGCTACGGTTGTCATAACTAAACTAGACATCTTGGACGGAGACGGTCAATTAGGCTGTTCAATAACCCGAATAAAGTAGTGGTGCAGGGGGTGGGATTTGAACCCACGAAGCTCTACGCACCGGAGCTTAAGTCCGGCCCCTTTGACCAGCTCGGGTACCCCTGCGAGGCCTCTGAGCACCTTATCAGACTTGAACCGAGCGGAGTTTACGCCCCCTTTGGGGGGCGTGTTAAAATCGATGCAAAGAGCACTCGGACCTCACGAACGCTTTAACACCCCCGTGAGTGCCGGTAGGCGATGAATGCGAGCAGTACGCTGATTCGGGATGGCCATTTAAGCCAACTTGCGGTATTCCTTGCGATTCTGATGATTACCCCTCAAATAGCGACATTAGTGACAGAACCCACTCACCTAGTTGCAGACTCTCGGGCAGATACTTCAGAGGAAATCGAATCCAAACTTTACACACTATATTTTGCAGAAGCAAACTCATCCTCTGGAGGAGATGGGCACATTACAACAATGGTCCCTGAATCAGGCGGTCAATCGACTTCTAGTGCTCTAGATTCGACAATTGAGTTTACAACAGGGGATTTGTTAAGTTCACTAGAGATTACTGGTCGGCCAAAACATGGTTCATCGAGTGGTCAATTTTACATTCCGGTACAATTTTTCTTACGAGCTCAAGGCCCTAGTAATTCACAGGTGACCTGGGATATCGTCGTAAGCGCTAATGGCAACACTGTCGGCTCGGAATCTTGGGAAGCCGACGCATGTAACCCTGGGATAACTAATTCTTGTAACTTTGATCACGAACTCTTCGAAGTTATACTAGATGGTGATGATTCATTTGTGATTCAAGACGGAAATGAATTGACCGTTGAGGTTTCCGCTGAAATGTCGGGCTGTGAAAGTTCTGGTGGACCATTTGGTAGTAGTTGTGAAGCAGAAATTGC
>PAYZ01000013.1:70684-95775 GCA_002716085.1 Methanobacteriota archaeon | reverse complement strand
CTCTGGTGGGTCCGGCAGGAATTGAACCTGCGATCTTCGCTTTGTAAGAGCGACGTCATAACCCCTAGACCACGGACCCCGGGAGGTCCGAGGAGCAATGCATTCAAATCCCCTATGGTCAATTTGCCCTTCGGAGGGCTTTCATTGACGTCGATGTCCGATTTGCTCGAGCGGCTTAGAGTTGCGGGCGTTCCTCTTGATGATTCAACGATTAGGGCGATGGAGGAGGTCGATCCATCAACATTCACAGACTATGCCTTGGAGGCTTTCTGGTTAGACAGACCGGTCCCATTCCTTTTCACGGAAATGGGGGCTGCAAGAACTATTTCTGCCCCCCATATGATTGCAACCCTTCTGCATCACTTGGAGGTTAGAGAGGCGCAGAATGTCCTATTGTTTGGATCCAAGGGCGGTTACCTTGCTGCGATCATTGACAAGATGGTTGGCTCGGATGGTTCTGTTACAATAGTAGAGGCGCACGATGAAGTAAGGCTTCACACGGAGGAGAGGCTCTGCGATCACTTAGCCTCGGGATTAATTCGTGTCCTACACCCCAGAGATATGGAAAATTTCGATGAGATGGAGAGGAGTGTGGACCGAGTCCTGATTACTGGGTCCGTGAGAAAGACTCCAGACCCAATAAAGCACCTAGTCCTCGATGGTGGATTCGTTCTAGGGCCATTTGGGGGTCCAGTCCACCAAAGGCTGTTGAAGAGAGAGAAGCAGGGTTTAGAGTGGTTTGATACTGACTTAGGGGGTGTCGTTTTTGGGCCGGTTGACGTTAGGGAGTCCGAAGCAAGTCCTCTTGATCCAATTTCATTAGCTGACCACATAGAAGATGCACTAGACTTGGTTTGTGGGATGGTAGAAATAGAAGAAGAGACAAGGAAAAGGGTGGTTGACCTGATATCCACACTCAGAGAAATGCCTCTTGACCTACCAATAATTGATGGGGATTCGACCGAGGAGGAAATAATGGAGCATCCAGTTGTAGACCTGCTAATGTCAGAAATAGATTGGTTGGGCCCTCTTTGGCCGCTATTTAGCGAGTATCTTTCAATTGACATAGCTAGTCCGGGTTCACCGGAAGAAGTAACTGAGTTCCCAGGGGGACATGATGACCTCATTCCATGAGCAAGAGATGTCAATGATTTACTGCAGGAAGAAGAAGCCTGTTTAGTGGTACTGAAATTGGAGGAAGGTGGTCGGAGAGTCTATGCCTACTTGTCTTGGGAATGAATAGCTCGCCCTCTAGCCCAGCTTTGATCACTTCATCTTTGGAAACTGAATTCCTGCCGCAGTTTGGCCAGACATCCAACTCTACGGAATCGTCACCAAGATAATCGACAAGGACGCAAGGGAGACACTTGAGCTTCAGCCGTAGTGCTACTTGGTGCCTGTGGTGGCCATCTAGAATTACCCCTGAATTACCATCGACTACCAAGGGAAGGACATATGCCTTCCACCTATGTGTCATCTTCTCTAATTCATCCACCTTTTTTGGGATAGTTTGTTCGTGTGGACGGAGAATCTCGACAGGTACCAATTCGACCTTCACGGGCCCCGCACGAGCCGTGACTCAATATATCTGCTCCTTTGGCGGGACTTCAATGGAGGTAGAGCTTTGGATAAGGTGACAGCTTCGCTGGGCGAAGATGACCGGGAAGTCCTAGAGAAATTGAGATCTCAAGGAGAAGCTTGGATTGTTGGTGGTTGGGTAAGGGAATTTCTATCTGGTTCTGATCCAAAGGAGCTAGATATTGCTACCAATCTAGAGCCAGACCTTGTCAAATCTATATTCCCCAAATCAATTATGGTCGGGGAGAAATACGGTACAGTGAGAGTTAGGTTGGACGATGAGTCTCGATCAGGAAAAATCTGGGAAGTTACTACGCTAAGGGTCGATGGGGGATATGGCGATGGTAGGAGACCTGACAACGTAGAGTTTGGAGATAGCATCCATGTAGACTTGTCCAGAAGAGATTTCACAATTAACTCCATGGCAATAGGAAGTAATGGCGAGATAATTGATCCTCACGGCGGTAAGTTGGATCTAGAATCAGGAATAATTCGATGTGTTGGGGATCCAGCAGAGAGACTAGGGGAAGACGGACTGAGAATTATCAGGGCTTTCAGATTCTTGGAGATGGGGGAAAACGGACTAAGGGATTTAGATCTGGAACTCAGTAGAGCGATTTCAGTGAATTTACACATGTTGGAGAGAATCTCAAAGGAGAGAATCTGGTCTGAAATGAAGATGATTCTGAGCAAGCCCAACTCCGGGAAGATAGTAAGATTGATGCACGAACATGAGGTAATTGAAGAGTTGCTACCAGGAGTTTCATTGAACCTTGATGCAGATCTATGCCTAGATTATTCTGTCAATTTAGCAATTATATGTAGTCTTGATAATAGGAATGGAGAAGAGCTCTCCAATGTGCTTTCCGAAAATCTAAGGCTTTCCAGAGCAGAGTCCGATACGGTATCTTTCCTACATGGCCTTAGAATTCATGATTTAGACCCCTCGATGTCCAGCGTTAGGAGATTTAGGGCCGCTTTACCTGGATACAGGCATAGTCAAGTCTTTGGATATCTCAGGGGAATAGGGAAAGAAACTTCCGAGTTCGAAGAATCTCTAGCCAAAGTTCCGAGTTTTAAAGCTGGTACTGCACCTCTTGTAGATGGAAATACTCTCTCAGAAAAGACTGGTTTAGAGCCCGGCAGGAGGCTGGGAAGGCTCAAGGCTTGGCTTCACAGGAAGCAAATAGAGGAAGACCTAGCGGGAATTGAGGAAGTCATCCCACTCATAGATAGCTTGAACTGGAAAGACTCTGACTATGAAGAGTGGCCAATTCTTTCTTGGCCGTAGTCATATTTCATTTAGATATTCTATGTACTCTTGCTCATTTAGATGCATGTCTTCATCCCATTCATGAGGTTTTACGATCATGCACCACCCATCACCATATGCCTCATCATTAACCAAGTCAGGGTTGTCTTCGACGTCCCCGTTTAGTTGTGCGATTTTGCAAGGAAAAGGTGCATTGATCAAAATTCTTTCATTTGTGGTCCTAATTGTGATCATCAGATCATCAACGTCCAGTTCGTCCCCTCGAGAAAGAGGTGTTACAGATGAGTCATCATCGTTTTGGTTTTCATCTTCCCCCATTTCAACTTGGAATTCGCTGTCATCCTCCGGCTTGGTTAGGACGACTCTAACGATCTCACCGTACTCGGCCCTAATAAATTCGCTAATTCCCAACTTTACGGTCATTTCTTCTTTGTCATCATCTAGTAATTGGACCCATAAGTGATCTAGAGTATATTGCCTGTCGTGAGCAATGCTGAATTCGAAGTAATCCCCGCTATTCATCTGATACCGACCGCCCGCCCGATAGGTTCCAATTTGAACTATTCGATTGAAGGAGTTGCAATTATTACAAGAGATTAACAAGATAATCTTGCTGCGGCGTCTGAGAGATATGGATTTCGGAGAATCTGAAGAGCAAAGCATGATTCGTGAGATGGTAAGGGGTTTTGCGGAAGATTCGTTGGCCCCCACATGCTTCGACAGGGACAAGGAACAGAGGGCGCCAATTGACGAATGGAATGAGTTTTGCGAAAAAACCGGTTTACAGGGAGTGGCAATTCCTGAACAGTATGGGGGCAGCCCCATAGACTCAATTTCCGAGGCAATTATTGTTGAAGAGTTAGCAAGAGTTGATCCCTCGTTCTCTGTGATGTTTTGTGTTCACGTTGGATTGTGCTCCATGACAATAGCCCTCCATGGGAATGAAGAGCAGAAGAGTAAGTATCTTCCCAGACTAGCAAACAAGGAAATTGGTGCATATTCCCTTTCTGAGGCAGGAGCAGGGACTGACGCGGCTGCATTAGGGTGTAAAGCAAAAATCAGTGAAGACGGAGTTCACTATATCTTGAATGGGGAGAAGATGTGGGTTACGAATGGATCTAGCGCAGACATCTATGTCCTTTTTGCTAAAGACGTCGATCATCCAGATTTTGGGGAGAAGAAGCATGGCGGAACTACCGCGTTCATTGTTGAAAAATCGTTTGAAGGATTTTCTGTAGGGAAGAAGGAAGATAAGCTAGGAATCAGGTCAAGTGACACTTGCTCTTTGGTACTGGAAAACTGCAAAGTTCCGGTTGAGAATGTAATAAAGAATCCAGGAGAGGGCTTTCCCATAGCAATGAATGCGCTGGATAACTCCAGGATTGGGATTGCGGCTCAAGCCTTGGGAATCGCTCAGGGTTCTTTTGAAGCTGCAGTAAATTACGCATATGAAAGAGAGGCTTTCGGGAAGCCTATTGCCCTTCATCAGAGTATTGGAAATTATCTTGCCGATATGGCAACTAGGACCGAAGCTGCTAGAATGCTTGTCTACAAAGCTGCATCGGCGAAACAGAGTCACTATGAGGAAGGAGGCCCTAGGCATACAAAAGAGGCCAGTATGGCCAAACTCTATGCTGGAGACACGGCCATGTGGGTCTCAGAGAGAGCTGTGCAAGTTCTTGGGGGATATGGGTACACAACTGATTTCCCAGTTGAGAGGTTCTTTAGAGATGCAAAGATCACTCAAATTTACGAAGGGACACAAGAGGTTCAGAGGATAGTTATCAACCGATCTATTTCACCATGAGGTTAGAATATTGCCCAAATATCCCATTGATAGAATCCGGGAGGCTTTTCCCGCTTTGGAGAGAATGGTCGGGGGGAAGAGGGCCATCTTCTTCGATGGCCCAGGGGGAAGTCAAGTCCCCTTGACGGTAGCTAGGGCAGTAAGCGATTACCTCCTACACCACAATGCCAACACGGGGATGGACTTTGCAACATCGGTCGAGACTGACGAACTAATTCATGAGTCGTTGCAGGCTTGTGCCGATTTTATCGGATGCATAGATCCCTTGGAGATTGCATTTGGACAGAACATGACCAGCCTGAATATTCAGCTTGCTAGTGCTTTAAGTAGAACTTGGGGGGAAGGAGATGAAGTTGTTGTAACAAGATTGGACCACGATGGAAACGTGCGACCATGGGTTCTAGCTGCTGAATGGTCGGGAGCAACCCTTAGGAAGATAGATGTGAATCCAGAAGACTGCACATTGGATATGAAGTCAGTTATTGGGTCCATTTCAGAGAAGACCGTTCTCGTTGCTCTGGGGGCTGCTTCTAATCTTTCAGGGACGATTAATGATGTAAAAAAGATTGTAGAAATTTCACACGAGTTCGGGGCCGAGGTAGTAGTGGACGCAGTCCACTATGCTCCCCATTCTCTGATTGATGTGGGCGATTTCGGCTGTGACTACCTACTATGTTCGCCATACAAATTCTTCGGACCTCACCAGGGTTTACTGTGGGGCAAAGGTGAGCGGATGTCTGAGCTACCAGTGGCCAAACTAAGGGTCTCATCGGATGAAATCCCATTCAGATGGATGACGGGCACTCAAAGCCACGAAGGGATGGCGGGAACTATGGCTGCGATTGACCATCTGGCGTGGATAGGGAGGGTTTCATCAGGACAAGGGGGGCTAACTAGAAGAGAAGCCCTAGTAGAGGCTTTCTCCCACATAGAGGATCATGAAAGGGAGCTTTGTGGAAGGATGATTGAAGGCTTAATGAGTATTGAAGGGCTGAAAATATGGGGGATAACTGATCCAAAAAGAATTACTGAGAGGGCTCCGACAATTTCATTCACTCACCCAAGAATTAGTGCTTCGGAGTTAGGGAGGAAGCTGGCGGAGAGGGGCGTATTCGTTTGGGCGGGTAATTTCTATGCACTTGAGCTTACTGAAGCTCTGGATCTGGAACCAGAGGGCGTACTTAGGGCTGGCTTGCTTCACTACAATACAGGAGAAGAGGTAGAGGAATTCCTCCATCATGTAGGGGAAATAATTGAGAGTTAATTCACTCAATCCACTCATATCTTCTTTGTCCTTCTAACTTCCCTTCTCCTCCGATTTGAACTAGAGCGAATTCTGAGCTAGGTTTGACTACAGAGCGCTTCCTCTTGCCCTTGTGTAGGGCCTCGTAAACTGTCTTGTTGATGGCGTGTCGCGTGGAGAGTCTCTCAAAAAGGTGGAATCTTGAGGCTATCTCCCTCCATTGGGGTTGAACTACACCCTCGAAGACCTTTGCTTTGGCTCCGGATCCATAACCACAGAGGCCGATTCTCCTAGAATCCATTTCGGTATTGTCCAGATAGTCGGATTCCATTGCAGACATTAATGCTAAGAAAATAGATCCTGTGTACTGATTTCCAATTAGACTCGATGCCCTCTGTGTCTTTTCGATTCTATCTTCAACGAATGACTGAAATTCTGGTGTCTTAGAGATTAGTCGTCGATACGCGTCATTCGCCTTCTCGAAGGCCTCCAATCCTTCCATAGTATCTGGGAATTCTTCTGGAACTGGTTCTTTTCCAATTTGGTCTGTAATGCCTTGCCAGACAGGTAGATGCCTTCTATCGTGACGGAAGACGTCTGGGAACATCCTCTTGCCTTGGAATGCATAAGGGAGATGAACAATTATCCTACTCCACTGATTTGTTAGAATCTCGTCATTTTCAGGATCGTAACGACCCTCCTCAATGGCCTTCATACGGAAATCGATAAATGCCTGTTTTACGGACTCTGAATAGCACCTATTGGAGAATTGCCCGTCAAAAACTGGCGTGTCCTTGTGAATCATCAGTTTCTCGTTCTCAAAGATCACCTCGTTCTTCTTCTTTGAACGAGGAAGAAGCTTCAGAATTTTCTCGGCTAGGTTCGAGGTAATGCTTGCCCCGGACTCTTCGGCCAGCTCCAAAACGTTCTCCACCACGGTCCTAGTTTCAACCTCCCTTCTTGGCTTGAAGAAATCGTGCACTGGCATAGTGGAAACACCCCATATGTCGGGGATTGTCAGAAGTCGGGGATTGTGACGAATTAGTATTGCTCCACCACCAGCCCCCTGAGTATACTCGCCGGATGAGCCCAAATCGTACTTCGCATTGTCAGCAAAAACTACGATTCCAATTCTATTACGCTTTTTACCCCCCCTAGCAACCCAATCAAGTGTGTTGTGCATTGCATCTACTGCTCCGATACATGCGAACGTCATATCCACAACATCGCAATTCCTGAAACAATTCTTCCCGAATTTTGAGGAATACCTCTGCTCCAACATGTCCATGATGTAAGTTGCAGTGGGCTTTGCACCATCTAGTGCTGATTCCGTTCCCAGGTAAATTCTTCCAATTGAAGATGGATTCAGGCCGTTTCGGTCAATTAATCTGGATACGGCATTTGCACCCATAGTTGCAGTATCTTCATGCACATCCGGTATTGCCATAGCCTCCAGGCCGAGTCCTTTGTTTAGCTTCGCATAATCGGCTCCTCTAAAATTGGCAAAGTCTTCCATTGCGAAATATAGTCTTGGAAAGTGGAGCGCAATGTCGTCAATTCCAACATCTGCCATGTTATCTTCTTACTTCCCGGAATTGGGATACATTATGAGTTCTATGCAAGCAGATTATTGGTAATTGCGAATTATAGTATTACTTTCTTTAACCGGACAGCTGGTTCATTTCATCTAACATGCCACTCTTCTCCAAGAAGTGTTCTCGGACTGGAAGAAGAATCTCGAACAAACAATCGGCTACTCCTATTTTTGCGTCTAGTGGATGGATAGATCCGTTTGAAACCGCCTCTATGAAATTGTCCAAATTATTCCAGTCTGTTATCTCACCGTACTTGGGATCTGGAGATACTGTAATCGAGCCTCGATTGGTCAGAATGATGTTCTGTGCAATCTCGAAAACTGGAGAAAGAGAGTTTCCAACCTCTAAGAATGCCTTTCTCATCTTTGAACGGATTGCCTCTTGGTCATCGTCCAATAGAATTGCATTTTCTGGATCGGACTTTGACATCTTGTGATCGAATGACTCCATCCTCCCACCCAGTCCCCTAAGTCCTGAGAGCATGGGGGTGTGGATGCATGTCGCCTTTGTCCAACCATATTTGTCGGCCACCTCCCTCATGTACATGTGGGCCTTTCTCTGATCCAAACCGCCGAAGGCAATGTCTATCTCCAATTCGAAAATATCTGCTGACTGAAGGGCTGGATAGAAAAATGCCGCCAAATCGTGATCAGACGAGTCCTCGTCCCTGCCCATTATGCTGAATGTTCTCCTTACTCTAGAGAGGCTCATGTTCTTTGAGCATCTAAGGACCCTCTCCCAGTACTTCCCGGAATCCATCATCTGAGAAGCCCTGAGGAATCTGACTTCACCCGCCCCATCGCCCTCGGAGGGACTTCCGAGAAGGGCTCTGAATACTTCAGCCAAGTAATCAGCAGCTAGATTTATTTTTTCCATGTCACGGTCGAACTTGTCATTCACCCACGCATGCCAATCTGCTAGAAGGATGATCACATTTACTCCTTCCTGGAGCATCTTTCGAATTGTGTCAGCTAGAATCATGTAAGCGAGATGGGCCTTTCCGCTGGGCTCAAGACCGATGTAAGCTTGGATCTGGTTATTCCCCGAGTGGCTTCGATTTCCGGCCATTATCGAAACTATGTGTTCGATTCCTATAACCTCCTGACAACCGGAAAACATTCTCCCGATGGAATCTCTTGATTCTTTGTCTAGTAGTGAGAGGGGGTCGTCTTTGGACATTTGGTCCACCTAATCGAACAGCTTGTTTAGCTTCTCTGCTCGGCCTGCTGCCTTAGTATTTTCATTATCTTCCAGAAAGACTTCAATCTCAGAGATTAGCTGATTAGCGGTATTTTTCTTTTCTTGAGAAATGTTGTCTGTCATTTCCATGAAGTGTTTAGCTGCTGAGATTGCTGATTTTGACTTTGAAGCCTTTTTGGCCCACTCTTTCGCTTTGTCCCCTCTTTGTTTGGAGTTATATCCGGTGGCACTGTCCAAGAATGATGTCCATCTCTTTCTATCGTCCATTGCCGATTTCATAGCTTCTGGATCATCGAAGTTTGGGGGGACGTTTGTTATATCAACAACTAGCGCCCCTTTGTAGTACTTTGCCTCGATACTAGTCATCACCCCATGAGATCCGGAAAATGAGCTCTCAGATATTGCTTCCACGTTGTCGAAGAACTCTGATGCCAATATAGGCAGTCCCCCATTTCCTTCTACTTCTTTGATTAGTCCCCTTCGTACGTCAAATCTCTCCATCGAGCCTCCGAACTAATTGAACCACTTGAATACTGCGAGGGAGATTAGTAGAGCTGCCAGTACAATGGCTAAACCATTAGAGTCGTTCCGGATGCCATGGTCGGGATGAGGGTGTTTGCTCTTTTTCTTGTCTCAATATTAATTTCTTCACCGGTTGCAATAGCTCAGTCGTCAATAATGCTAGGGGAGATAGTCGATTTGGATGAAGTTTCGCTGGGATTAGAAGGGGCATCAATATCTCCAGAGGGCAAGTTGGTGATTGCTCATGGTGCTGATTCATCGATTTATTTAATTGATCCAGAAAACCCCAACAATCATTCCAAAGTAAGCTGGCTTGGAGATTCAACCCTACTTGACTCATCGTTCCACCCGCAGGGAGATAGTGCATTGATTGCTGGAACTGGGGGCACATTGCTGAGATACATTTCTTCAAACCTAAGCATAGAGGAAGTGGGGTCTGGTTCAGAATTCAGAGGAGAGGATCTAAGATCGGTATCTTGGAACAGTGATGGTAGTTGGGCATTCGTTGGAGGGGGGGCGGGTTCTTTGTGGAAGGTAAGAAGTATCGATGGAGAATTAGAAATCCATCCAATTGAGGGTTCCGGAGATAGTGCCATAAATGCAATTTCTTGCATACCCGGATCGCGATATTGTGTTATTTCTTCCAATACCGATGGAATCGGGGTAATTGACGAGAATCAGGATCTGCATTGGTTGGGGGGTGTTGGTTATCCATGGATTGACGTTGTTTGCCCCTCTGGAGAAATGATTGAGTGCGTTGCAGTTTCTATAGATCTGACGATTGCCGTAATTAGAATTGAAATAAATGATGTTTCTAGTTCCACCTTATACCCGAATGACATTGTGCAACTTCAGGGAATTCAGGGGATGATTACAGGGGTGCAGATCCATTCGGAGGGCAGATCTCTGATTTCGTTAGCACCTTTTGGAATAATTGAACATGATCTAGAGTTGAGAAGGTCTTTTGATTGGATAAAGAATTCAGTTGCCGTGGAATATAACTTGAGCCTTTCTGACGAGAGGATTGTTTCATCATGGAGTAACGGGGCATTCAGTGGATGGATCCTAACGGGAGAGGGTTCTCTGGTTCATTTCTCACCGGTTGAGGAAGAAGAAGAAAGCGGAATTCTAGATATCTGGATCGGGATTGTAATTCTCGGAGGAACCGCCTTGTTGGTAGCGAGCCTGATAACTAGTTCCTCTCCAAGATTCAGCAGATGGGTTGCAATAAAGATTGGTAGCGAAGAAGAGCGAATTCGGGCAATTCGGGAACAACGTCGAATAGACAGGAAGAATAAACGAGCATAAATTCATCAGTGCGCTTCTTCGCGGGAGGACGAGAACAATGGCGTACGAGGCCCTGGACTTCTACGATATCGATTCACTTCTTACCGAAGAAGAGCGAATGGTTAGGGATATGGTCAGAGACTGGGTGGAAGAGAGGGTCCTCCCAGAAATCGAGCAGGCATGCAGGGAGGGCGTATTTCCAGACGAATGGCGCCAAGAGATTGGCGAAATGGGAATACTTGGCGCTCCCCTGAAGGGTTATGGGTGCCCTGGACTCTCATATACAGCCTATGGGCTAATTTGCCAGGAGCTGGAAAGAGGGGACAGCGGAGTTAGGTCATTTGCCAGTGTACAGGGATCTCTAGCAATGTACCCCATATGGGACTTCGGTAGCGAAGAACAGAAGGAAAAATACCTCCCAAGGATGGCTAGTGGGGAGTTGGTTGGTTGTTTTGGACTTACAGAGCCTGATTATGGATCGAATCCTGGGGATATGATTACCAGGGCCGAAGAAAGAGATGACCACTTCATTTTGAATGGGGCAAAGATGTGGATTACCAATGGAACCATCGCTGATTTGGCAGTTGTTTGGGCCAAACTTGAAGGAGAAATCAGAGGATTCATTGTCGAGAAGGGCGACGAGGGTTTTAGTGCTCCAGAGATGACGGGGAAGCACTCATTGAAAGCCAGCGTAACTAGTGAGTTAGTTTTCCAAGACTGCAAAATACCAAAGGACAGGTTGCTACCAGGAGTAAAGGGTCTTCGTGGCCCATTTAGCTGCCTAAATAATGCCAGATTCGGGATATCCTGGGGCGCAGTTGGGGCGGCGCAATCATGTTTTAATTCAGCTAGAGAATATTCGTTGAGTAGAATACAGTTTGGCCATCCAATAGCATCCTTCCAACTAGTTCAGAACAAACTATCCTGGATGCTAAGGGAGATAACAAAGGGCCAACTTCTAGCTTACCACATGGGCAAGAAGAAGGATGATGGAAGTTGGATTCCGGAGCAGATTTCACTTGCAAAGATGAATAATGTGGACATGGCCTTGGAGATAGCAAGGATGTCTAGAGACATTCACGGGGCCAATGGGATCCTAGACGAGTACCCGGTAATGCGGCACATGGCAAATCTGGAATCGGTAAAGACCTACGAGGGCACACACGATATTCACAATCTTATCATTGGGAGGCATATTACTGGGATTCAGTCATTTACCAGAGAGCCTTAGGATCAAGAATTTCGTGACCCAATATTGAAAGAGTCCCCTTCAGCCCACGTATTGGGGGATTAAGTGACAGTAGCGGTTCTTCTAAAGCAGGTTCCCGATACTACTGCTAAGGTCAGCGTTTCTGATGGCAAAATAGACGAGGGGTCTATCTCGAAGTGGTCTATCAGCCCTTACGATGAATATGCCCTAGAATCCGCAATTCAACTAAAAGAATCGGGTTTTGGGGAAGTCGTAGCAATAACCTGTGGGCCGGGTCGATCTTCTAAGGCACTTACCGAGGCAGCTGCCGTGGGGGCGGATAATTTGGTCCACATTCACTATGAAAGGGATTTTCCCGATAGCACCCAGATCCAAGCACTTCTTGCAGCTGCGATTAGTCGCTCTGGATCTGATGTAGTTCTATGCGGTAAGCAAGCTGCAGACACCAATAGCGGTTCCACTGGACCCGGGGTTGCAAGCATTCTCGGTTTCTCGTGTGTAGGATTTGTTTCAGAAGTTTCATTCGATGGGAGAAGCTTTTCCGCGACAAGATCGGGGCCATCTGGTCTGGAGAAGGTGGAAGTCTCTTCCCCCTGCCTTTTCACGTTCGACAAAGGGGATTCGGAACTAAGGAGGCCAAATGTTAGAGGCATCATGATGGCTAAGAAGAAGCCCATTGAGGCCATTTCTCCTGAAGATTTGGGAGTAGAAATTGGAGACTCTTCAGTCCAAGTTGAGTCTCACTCGCCCCCTAAAGAAAAACCGCCTGGACAGAAATTCGAAGGAGCTGATTCGGTTCAAATGGTGGTCGAGAAGCTAAGGGAAGAGGCCAACGTAATCTAGGTGGGACGATGGAAGTAGCGATTATCTCAGAGTCCAGCGAGGATGGTTCTTTGAATCCAGCAATACCCCAGCTTGTTTCAGCATCTTCTTCTTTAGGGGGAAATTGCACAATTATTTGCCCCGGTGGTATGGGTGTCGAGGAAGCGGCTTCTATTTCTGGGGTTTCGAAGGTTATCTCTGTAGAGGGAGACTGCTTCGAAACATATGACTGTGCAGCCTGGTCTGAAGCAATTTCCCCACTAATTGATGGGGACCTGCTGCTTGCCTCTTCTTCCTTGGTGGGGGGAGAGGTTGCTTCATTCATAGCTGCGAAGATGGGCATGCCAATAATACAGGATGCCACAGGTATCGAAAGTGGCATTTCTGTAACTAGACCCATCTACTCTGGAAAGGCGATTGAGAAGTCAAAGGTTAGCGTCCCTTGTGCGATTACAGTTAGGGCCAACTCCTTCGATGTTTCTCCGCAAGGTGGCGATGCAGAAATAGTGACTGTGAATCAGAGCTCAGACGTTTCCGTTGCAGTGATAAAGGCACTTTCAGAAGCAGGAGAGAAGCTAGATGTTTCTGAAGCAGACATAATCATCTCTGGAGGGAGGGGGATGGGCGATCCAACGAACTTCTCAGAATTATTCGAGATAGCAGACCTTGTCGGAGCGGCAGTAGGGGCCAGTAGAGCTGCTGTTGACACCTGGGATGAAATCCCCCACAGCATGCAAGTAGGTCAAACTGGGAAGACTGTGACTCCGAACCTATACATCGCTGTAGGAATAAGTGGGGCTATTCAGCACCTAGCTGGCATGAGGACTAGCAAGTATATTGTCGCCATTAACAAAGATCCGGAAGCACCTATTTTCGGTGTCGCAGATTATGGAATAGTTGCTAGCTGGGAAGATGCCTTGCCAGTCCTGAAAAGGGAGCTAACGGCACTATTGTCAAACTGAAACCTGTTCCTTGGTGGTATCCGATCTTGCGGTTTCCACCCTCATAAGATATTCATCTGTGATGCCCCCAGTAACATATATTCCGTCAAAACACGAGCAATCGAAGTTTACAGGGGATTTTTCTTCCCCCAAGCAAGACTTGACTAAGTCGTCCAGATCTTGGTAAATGAGTAAATCGGCCCCTATTGACCTGCAGATTTCTTCGGTTGTTTTTCGGAAGGCAACGTACTCTTCTCTTGCAGGCATATCGATTCCATACACATTTGGGTGGATTATTGGAGGAGATGAAGAAGCAAACAGAACCTTGGAAGCTCCTGCTTCCCTAGCCATGCTTACAATTCTCCTAGAAGTGTTTCCCCTGACTATGCTATCATCTACGATTAGGATTGACTTTTCTCTGAACTCACCATCTATTGTGTTGAGTTTCTTCCTAACTGAATCCTTTCGTACCCTCTGCCCGGGCATTATGAATGTCCTTCCGATGTATCGATTCTTGACTAAGCCCTCTCGGTACGGAATTCCTAGTTCGTTGGAGAGTCCCAAGGCAGCAATCCTACCACTATCTGGAACTGGAATCACAGCATCTATTTCGTGTTCAGGAATGATTCTTCTAATCTTTCTAGCTAGGAATTCTCCCATCCTAAGCCTTGCCTGGTGAACTGAGACCCCATCAATTACCGAGTCGGGCCTAGCAAAGTATACATGCTCAAAGATGCATGGGGTGTGGGCAGTCTTTCTGTGGCAAATCTTGGAATTCTGTTTGCCGTCCATCCTGAAAATAACGGCCTCCCCGGGGAAGACGTCCCTGTCCAAGTCAAATCCTAGAGCCTTGCACGTCACACTCTCAGACGAAACTAACCACTCTGTATTTCCGCCAACTTCCCTCTTGCCCATGAATAGGGGGCGGATTCCGTTTGGGTCTCTGAATGCGACCATCCCCCATCCAGTAATTAGGCATACCACACTGTAACTTCCTTCCAACCTGAGGTGTGTCCTCTCTATCGCACGAAAGATATCATCGTCAGTTAGCGATTCGAGGCCACCTGGCCTTCCGTTGACTGATCTCTGAATTTCAGCAGCAAATAGGTTTAGCAGAGCCTCTGAGTCCGAGCTTGTGTTAATTCTTCGGTGGTCATATTCAAGAAGTCCTGAGATGATGTCAGGCGTGTTATTCAGATTGCCATTATGGGCTAGGCTTACCCCAAAAGGAGTGTTGGTATAGAAGGGCTGGGCCTCCGAAGAGGAGTTTGAGCCAGCGGTCGGGTACCTGACATGTCCAATTCCCATTGATCCGACTAGATTCTTCATATGCCTCTCCCTGAAGACGTCTCTAACTAGGCCATTTGCCCTCCTGTGACAAATATTTTCGGAGTCGCTAGTTACAATTCCTGCAGCATCCTGGCCTCTGTGTTGTAGAACGATTAGTGCATCATATATGGAAGTGGCTACCTGGGAGCCGGGAGATCCAACTATACCGACGATTCCACACATCGGATATCATTTTCGGGTGGACAAACAAGACTTAGGGGTTTTCGTGGGATGGTCACTTCTTCTGCCACATTGTTCTATTTCTCTTGCTCCATCTAAATTTCCTAAGCCGGGAAGTTACTCCGTAACCACAGCTAGAGCATTGTCCCTTTTGCTTGTGATAGGAGTGTCGCCCACATCTTCTGCATCGGATATGTGTCGACTTCTGCCTCTTACCCATACTAGGAGTACCCTTCGACATGCTAAATTCACCCTAGGACGACGCGGCCACCAACCGATTTGTTAAGAGGGTTATCCTAATCAACAGAATGGTGATAATAGCTGCGAAAATTGGGAACAAGGACAATAATGCCCCTATTGAGCCTAGCAAGGCAGTCCTAAGTGAGAAGAAGATGCTTGCTTGAGTTTCCAACATTATTACATTGGTGATTGCAATGGCAACGATAGAGGCGATAAAGAGTGACACCTTATTCCTACTGAATCGGTTGTATGTCGAGATCGAGTGCGTCAAGTACAAAGAAGAAGAGAGTAAAATTCCTGCAGATACTAGGAGAATCCGGCCAGAAAACTCGGTTTCCATCCTAGACTCCCCCTATTCTTCTCACTAGGATTGTCTTGACTAGTTCCTCTTCCTCTTTGGATAGTGGTTCTGACTCGGACCTAATGCCAGAAATTCTCTCTTCGATAATAATCCCAGATAATATGGGTATTGAACCGATAAATAATCCGGCAAGAACTAGCGAGCCATGGGTAATTTCTTTGGCCATTTGTGAGTCAATATTTGGAGAAAAAAGCATCCAGGAAGAGCTGATGAAGATCCAACCTAGTATCAACTTTAGTTTCCTAGTCTTTCGATAATTGGGTGTTGAATCCAAAACCAGAAATGTTCCTATTGAGAAAGGGATCAGCCATGAGAACAAATCTATAATCGCCCCCTGCAATTCCCTTTCAATACCCGGAAGGCTTTCTGGAGCAGAAATCGAGCCGATTAAACCCAGCATCATCAATGGCATGCCAAACCTGCTTCTTTCAAATGCTGGCCCCATCCTATGGATACAGAAACCAATTAAGACAAATAGAATGGAGGCCCAGAAGATCTCAGAACCTAAAGGCATATTGTCGCGGAAAAGTGCGGGCTCTTGTGTTTTTCTTGATCGTGGCTCTCAATCCTCCCGAATTGGCAGACTAGTTTCATATACGGGCCATCGGTGGCTCGCCGCGCAGAGTGATGCCAAGGTGAGCTTATGGTGAAGATGCCGAGGAAAGTAATGCGTTACAGCCCCTTTGCTGGCAAGCATACAGAGCACACTGTTGAGAGAGTCAAGAAGAAGAGGGCTAGTGAGCTAAAGTGGGGACAACGGAGATTCAGAAAGGTTACTTCTGGATACAGAGGTTTCCCTAGGCCAAAGCCCTCTGGTGAGAAGCCGACAAAGAGGGTTAACCTGGTCTACAGGTGCACCGAAACGGGAAAGGCACATTCTCCGAAGGGCAAGAGGGCCAGGAAGTTTGAGCTCGTTGATAATTGAGGTGTTTGTTCTTGTCCGGCCGTTTCCTAAGAGTTAGTTGCAAAGATTGCGGAAACGAGACTACAATCTTTGATAGGGCTTCTACGATTGTATCTTGCTCTATTTGCGGTTCAACCCTAGCTGAACCATCTGGGGGGATGGCCGAACTAACAGGATGTACCGTTGTCGAGGTACTCAACTAGAGGGTGAAGCTTGGCGGATTTAGCTAACGAATGGCCTGATGAAGGCGAGCTTGTTGTCTGCTCAGTAAAGAGTGTCAAGGAGAACGGGGCATACCTAGATCTGGACTCATATCCCGGTAAGGAAGGATTCGTCTTCATTGGTGAAATTGCAACGGGTTGGGTCAGGAACATTCGGACTCATATTCGCGAGGGCCAGAGAGTAGTGGCCAAGGTTATTGGAGTCAAAAAGGACAGGGAAAGCATCACCCTCTCAATAAAATCTGTTTCAGAGGAAAGGAGGAGGGGGGCCCTTCAATCTTGGAAGAACGAGCAGAGAGCCTCGCAGATTATGAGAGTCGCTGCTGAAAGGGTAGGATGGGATGAAAAGAGTACTGTAGAAATTTCAGATCAGATGAAGGAGAGCTTCGGTTCCCTATATGGTGCACTTGAGGAGTGCTCAATTAGTGACACCGCGCTGTCAGATGCCGGATTCGACGGGGACTGGTTGAAGGTGGTCACTGAGCTTGCGATCGAGAACATAGTTCCCCCCTTTGTTGAGATACGGGGCTTGTTTGAGATAGAGGTTTGGGGCCCTGAGGGTGTTGAAGCGATTAGAGGTGCTCTGGAGTCTGCCGAAGAGTGTGCCTCGATGGAAGAAGAGGTAACTCTTACGTGCCACTATGATGGGGCTCCAAACTACAGAGTAGACATCAGGGCACCTGACTACCCCTCTGCAGAATCTGTTTGGGAGGCGGCCCAGAAAGCGGCCACAGACAAAATAGGTTCTGTCGAGGGTTCGATATCGATTGAACGCCTCTGAAATATACTAGAATAGAATATACTTCATGAACCTAGCCGATTCGCTAGATTCATCCATGGCAAGGACGAGGCTACAGCGCTGTAAAGAATGTGGGACATTCGGACTTGGCTCCGAATGTAATGAGTGCGGTGGCCCAATGGAGTCCGCTGCGGCCCTCAAGTACTCTCCCGAAGATTCCCAGGGATCGAGGAGAAGGAAGAGGCAGGACGCGGGCAGCGATCAATGGATTGAGTCGCTTCCTAGTCCAAGAAAGGGTGGTGAAGAAGAGTGAATAGATGCAGAATCCACTGGTTGGAAGGAGAAAGTCTTCCTGAGAAATGCATGATAATCGAAGCTGTTCCGGGCGTAGGGAACGTAGGGAAGATTTTGGTTGATGCGCTAATTCAAATGCATCCTTCGAGAACGATTGGATGGATACTCCATCCAGACTTCCCACCTCATGCCACCATGGGATTAGATGGATTAATCGGGCCACCTAGATTGGATATCTGTTCAGTATTGCTGCCCGATGGGATTACTCTTCTAGCAATTACTGGACTAATGCAACCAATGACTGCTTCAGGCCAATTCGAGGTGGCCGAGAAAATACTCGAAATGGCCAGTAGTTCTGGAGCGACCTGGCTTCTGGTTCTCGCAGGATTGGCCTCGGAACCGGAATGCAGGTCCATCCACGTAGTTTGCTCGGATCGTGAAACTAGGGCTTCTCTTGAAAGGAGCGATATCGAGGTTAGCAAGGAACACCCCCAACAAGGAATGATTGGGATCGCAGGGATGTTGTTGTCCCTCTCCCCTACATCAGGAGTGCCCGCTTTGGGGGTTGTGGGGGAAACCATGGGGGCTAGTTCTGACGTATTGGCTGCCGATAGAATGTCGAAATGGATTGAAGAAGCATTCGATGTGACCCTGGGGCTAGATCTTGACACAACCAAGGAAACAGCAGCTAGACTAATGGAAACGATTGGTTCCGGAATTTCGATTGAAGAGTACCTCGAATTGGATGAAAGTGAGACTTCTTCGGACTTCTACGTATGATTTACAACTAGAATTTGCTCCGCCATTTCTGGGGCTTGGAGGCCTGCCTTCGTGAATGCATCGGAGACCGAACTAAATGGCGAATTTGGAGATTCTGTGTTCATCTTTGCCCTAGTACTAACTAGTGACCAAGCTGACTTTTTCCCTATTCCGGGTATGGATTCTAGTTGACTCTGGGATGCTTCGTTGACATCGATTCCCAACTCTACACCAGAAATACTCCTTTTGCCATGACCAGTGACAAGAACATCAGATCTGCTTTCTAGTGGAATTTTGTAAGGCACCCCCACTAAGATTGGATAAGCCCCAATCTGCCTTCCGAATGTTATTCCCGCGCTTCCATGAATTGATGGGTCTCTGTGGATTGGATCAATTACTTGTTCAGGCCTCCTAATACGGTTATCATGTGCTTCCCAACATATTCCCCTCAGGATGGTACCCTTTGGTAACATTTCTTCCAAAAGGGGTTTATCTATTTCGTCTCTAACTTTGGATTTGAATTTCTTGAATTGTCGATTGTTTACCTCTTGAAACGTGATTCCTTCTACTTGTCTGATGTTGATCCGTCTCAGCCAGAGGCCTTCTCCCCTTATGCTTCGTAAAAGATCCATATTCTTCTCGTATGTCGAAATTGTCTCGCCATTAAGGCCAGCGATGAAGTTCAAACCCGGTAGAAGCTTGGGGAGTCCGCGACTTCCCCTCTCCCTTCCAAACTCGTTGATTAGTCTGATTGCTGTACGAAGTTGGTCCGAGTCACAATTGAGCCAATTCTCGGAGTGTACTAGAGGGTCGGCTGACTCAATCCCGAATGAGAGAACTGCACCATCGGATAATGTTTCTACGAGCGTCTTTGTAATCTCCGTAGATGGCTCTAGATTCTCAGCTATGATTGAGGGGTTTGCATTATCCACATGTAGGACTTCAAGACGCTCGTCATTCCTTATTTCATGGAGCACTCTAGCTATTGGTTCGGGCCTAGGAATTGGATATTCTAGTTCTTCCACACCTTCCGCGAAATAGGTGAAAATGTCTGTAGCGCCACCTATCCTGACATTCCTAACCCCAGAGTCAAGTGCTACCCGAACTTCTCTGATTACATCTTCCTCTGATCTCCAAAGTGGGGTTCCTTTCTTAGGCTCGATGCAGAATTTGCAACCCCTCTTGAACCTGACACAACCCTGGTATAGCTCGAGCTCGTATGTCAAAGGTCCGGGCGACCCATCTTGGCATATCAAATCTGGATGCTGGGATACAGCCTTTGAGCTTGCGCCTGCCAGAGCCCATTCAGCCCATTGTTCTGCGGATCTCTTTCGATTCTTCCAACTTCCAGAATCGAGGAAATGGTTCAGAGATGCGTCAACATCCTGGACGGAGCAGAACAAATTCCTTCTGATAGGTGTCCAACCCGAGTACCTCCATTGTCTAATTGCCCATCCCCCGCAAAGGATTGGTATTCCTTCTGGAACTTCAGAAATCACATCATCGATCTCCCTTCTGCTTATTGGTGTTCCTCTGACATACTTTCCGGGGACAACTGCTCCGGCAAGAATCACTATTCCATCAATTCCTGAGAAGTCTATTTTTTCCTGACTAAAGCCCTTGGAAGGATGTTTCTTGGACTTATTTCTAATCCTCCACTGATCGACTGTAACATATTCGTAATGAATTCCTCTTGAATCAAGAACGCCGCAGATATACCTGATATGAAAACCGACGTAGTTTGGAACTCCGAAAGCTGCTGGCTCGTCCTCATAACCATCGAACACCAACCAACGACCCATTTTCATGGTGATCGCGTGGGGAGTTGGACTTGACGATTTTCTCTATTTTCTACGTCTTCGCTTGCTCTTGCTTCTTCCGGCAGAGGAAGACTCCTCTACTGAAATCTTCCTTCCCTTGAACTCTGATTTGTTCATATTTTTGATAGCTGCCTCGGCGTCCTTCTTTTTGGAGAATGTTACGAATCCAAAGCCTCTTGGCTTCTTTGTATCCTTGTCCACTGCCAGATGGACATCTTTCAGCTGCCCGTGAATAGCGAAGGCCTCCCTGAGGTCTTCTTCTGTCGCTTCATAGGATATGCCTCCTATGAACAGCTTGATTCCCATCTGCTTTTGTGCCTTAGATCTCGCCTCCATCATTACCTCCCTCTCCTTTGCCAGATCTTCCTTACTTGCTTTTCCGGAGTCCACTTTTTCCATGCATTTCCTGCACCTAAGTGGCTTCCCGGGTGTTGGTTTGAATGGTACCTCGGTCTTTTCACCGCAGAGGGTGCAAATTGCTGGAAACATCTCCCTTCGTGACCTGCCCCCTCCGCCCCTTGTAGGAGAAGTCCTCCTTGCGGTAGCTGGAATATCGTGTATCCAGCCCCTCCTGTGATCGGCTACGGGTGATAGGTATGGCCTAGCTCCATCGTGGCCAAGCATCGACTCTGCTTCCTCGGACCATCTCTGACCGGGACGGTTAAGCTTCTGGAGGTTGGAGTCTTCTGGTATCTCGAACCCATGTCCAAATCCGTTAGATAGTGCTCTGAAACCCCGATAGTTGCAGCGAGTGCATTCTACATTGAAGTCGTGAGTCTTGTCACTGGCCTCTAGAGGCGCTCCACAAGGTGGACATGTGGCGAAAAGGACCCCAAGATCCGGGTCCCCCTTAGTCGATGCCTTGAGCATTGGTTCGACATTGATCACCTTGGCCCTAACAATGTCTCTCTTTCTCATTGCGTCACCGGCGGATGGGATGAATCGATCGACAATTTCTGAAACGTAAATGTCTGCGAACAGCTTCAGAGCTGGGATATCGCGATGGCCGCCTTCGTTTGTCTCAATGTGCAAGACCCTGATCTCAGCTGTTTTCTCGTTCAGCCTGTTAACCTGGCCAATCAGGATATCCCCTCTCTTTGGAGTGTTTATCGGAGGGACTGATGATTCTACAGATATCACTCCTGATTGGTTAACTAAGTGCCCAGGTAGAACCGCTACAGCACCATTTTCGGAAATATGGATTCCCTCGCCTGCTTCGATTCCGGGGCCTAATTCGACTGGAGAGCCAGGAGTGACCCTGTCCCCAACTGTTGCAACCATCGGCCCGCCGACCGGAAGACCCCCTATGAACGGTCCGGAACGATTCATTGGCTCTTCGGAGGGGTAAGGCGCCAGAATACGGCTCTAGTTCGACCCCTGATCCTTGAGTGGTGACCGTAGGATGCAGGCAATGGAAAATCGCTCTCGCCATATCTCTGTGCGCCCCAACCTGAGTCAAGAAAAAATTTCTCAACATGAGATGCTTCAGAACTATGCATCAAATGGGTCTTTGCCCCTAAAGAAATTATGGCTTCCAAGAAGGGCCTATCAGCCCTTGACGTTTGCCTGCCCCAAGGAGGATTGGATATCACTAGGTCGAATTCTTGGGAGTTTATCTTGTCAGTTCCAATNCTAGTTTGTGAGACCTCTACCCTACCCTCTAAATCCAGGGATTGAATGTTTTTTCTGCAAACATCACACAATCCCTCATCTATTTCTAGAAGGATAGATGATCCGGCTCCAACCAGAACTGCCCCAATGCCCAGAATGCCNTTTCCTGAGCCTAAATCTGCCACCCTGCATCCGTCGAATATATCTTCAAATGCCATGATGTCACAAATCCACCTAGCTGCCAAGTCGCCATCCGTTTGATACTGTTCCAACTCTATTTTTTTCTCGCTGGAAGTTTCCAGCTTTGAGAGCTCGATTGCAAGTGAGCGGAGGCGCATGCAGCCGCATGGAAGGGGCATGATTGAATTTATCGAAGTTTCAATTCTTCATCATAGTTGAAATACTCTCGATTATAATGCTATAGCGTGGAAGCACTCGGGATGGGGTATATTGTCTTCGGACTCTCACTTGGAGTAATCTTTGGATGGCTGATTTCGGGGAAAAAATCAGAATCCGAGAGTGATGATTCCAAACAGGAGTTAGCTAGGGTAAAAGCTATTCTTCAGGCTAGAAATGAGGCGTTTGAAAGCACTNGGGAACAAATGATGGATGCTTACAAGTTGGCAGCCGGGGAGGCTTTCGCTTCTGCGATAGAGTTGGCTGACAGGGAAAAGGAGGCTTCCTTCAAAACTGCAACGGATGGACTGTCAAAGAGCATTGAAGAATATCAAAANGCTCTGATTGATCTGGAGAGGGGGAACAACGACATGAATGTTGCACTGAGAGAGAGGCTAGATTCTATGGTGGATGCTGGAATCAGAATTTCCGATGATGCTAACAACCTGACTAAGGCTCTGAAAGGTGATTCCCAAGTCCAAGGCGCATGGGGCGAAGTGGTTCTAGAAAATTCCCTCCAGAGGATGGGTTTTGTAGAGGGTCGGGATTACTTGAAGCAGCACTCTGAGACTTCTTCGGATGGATCCAGGAAGCTGGTCGATTTCATAGTTAATCTGCCGAATGATAGGCAAATTGTACTGGATTCAAAGGTCTCACTAACTGCGTATGCGGAGTTTATTGCGTCTGAGAATGAAGAAGAGAGGAAAGAGGCGATGAAAAGGCACTGTGAATCGATTAAGTCCCATGCCAAAAAGCTCTCTTCGAAAAACTATCACCACATGGAAGGAGTAAAATCGCTGGAGCTGGTTCTGATGGTCCCCCCCATAGACAGTGCATTCTATGACGCAGTGAGATTCAATCCTAGTCTTTTCAATGAATTGGGATCTATTGACAAAGTAAGAATTACCCCTAGTGGAGCTCTAGATATCGTTATGTTACTGATTAAGGATTTGTGGCAGAGGGAGAACCAGTCGAAGAATCAGATTGAACTGATAGAACGTGCTGGGAAACTGCATGACAAAATAGTCCTCTTCTTGGAGTCTTTCACCACCATAGGGTTTGAGCTTCGACAGGCCAAAGAAGCTTACGAATTGGCAGAAAACCGCCTAGTCGATGGTTCTGGAAGCGTGATTAGGCAAACGGAGAAGCTTAGGGAACTAGGTGCGAAGACGAAGAAGGACCTGAGGTCCAAGAGCGGGATAAGGGNCCTTGCAGAGAGGGCCGAGGGGGAGGAGTCATTTCCAGTGGCGGCATCCGAGGAATGTGATAGACTGGAAGGCGCAACATTACAGAGAAGTGGTCAGAATACCTGACGAATACACGGTCCTGGACCTTTCTGAAGGCCATTGGGACTCTCCGAAGAATGCTTTCAGTATAGGGAAATATGACGAGTTGCGTCCTGGAATTTACAATTCCGAGATCTTCGGAGGGGAGAGNTTCCTGCATGTGGGAATTGACATTGGTGGGCCCGTGGGTACGCCTTGTATGGCGTTCATGGATGGGGAGATNTCGCACTTTGGATACAATCCTGAACCGGGAGACTATGGGAATGTAATAATAACGAAGCATCATATTGGGGAGGTGTTTCTTTGGGCGCTTTATGGGCACCTAAACTCAGAATCAGTAGAAGGCAAGTTTGTTGGACAGAAGATCTCGGCGGGCGAAGTCATAGCTTGGTTCGGAGACTACGAAGAGAATGGGGGATGGGCACCTCACTTGCACTTCCAACTATCACTAATTGAGCCTGAAACGCACGATTTACCTGGAGTGGTGGCACCAGAAGANAGGGAGCAAGCTCTGATGGATTTCCCAGATCCGAGACTAGTGCTAGGGCCCATCTACTGAATATTGGCGAGATGCAATTTGAGAGACTCGATTGCATGCATTTCTGAGGGGTCCTCGCCAGACAGGAGGGCTAGTCCAATTGAAACCCAATCAGTAACGTGAGCAGCATAGAGCAGCCTTTCCAGTAAGCTCTCTCCTTCGCATTCGATTACCCAAGTAGGGGTGGCCTCGACCTGACTAAGAATCCATTCAATCCTAGATTTGACCCTAGGGTGTATTTCTTCACAGGANAGCAATAGAAGTGCACTGCCCTGGGAATCTTTGCTAGTCCATGCAATGATCTCATTGTGATTCATCTCTGGAACTTCTGCTGATCGAGCAAACTTTGCTGAATTCTCATTTAGTTGGCATGAGAATCGGTATGCTGCAGAAGACAGACATTTGGGGGATACTATGCCTATTTCACGCCCGACAATCGACCTTGACAGGGTTGCTGCCATTCCTGAATTGTCCGATATGTCTGAATCTATAGAAGACTCGGCCAGCCTTTCGAACATTTCAGAAAGGTCATTAGCAGAGGGTTCTGGAAGGATNCCTAGAGCCCAGCATGCGGAAAGCTGAGTTCCGAAGATATGCCCNAATGCNGANCGNGGCATCTGTCCNGAAGGGACATTGAGNCATACNGANCNNTCNNNNTCTGCAAGANTNCCTTCNAACTNCCCNCCNGAGCANATTCCCACNACNGTNCCNCCANNNGAAATNACCTCTNGNACCCCATCNANNGTNTCCTCNGTGTTTCCNGAGTANGANGTTGCGATTACNAGCCAGTCNGGNCCCCACCANCTTGGNANNCCNTAGTCNNTCCANACNACGAATGGNAGGCCTCCNGAATCNTCAGAAAGNGACTTCAGGAAAAGNCCNCCNGCTCCNGANCCNCCCATTCCNAGNCANAGNACNCCACTCCANTCNNTGTC
>PAYZ01000013.1:0-70679 GCA_002716085.1 Methanobacteriota archaeon | reverse complement strand
CGATGTCNNNTTCNATNNACATNGAANCTCGNAGNTCGTCNACNAANNTCCTNGTNNANCCNGCCATATCCCTCTTATCNANGCGTGGANAGCAAGTCNTTGAAATNNNGCTCGCTAATTTTCANCACCCCNTGTNCGANACAGGNAGTGCCAGCCATTCCCCNTCTATGAAGNCGATGCGNAATTNNTCCGCTGNNCCGTNGTCNTCGTANGGAAGNGCTACTGTNGTGACTTTGAAGTCNNANGGNTCCATNANCTCNGCNGCAGANGTGTCCCNNTTNAGAATCTGNACNNTGCTCTGNTCGGANNGTGANCAAATNACANTNGAAGANTCCATGTCCCTCCANGTANCACCNGTCCTCTCGAACCTGTCNACNNTNCNNANNATCGGNCCNTCCTTCTGCCANNTGTCCACNATCCANAGNGACTTCTTGTGCCTGATGACNTCNCCNATNGNGTANGCTGGNTTCCTGTANCTNAGNGTNAGNCTNGANACCTCGACNCCATCNTTGACNCCGACAACCTTGGAGCTCTCCTTGACAGTTCCTCCGAACGATTTAGCCAGCCTTCTGCCCCAAGTCCTTGCTAGACTCTTCGACCCCAATTGAAGATCCCACCCTCCCTGAACTGGGCCTTCCTTTGAAATGAAGAACATGGGATTTGGTTCCATTGACTCGATCAGCTCATCCAAAGTGGCCCTAAGTTCTGAAAGTTCTTCCTCGTCGAGTTTTCTCCCTGCGGAGCGAAGTTGGACAGTTGCTTCAAAATAGTCTCCGTCCTTCCTTGTACAAGGAGTGCAAACTGCATTACTGGTCTGCAATAGTGGCGAGTGAGAGTCACTGAAGATGTGACTCTCTATTTCACCAGAAACATCCACATGAATCCTGCTTGTTCTTTCGTCGATTTCCTGTAGTGAGAATGATACTTCTACCTTAGATGCTCTTTCCTCCAAAACTAGATTCTCCCTAACTCTTAGATCGGCGATTCCTTCGGGGTCCAATTTCGACCATCCCCCCCTGATCTCAATACTGTTGCACTTGGCACATCTCCTCTGCTGTATCGTCTTAGGCATCTTTGAGAGGGTCGTTCTCTTTCTGAGGCAATCCTCGCAGAGTCGGTCTGAGGATAATGGTGGTTCAGAGCCACATGTGATGCAGAATGCGCCTCCTGACATCTCCAGTCCCCGATTGTGCCCCTAGGCACCCCATTAGAAGGGTTCCTAGGCTAACTTCGGGAATTTTTACCGTCTTCTCCTCTCTGGTCGAGTTTTTCATTTAATAGATTCCTGAGTGAGCTGACTCTGTTGGACACGTACAAAGCTACAATGGTGGAGAGTATCGCATAAGTTAGAATAGCCTCTATTTGGCCTGTCATCGCACAACCTCCTTGTCCAAACTCCTTTTCTCATCCTCGAGCTCCCTTCTTAGAGAGTGAATTGCGAGGTTCAGGGCCACAAGTCCGGCAAAAAGAATCATGAGCGAAATTGCGCCGATCATTAAGACGAGCCTGATTTCCGGATCCATGCCTGTTTCTTCTGAATCTACGACAATTACGCCCGGATGGCGATTCCTCCAAATTGTGGTAGCCATAGCAGTTATTGGAACCAAAACGAAACCAAACAAACCTATTGCGGCTAGGGTATCTTTCGTCTCTTCGTCCTCGGGCTGACTCCTAATGGACATTACTAGGAACAACGCAATGGCTGTCAAAAGGGCGTATGTGTTTAGTCGGACATCGCCCCAGTCCCATGGAACGCCCCATTCTGCTGACCCCCATATGGGTCCTGAGATTATAACCCCTAATCCGAAAATTAGACCCAGTTCAGATCCAATTACCACCATGCTCCAGCCCATTTCAGACCTATTCCTATACCACGAAATAGCACCTGCGAATAGTAGGCAAAAGGCTAGAAATGAGGCCCATGCAAAGGGAACGTGCCAGTAGATGATCCTGTACGCTTGTGGCGCGTTCCAGTGGTTTGGGTCTACAAGTGGGGCCCAAGAGAAAGCCAGGAATGCGGTAATGGAAGCACCAAGAAGCCCTATGGTGGTGAGTGGCAGAGCTAATGCCCTGTAATCGGCCATGCATCTCCGATTCTAATGGCAGTCATGAATGCTATTCATCAGTAGTCAGGAATCAGTATCGCAGCCAGCCAAACTAGAGCTGAAATCAGGCTTGCTATCAGGCAGGTTGGAATTGGGTCATTTATGGCTAGTCCAAAGGTCATTCCCTGATCGATAATTGAAGACAGGGCATCAGTCATCTCAAGAAATGGCCAGATCAAAACTACTAGTAGAAGTGGGGCTGGGGCTGCATTTGATCTGGAAAGATCTGAAACGAGAAGATGGAGAGCTGTGGCAGCAATAGCCAGATCAAGAAGGGCAAGTGAGGGGATCCAAAGCCACTTCAGGACTTCAGAGGATATCTCTGAGTCAACAGACCCTGAAAGGACAAACCATGAAATGTATGTAATGGGGATTGGGAGAAATATGGAAGCTCCGGAAATTGAAAATGCGGGCCTTGCCATTGGGCCTACAATTGCATCCCACCACCTTCCAGAGTCCTCCTCTCTTAATCTGGATACTATAGCAGGGGAAGCAACTGAGGCAATGAAAGCGGGAGCAAGTACAAGGGCTGCCAGAAGACTGCTATCATGAGACTCTAGGTCAATTTCTCCGACAAGTGCATAGGAAAGAAGAATTGCCACTATTGCTGGAGTTGCCCTTCCCACCAAGTCAATTGGATTGCGTGCTTCTATCCTGAATGACCACCCGATTAGCGAAGAAATCGTGTTGCGGGAAATATTTGTGCAAGCTTCAGGGATTTCTTCTGCCGCACCGGATGACTCTCCAGAAGTTTCTTTCAAAGTGGAGTCCTCAATATTCACGACCCTATCTGCACATGAAGATAACTCTCCGTCATGGGTTGCCACGATTATTCCATGTTTCCTTTCCGCAAGAGCCCTGATCCAACCCATTAGGGAGTCCTTGGAGGATTCGTCTAAGCCCTCCGATGGCTCATCCAATAAGACTAGCATTGGAGAGTCACTGAGTGCAGCTGGGGCCATTCCACAAAGAATAGAAAGTCTCCTCCTAAGGCCTCCTGAAAGTTGGGAAATCCTCTCATCCGACCTATGTGAAAGACCCCATGAATCTAATAGAGAATTGATTCGATCTGGTTTAGGATCGACTCCTGCTACAGAGAGTGCCACAGAAAGTCTCTCAGAAACGGTCTCGTCCCCACAAATACCATCCCTCTGAAGTGTCAAACCCATAGCCGGAGGAGGGTTTCTTCTTCCTTCGAAGTCTCTAACAACGACCTCCCCTGATTCTGAGAACCATTTGACTACGCCTTTTCTTAGGGGAAGGATTCCTGCAAATGCCTCAATCAGAGTGCTCTTTCCAGAGCCGTTCTCTCCAGTTAATGCAACAATTTCCCCCCTTCTAATTGAGATAGAAGCATCTCTCAGGACCTGGTTATTTCCTCGTTGAATGGTAACATCCCTGACTTCGGCGAGTGTAGAGTTGGGCATAACTCACGGGTGGAGCATCTTCGTATGAGTGTTCCATATCTGCGAATCCCTATTTAGAGCGAGCATCGAGGAGTGTTCGATGGCACGGGACTTCGACATTACTTGGGAGCAATTGGAGGGATTGGACTTCTTCTTGTTGTTAGTAATGGTAATTATCTCTGTGGCGCCATTCGTTTCGGCTGCTAGAAACCAAACTAGCTTCGCGCTAGCCATGGTCCTCTCTCTACTCTTGGCCCATTTCTTCCGATTTGCCCTGAGGACTCTGGATTTCGATGTTTTACAATTCTATCCTATCGATCTAATGAGCATTATTCCGAGTATTTCCGATGATCCTGCTCAAATCCACAGGATGTTCACTTCCGCCTGGCTTCATGCCGATTTCATTCATGTTCTTGGGAATATTCTGGTGATTGCTCTTGCAGGAGTGCCTCTGGAGCAGAGATTGGGGGCCAAAAGATGGATGGTAGTGTATTTCTTGGGTTTCCTAGGAGGAAACTTGGCATGGATTCTTTCGCACCCGGACTCTAATACTCCTGCAATAGGAGCTAGTGGAGCTGCTTTCGGAATTCTTGGGGCATATATGGCTTGCTGGCCCGAAGATAAAATTGAGTTTCCACTGCTATTTTTCATCAGAGCGTGGCCTGTTTGGCTAATTGCATTCGTCCGTCTCGGAATTGAAATTCTTCAGATGTACTCGATCCAATCAGGAACTTCGGGAGAAACTAATATCGCCCATATGGCACATGTTGGAGGTTTTTTCCTATGTTATGCTCTTGCGAGAACGATCGCAAAGGGAGGGCCAAGTCCAATAGGTGGACCTGGGGAATCGATGAGTGGGTCTTCATTATCTGAGAATCTAAGAAAGCAGGCAATTAATAGGATGGGAGACACTTCTGTGGATCCTTGGTCTTTAGCAGGAAGTCCATTGGAGGGCAGGGCTGCTAGGATTCTCTCGAAGCTAAGAAAAGAGGGGGACGAGTTAGAGACTAGGAGGGCATGGCTAGAGGAGTTATCGGAGAATGCGATTTGCCCGGTTTGTGAGGGAGAGCTGAAAACTATTGACGAAGCAGGGGTTTGTAAGATAGTGTGCCCCTCTAATCACACTAAGTGGCCATAATAGCAAAATGGGCGTACAACCAGAGGTTGGAATTATACAGTTTGGGACGGTGGCTCTCTACGAGAGCCATGCATGATGGACGCAAGTTTGTGTCTTTCCTGATAATCGCAATTCTAACATTGTCACTAGGGTCCCCGATGGGATCTGCGCATGTTTTTCCCACTACTGGATTGTCTCAAGAGTCGCGTTTTCATGATGATTCTTCTGGAATTTCCCCCCTCTACTGTGGCGATGTACTATGTCCCGAGAAAGAAAGGCTTCCCAACTTCTCACCAATTGACTCAAGTCCGCCAGTGATGGATTTCGGATGGTGGTTGAACTTCTGGTCCGACTCTGACTCAAATGGGCTTGACGATAGACTTCAGATGATAATTGCGGGAGACAGGGAGTCTGTATCGAAGACCTCGATAATTGGTACTGACGGAAGGGCGACTGTGGCAATAATTGTGCACTATGCCTGGCACCCCGGGGATTCTAATATTCAGGAGCTAAGGGAAACTATTCAGTCTCACGGTTGGAATCAAGATGGGGCGTGGTTCATGGTGATGGATCACCTTGACGCAATTGTTCTAGATCATGTGCCCGTGAGTTCTCTTTTGGAGATTTGGAATCTAGAAGGAGTTGTTCTGGTTGAAGAGCAAAATGTAATTGTCCCATACCTAGACAAGGCGACAAAAGGTTCGAAAGTTAGGCCCTCAGGAGTTTATGACGAGAGTCTGAGAGGCTTGGGTTTTCATGGTTCTGAGAACGTTATAGCAATCCTCGATACGGGAGTTGATAACGAGCACTTCTCTCTAGACGACTTCTCTGACGACAACAGAGATAACTCGAAAGAACCCAATGATTTGGAAGACCCAAAGTGGGTCGCCGGATGTGATGCAACTGGAGTTGGACAGTCCGGTTGTAGTGACGAAGACCCGGACGATGGCGATGGGCATGGGACACACGTAGCTGGGATTGCTCTTGGAACAGGAGATTCCAGCAAGATAAACCAGGGTTATGCTCCGGGATCATACCTTGTAGATGTCAAAGTAATGGAAGACTACGGGGGCGGAAACTCGCAGTCAATTCTTGCAGGCCTTCAATGGGTAATAAACAACAGAGACACTGACTGGGGCAATAATGCCTCTAGTAAAGGAATTCAGGTTGTTTCGATGTCATTTGGCAGAGCTAGCTCTAGCGTGGGAGATAGTAACGAAAACGGCTCCTCTGCAGAAGCAAACCTTGTCGATCAAGCCTCTGAAAATGGCCTGGTATGTGTAGCTGCTATAGGAAACGATGGAGCTAACAATGTGAATTCAGTTGGCTCTGCAGACACCGCAATTACGGTAGGTTGGCTAGATGATATGAATTCAATAGACAGGGGCGATGACTCAATTAGTTCTAATTCCAACTATGGGCCTAGGAATGATGACGGCGATGGCGACGACTGGGACGAAATGAAGCCTTGGGTGGTCGCACCTGGATCCAACATCAATTCGGCTCAGCACGCAGAATCTTCAGGAATCATCCCCGGTTCTGAGGTTAACAGAGCCAGTGACGAATATACCCAACTGTCAGGATCCAGCATGTCAACACCCGCAGTTGCGGGGTTAGTTGCAATAATGCTTGAAATTGGGGAGGCTAGGAATATGGCATTCATGGACGAAGAGAACCCAGGAATAGAAAGGTACGAGGCGATAAGGAGCTTTCTTGCTAGTGGTTCTGAGTATAGAAGTGAATGGCAGATAGACGGGACTTTCCAGGACAATAGCTGGAATACAAAATATGGCTTTGGGATAATTGATGGTGGCAATATAGCTACTGCAATGTTCGGAGGGGGCGGGGCGATAGGGAACGAGACTGGAGGACCCGTCCCTCCTCAGGAAGGTCGTTGGGTTGAGATTGAAAGCCCCTCTGAGTATTCATGGATAGTTCAAGGGGAGACCTACAACTTGAGAGGGCACATTAACGAGGATGGGGAGGATAACGGTTCAATTGAGGAGGTTGTGACCAAAGTTGAAATTGAGTTCAGGAGATCATCTGACGTTCCGAAGGAAAGGGCAATTTTGGTAAACTGGTCCAACCCAGTTGGAATCGCTAACTGGACAATTCCGTTTACTGTTCCAGAGTTTCCAGAAGAATACACCGATGTCTCAGTGACTGGGATGTCTGCCGCCAGGGACGAATTTGGAAGATGGAGCAACACTACCCAGAGTTTTTTTCCAGTTGGAATAGTCAATTTGACCCTTGAAGGGCCCAGTGGATTATCCGAATTGGAAGGGTCAGTTCGGGTGAATGGTCAATTTCAATCAATAGGTAATGCAACCATTCAATGGAGGATCGATAACGACGAATGGAAGGACGAAGTTTCGTACCATGATGGGGAGTGGACCGAAGAAGATCTCGAAGGCCAGGAACACTCTTCTTCTCCCAAAAAGGGAGATGGGAGCAACGATCCTGCTTGGAGGGGTCACGCTTACTGCGTGCACATGTTTAGAGAACCAGTTTGGAATCAGAATCAGGAAACTGCTAGCTGCAAAGATGACGACTACGGGTGGACGGATTGGAGTTTCAATTTGGACACTACCCAGTACAAAGACGATGAGTACAGGATCTCGGTAAGGATTCTTAGTGCGATTGGTGTGGCCTCTGAGGAAATCAGAAGAGTGGTGCGCTTTGACAACGTAGATCCGATGCCGGATCTAAAATTCGTAAGCAATTCGATTTCTGTACAGGAGTTCGGAATCCCCATGCAGGAGGCTTACGTGAATACATTCTTGGAAGTCAGGGCAACCATCCGAAATACTGGGGATCAAGCTGCTACAGAAATTGGCGTGGTCCTTGAAGAGTGGGGGGAGAGGAGGGACGAATACATAATTCCAAAGTTGGAATCAGGAGAGTTTTCAGAATTGGTACTATATTGGAACCCATCTTCTCCTGGCGATGCCTTAGTCTCTATCAGTCTAGATCCTCTGAACACTATCGAAGAGCTTGATGACGGAAATAACGAGCTCTCTGGAACTTTCACAGTGGAGTCGCGTCCCCAAGGAATAGACCTGGCAATCAGGGCGGGTGCTATCTCAGCAAATGGCGACCCAATTCTCAGGCCTGGAGAGTCAGCGATTATTCAGGCCAGAGTTGACAATCTTGGTTCAGAAGACGCAATGGGGGTTTCTGGTACTCTGGAAATTATGACCGATAGAGGGTGGGAGTTGATATCGAACTCTACTTTGTCATTGATTACGGGCGGTTCCCACTCGATCATCTCCTTCCAGCTTGTTCCCAATCGTACAGGGCCAGTCGATATCAGAGTCAGTGTTTTGGTAGAAGGTGCTAGCGATAATAACTGGGGGGACAATGTTAGGGAGAAGACGTTGATTGTTGACTCAACCACTCTTTCAGGTCCTCGGGACGTCGATCTTAGACCGGGTGAAACTCCAGTGAAATTGGTAGTACTGGAGGAGGATGATAGCGATGACCTCCTGATTAGTGAGAAAGACGGTTCCCTCTACATGTACAAGATTTCTTCCACAAAATCATTGATCGAGTGCAACAACGTAATCGAAGAGCGTTGGTCGGGGGATATTTCAGTTATTGGAAACGAAGATGGGATTGCTCAATTAGTATGGACCAGAAGGTATCTGGACGATAACGGGTTCCTAATGCAAACAGTAAGTTACTCCACCGTGGATTCAGAATGCAGAATGACCCCAGTCCAGGACTTGATGCCCGGAATTCCTCTTTCAGACGGAAAGTACTGGGGGATTGATTCTGATGTCAGAGATGGGGAGATTTTAGTCTCAGGCTATCACAGAGACGTATTCGGCGGAGGTAGCTTGGAAGACGTTACAAACATCTTCCTCCTCCATTCGGAATCTCCCGTTTCTTCTTCCGACTGGACACTAAAACCAGATGTTATTGCAGACATAGAAGCTGATCCAGCTCAGTCCTACCCTCTTTCAGTAGAATTTGGCCGTGATCAGGCTCACATCCTTTTCCAGACGGTTAGAAACGATACAACCGGCGATGACCGTTTAGGTGTTTGGTACTCTCATGGGAAGTTAGAATGGGAGACTTGGACTTACAAGAAAGCCGTAGGGGATTATGCAGCTCTTCCGAGCCTCACCGTTGTCATAGAAGATAAGGAAGAGTGGTTGGTTTCATTATGGAGGGAGGGGGAGCCACAGAGTTCAGAGCTAGTGGCATTTGTTACGGACTCCAATTTTCGTTACGAAGAAGGAGGTTTTGTTAGATTGCCAGCAAGAGGACTAGCAGGAATTGGAGTTGCGGAGACGGATAGAGGGGTACAGGTTATTTTCGATCGTGTCGGTCCCAACGGACCACAGGTGGAATATGGCCTAATTGACGTGGAACAGGGTTGGATAGGGCTATCTGATGCCATTGTGCAGGGCCAATTCAACTCTATTGACCGTTCTGATAAGTCGAGTGAGACTCTAATCGTATCTTCTAGCTCAAATGGGTGGCAGTTTAGGACGCTGATTGACGATGGGAGCCATGGGGGGAGTGCTGATTTATCCGATCAATTGAGATCCTCTCTTGGCCTTGACAAGGGAAGCTTTGAGATTCTACTGATTGGGGTTGCATTCTCCGTACTTCTTCTTGGAGCGGTGACGTTGACATCAATGTCAATTCAAGGTATCAGGTGGGCTGGGAGGAAAAGAGTTGGCGAAGATGAATCCAACGTCATGATGGAGGATGACGTGGTGGACCTCGTTGGCGACTCAGACCTTTCAGTGGGTATGGACGAAATTGAGATGGTTGAAAATAAGCCTGAAGAAATTACTGGCGGTTCCTCTGAAGGAGCAGGGGGGAGGCGGGCCAGGAGGGAGAGAAGGACTATGAAAGCCGAAGAAACCGAAGGGCTGGAAATTCAAATTGATTCGCAAGGGATTCCTAGACTGGAGGAAAATCTGAATCCACTGCAAATTGCTGGAAATCAGCTAGTTTGCCCATCTTGTGGCAGCAGAATAGTTACCGATTCTTCGATGACCTCAACAAAATGCCCCATTTGTGGTTCAATAGTTGGCCCATGAGTCTGAAACATGTCATCTATCTTGCTTGCCTCCGCCTCAACCAGGAGACGGGCAATCATCTCTGAATTGTTCAAAGACTCGGAAATAGGAGTTTGCTTCTGTGAGCTGAAGCATGATGAGCCGGAGCCCACTTCAGGAGTGGAAGTTAGCACCCAAGTTCAAGAAGCATGCATAAAAAAGGCTGAAGCAGCTTCAATATTTTCTTATGATGGGATATTGGATTCACCTAGGGCAATCATAGTCTCGGACACATTGGTAGAGGACCCAGATGATTATCTTGTAGCATTGGGGAAGCCGAAGGACGAAGTCTTGGCGGCTTCTGCATTAATCAGACTATCTGGAAAGAGGCACAAAGTGTGGAGTTCTACTACAATTCTTGAGAGGGATGGGCAGGGGCTTGTAATGAATAATGGGTGGTTTGCAAGATCCTGGACAGATTTCTCAATTGTTGAATTCGATGAAATAAATGAGGGCCTTATGGAATACTTGATTTCAAGTAGATCTTGGTTCGGGAAGGCTGGGGGGTATGACTTTGCTGGGGAAGCCGGCAGAATCTCAAAGATAATCCAAGGTGAAGAAGTCACAGTACTCGGTTTCTCCGGAAGAGCGATCTCAGAGCTTTCAACGAAGATTCTCAAACGAATGTGACTCCTCCGTGAGTCATGACAAAATCTCTCTGGAGTTCGTCGAACCATTCGAGCATAGATTTGCTGAATCGAACCGATGATACTTGTTCATCCACCAATAGGTCGTCTTGGATTCCTTTCAAAGTGCCCGGAGCAGCTCCGCATGAAACACAAGCACCATCCAAGTCTAGGACCAAGGATAGTGATTTTTTCCCTTGATTATTCTCCTCAAGATTGATTTTTGAAATTACCAAGCCTCCGCCATGGCCATCTAACGCAGCCCTCACTGGACCGAGTCTTGACATGAGAGCTGGGACGAGATCTTCTCCAGAGTTATACAAGTCCATTAGAGAGAGGGAGAGTAAACGAGCTTCCTCCTCGGGGTCAGTTCTCTCGGAGGTTAGTCTGTTTGATTCACTAGCAATTATTTCCTTGATTTGGGACCTGTACGAGTCTTCCAAGTCATCTGCCAATGGATCGGGTCGATTTCCACTTGTAGGTGGCATGATTTGTGCAATGCATTACACATTATAGGGTAATCTACAAAGAGAAGGGATTGAAAGGATGATTTGCATCCGGGAGTGTGAGAATATGGCTGGAGAAAGACCCTTGTTGGAAATAAAGGGGCTCAGAGCCGGAATTGAAGGTAATGAAATTCTGAAAGGAATAGACCTAGAGATTGGTGCTGGAGAGATTCACGCAATAATGGGTAGGAACGGAAGTGGAAAGACTACTACTGCCAACGTGATAATGGGGCATCCTGACTTCGATGTGGAAGAAGGGGAAGTGCTTCTAGAAGGAAAAAGCGTCCTTGAGATGGAAGCTTGGGAAAGGGCCAGAGAAGGGATTTTCCTGTCTTTCCAGTATCCTCAAGCAGTTCCAGGACTCCAAGTAGGAAACTTTCTCAGGAAATCAGTAGCGAGCATAAGGGGAGACGAGGGGGCAAAGGTTTCAGATTTCAGGAGCGCCCTTAGCTCGGCTATGGATTCACTGGACATTCCAAAGAGCTTTCTTGGCAGATATGTAAATGATGGTTTCAGTGGCGGGGAGAAGAAGCGTTTTGAAATCCTACAGATGATGCTTCTAAAACCCAAACTGGCAGTGTTAGATGAGACTGACAGTGGCCTGGACATAGATGGCATTAGAACCGTCTCAGAGGGAGTTAATTCTGCAATCAGGGGGACTGGTTCAGGAGCCCTAATAATTACTCACTACTCCAGAATTCTAGAACATGTCCAACCAGACAGAGTTCACGTACTAATGGGTGGTAAGATAGTTGAGTCTGGAGGGGCAGAGCTAGCAACAAAGCTAGAGGACCAGGGTTACGAATGGTTGAGTGATAAGTGAGGTGATTTAGTGGGAGAGAATTCAGAAGCGAGAGAAGCTGTAGGAGATTATTCGGCTGGATGGCATGACCCTGAGGAATCTACGGTAAGGTTTGACTTTGGGCTTTCGGAAGAGGTAGTAAGGAGAATTTCTGAGCTAAAGGAAGAGCCAGATTGGATGACAGAATTTAGGGTGAAGGCATTCAAACACTTTTCCGATAGACCCATGCCAACATGGGGGAATACCCATATGCTCGAAGAAATTGACTTCGACAACATTTGCTATTACCTAAGATCATCGGAATCAACGGAAAAGGACTGGGAGGATGTCCCAGAAGACATCAGAAATACTTTCGAAAGGTTGGGAATTCCTGAAGCCGAACAAAAGTGGCTCTCGGGAGTTACTGCACAGTACGAATCCGAGGCGGTTTATCACAGCATTAGGGAGGATCTGCAGGATCAAGGAGTTATATTCCTAGATATGGACAGCGGATTGAGGGAATATCCGGAAATAGTTAGGAAATGGTTCTGCTCAGTAGTTCCCCACACTGACAACAAATTTGCAGCCCTAAACACGGCTGTATGGTCAGGAGGTTCTTTCATTTACGTGCCAAAGGGAGTTCAAGTGGAGATGCCTGTACAAGCGTACTTCAGAATCAATGCCAAGAACATGGGGCAATTTGAGAGGACCCTGATTATTGCGGATGAGGGGAGCAGCATTCACTATGTAGAAGGATGCACTGCACCGACATATTCCACCGACTCATTGCACTCCGCGGTAGTGGAGCTCGTAGCTTTGCCGGGATCCCACATCAGATATTCAACTATTCAGAACTGGAGCTCTAACGTCTATAATCTAGTGACTAAGAGAGGGATAGCTCATGAAAATGCAAAAATTGAGTGGGTTGATGGAAACATAGGAAGCAAGTTGACAATGAAGTATCCGGCTGTAATCCTGAAAGGAGAAGGGAGTCATGCTGAGGTAATCTCAGTGGCTTATTCGGGAGATGGTCAACATCAAGATGCTGGGGCAAAGATACATCACCTAGCATCAAACACAACTAGTAAGATCCTATCAAAAAGCATCAGCAAGAATGGGGGAAGGGGGTCCTACAGGGGGATGGTGACGGTCTCTCCGAAAGCAGAGAACTGTAAGCTCAATGTTGTATGTGATGCACTATTATTAGATGAAAACAGCAGATCTGACACATATCCCACAATGGAGGTCGCAAATCCTACTGCGAGATGTGAGCACGAAGCTAGTGTCTCCAAAGTCAGCGATGAGCAATTATTCTATCTAATGAGCAGGGGGCACTCAGAAGAAGAAGCTCTCGCAATGATAGTGAATGGTTTCTTCGAACCTTTCACGAGAGAACTACCGATGGAATATGCTGTTGAGTTGAATCAGCTAATGGCATTGGAAATGGAAGGTAGTATTGGCTGAGGAATGATGATGGACTCAGCATCAAGATACCGCAGGCTAGGAAATCCTGGTAGGTCAGAACACCTTTGGAGATACACTCCTTGGAAAAGGGTCCATCCATCCGGAAAAATTGAAGAAATTCCAGAAATGGGGAAGCCGATTCTTAGTTTGTCCCATATCGATGGTTCAGAAGTTTCTGAAGGAATTAGTCTTAGAAATGGTATCGAGGGTTCCGATCTATTTTTTGGGGACGAATTAACCAATACCTTCCTTGATGCCTCTTCGATAGACTCAAGATGGACTTTGGAAATAGAAAAGAGTTACAATTCTGACAAGCCTGTGGTTCTAGACATTACTCCTGGGAATGGGTCTTCTGCGGCCCACATACATCTAGATGTAGGTGCCATGTCAAATATTGAGTTAGTAACCAGGATTTCTGGATCAAGCGAGTGGTTCGGACTCCAAAGAAGTGGGAGAATTAATGATGGTGCAATATTCAACGAAGTGGTCCTATGCCTACAAGAAAGAGGTACCGTCCTAAGGTCAGATTCTATTCAAATTGGAAAGGACTCACAAGTAAGAGCGGGCACCGTATCATCCGGTTCCGAGCAAACAAAGGCTGACCTAAGATTCAGAATGACTGATATTGGGGGGAATATCAGGATCCTGGGTTCCATCCTATCAGCAGAATCAATGCACTTGGATCACCACGTTGAGATTCACCACGATGCCCCTCAAACCTTCAGCAGATTATCGTGGCATTCTGCGTGCGGAGGAAATAGTAGGACTATTGGAACAGGGATGTTGAGAGTAAGCCATGGCTCAATTGGTGCTGACGCTGGACAGATTTTCCACAACCTTTTGCTATCAGAGAGAGCAGAAGCCGACTCGATACCGGAGCTTGAGGTTATGGAGCACGATGTTATTGGTTGTGGCCATGGGACAGCAAACGGGCCAATAGACGAGGATCAGCTATTCTACCTAGAGTCGCGGGGTTTTAGCAGTCAGGATGCCAAAAAGGCGCTAATTGCCGCCTTTCTGAACTCAACTTTGTCAGAGATGGGGAGTCAGTCACTACATGAATGGCTGGTTGCAATACTTACCAGTAAACTAGAGACACTAGAGGCCTAATTTAGCGAAACAGATTTGAGCCTCCATTGGAACGATTGTTCGTGGATACTGATTATTGTCAGGATATATCGTGTCAATGTGGTTTCAAAGGTAGGGCCGTTCCAATGAGGCAGCACATGGAGTGCCCTCGCTGTCTCAGAGTAGTCGAGGCGTGTTGTGAAGGGGTCCCAATTTATTCGTAGAAATGAAAATTAGTGATTAGGGAAAGAGTCTTGTTAGTGAAGTCTATGTATGGCCTCTTTCCGGGATAAAATGAGGACATGTCGCTGAAGAATGGCCTTGATAATAGAGATCAGGAATCGAGGACTTCCAAGATTCTAGGCGGTGTTGCAGCTACTTATCTTGTCCTTTGTTTCCTTGCCCCTCTTGCACTCCCAGCTGACTCGGTTCCAGAACTCTCTGGAAGAGCAAATGCAATTGATTACATGTATGGAGATAGCTGGGGCAACAAAAATCACAGTGAGAATTCAAACATAGGGCATAACCAAAATTTACATGGTGGAGAATTCGCTTGGATGGAATTGAACCCATTGTGGGCTTTCGTCTATGGTTTCGGAGATATAAACTGTCATCAGAAGCATGAGAGGTCATGGGAAATAAATGGGAACCAGATGCCAGTATGTACTAGAGATGTTGGAATTTTCTTTGGATTCTCGATAGGATGTCTGTTTTTCTTCTTCAGGGGATTCAATAGATGGACGATAAGGGATACTTTCCTCTCGGTTTTCCCAGATGAGTGGATCGAAGGGATTTATGAAAGGGACTTGAGGCTTTTTTCGGTATGTGCGATTCTGGCAATTGGTTTGGCTCCTATGGGCGTAGATGGATTCTCTCAGTTACTTCTTAGCTATGAGTCCAACAACCCTCTAAGAATAGTTACTGGCTTCGGTTCTGGGTTTGTCATTGGCTGGTGGTTCTGCTCCGCTTTCTCCGCCAAACCAAATTTCTTTACTGGGCCGCAGGATGTTGAGCTACCAAGGGGTTCTAGACTAGTTGAGAGGTAATCATTCTCCTACCCACCAGTCTGCGAGATCTTGAATATTCTTTGGGGCAGAATTCTTCGATCCGGTTCCAAGGATTGAGAGTCGGCCTATGGTGTCAATGAGATCGCTTTTGTGACTACCCGACTTGATTATCTGGCCTATGCAGAAGCGCAAGTGAGTCTTGGGATTTTCTGATTGCCACCTATTTATTGCCCTTCGAAGTGGCCAAATTGCTAGGACCAATCTGCCGAATGGAAATACGTCATCCCTTAGTTGGGACTTCGGAGCTTCCCTCCCCATCAGAGTCTTTCTCTGGGATATCCAACCAGAGTTTGTTAGGAATCTCACAATTCTCTGAGTATGCCTCAAGGAGACACATCGAACGGGGCCCATTGCAGATCTGAGTTCTGAGATATCCGCAGAGTCCACAAGAGACAGAGTCCCGCAAACTGAAGACATTGAGTGATTTAGGATATTCTTTGGAAATTGATCGAACCCTTTTAGTTCCGAAGTTTTCATTGAAGACAATGCATTATTGTGGAGTTCTTGAGCTGATTTGAGGACTCTCCAAGGAGGTCTTTGATCCAACCAGTCTGACCTTCTCTTAGCAGGACCAACACCTATTCCAGATAGCGTGCTCTGACCCTCTGACTTGGAAACTATCGAATGCAGTTGTAATTGGTCCACCTTTTCCATACTGACATTTATTGGATTTGGCCTTCTGTGCATGAATGATCGAATGTGATCCTTCAGTAGTTTTCTGAAGTTTTCCTGAGTAGACTCATTTAGTATTGGTCCAACAATAGCCCCCATGTCAAACGGGGTAGGTAGTTCTTCCTCGCCTGAGAAAATAATCTTGTAACCTTCTCTGATACGTTTCTGGAGCTCAGATGTCTCAAAGTACTCTTCCTTGTTTGAAAGTCCCCTGAGGGTCTCTGTGTTAATTCGGTTTAATGCAATATCCGGATCGCAATCGACCCAGATACATAAATCAGGAATCAGTGCTGCAGAATTCATTTGAGTCGTCTTTTCTACTCCAATTCCCCCAACAATTCCCTGATAGACGAGTGAAGAGTGGATATTTCTCTCACTTACAACTGCCCTGCCCTCTTCAAGGCGTGGAAGAACCCAGCCGTGTGAATGATCGAGCCTATCTGCGGCGAAAAGACCGGCCTCCTGCTCAGGAGACATAGATTTCTCCCTTACTGAGTCAATGGCAAGCCTCCCTAGTGGGTGGTTCCTTCTAGGCTCACTGGTTGACTCGACTGAAGTAAAGCAGAACTCAGATTCAAGCACCTCTGAGACAATCTTGGTTGCTAGGCCTTTACCGCTCCCGTCCCCGCCCTCAATGGAGAAAAGAAACATGCTATGCCCCTGAATCCTCAATGTGGTCTCCAGAAAACTGTTCCTTCGAAAGCGTAACCAGGCTCATTCCAACCAAAATCAGAAGTGGGCCTATGAAAATCATTCCTCTGCTCCACAGACCTAGGAATGATAGCCACCAGGACCTACGATAGTTATTCCCCCGATAAGCCTCAATTCCACCGAAAACACCAGCTAGGCCCAGTAGAAAAGTAAGGAATGCTATTGCAGTAGAAATTAGGACGGATTGAGAGAGGTAGCTTTCCCCTCTAGCGTCAATAACGTTCTCACCGTTTCCTGGAGACATTGTTATAACTATCTGTGCGTTATCTCCGGGAATAAAATAGTACTTTGTAGTATTGTTTCCTGGGTGCGTGAATGATAAAAGGAATGGTTTTCTGTTTACTTCTGGAATGGAGAACCTGCCATTAGAGTCTGTGACTGTCTCCTTGCCCGTAATCGCTCCTTCTTCGGAAAGGAGCCTTACTCTTACCCCTTCCATGGGCCCTCCTCCCGAGTTATTGCCTTCAAGGGCCGAGTTTACAATTCCGTTAACGTCAGAAAAGTCTTCCGAGGAATCGAGATTTCCGGAAAGGATTTCATCTGGAGTGGCTGAAATGAGTAAGACCCCTAGTTGGGCTCCCATGATACTCCCAACAATTATCATGACCGCCCCGGCAATCCTGGTGGAAGGTTCGTATGACATGTCTTCTAAGAAATACTCGAAATCAATTCCTCCAGAGTCATCTTCATGTGCCATAATGATGCCTACTGGTGGTGGTCCTTGAAGTTGGGCGTTTCAGGATCTTTTTTCCTTTGGATTATTGAGTAAGAAATCGAGAAAGCAACAATTCCTGTCAGAATGTAAAAAATATAATTTCCAGAAGGGCTAGCAGTTGAAGTAATATTTTCACCAATGGGATGGAAATCTACCAAGTATATTTCAGTCCAATTCTTTCCAGTAATCCAAAAGGCCTCTTCAGATTCATCATAGGCGATTCCGTTTAGTACATCGTTCGAGTTTGTACCCTGTTCTTCAGATAGTTTTTCAGCGGATGCGGAGAACTCTACGTGTCCGGAGCTAGAGTTAATTGCTAGAATTACTTGATCCAACCAGACATTTGCATAAATGGTACCCCCTACACACTCCAATTCGTTCAATCTGTCCACTTCTGCCCCTTCTAGTGTGACTTGAACAGAATGGCTAATTTCGAAGGAATCTGGATCTCTGAATGTTAGGAAAGATGATCCGTTTGACATCACGTAGTGTTCCCCGTTGTAGCAAATTCCCCAGCCCTGTCCCTCATAAGAGTGGTTTCCAACAATAGTAAAGTCCTGCAAATTTATCTCAAGTGCAATTTCTGATTTCCAAGTTAGCATTATCATTGTGTCGTTTCTGACGGTAATTCCCTCGGCAAATAAAGAGTCGTCGATGGATAAATTTCTGATTACATCTCCTGTCCTCAAATTGATTTCGCTGATTCTTGAATTCCCATATAGTCCTGAGCTCTCGATTAGCGAACCATTCCATATCTCGAGACCTTGGGTGAATGATGTAGGGTCATGGGGGGCAATTTCCAGAACCTCCATTCTCCTGTTCTCAACTTCTCCAGAATTTTCTGCAATGGACAGAGGATATGTGAAAATAAGAAAAAGCAGGGCCAGCGGTGTTATTCTGATGCCCAAACGCGCCGCCATGTACGAACGATGCTCCATCGGTGTTAAAATAAATCCTTGAACAGTTTGAGTCATACCACCGAACAGGGCGATAAAATGGACGGTCGTGCTATGAAAAACTCGACTGTCGATGCCATCTTTGCTTTTTTTTCTATTCTTGTTGTCCTTTCGGCTCCAATTTCGTCCCTAGTGGTGGGGGAAATTGGAATAGGAAGTCAAAACAGGAGTTGCCAGAACACCTGGTCCGTTGGGGATTCGGACAACATTTCCACTGCCGATGGTGTCATCGAAGCCACTGTAGATAAAATATCACCTAATTCTGCCATATTTGTGGAAGATGGGCAAGTTGTTTCTTCCACAATTATCAACGATATCGCAGCAAACTGGGAGTCGATTATTTTTCCAACAAGCACCAATTATTTCGGCAATGTACCGGATATTGACTTGAACTGCCAAGTAGAGATTGTTATTCTCTCCTTAGACGGTCCAGGAGGTTCTGGAGGAAGTTTTGAATCCGGACTCTCTTCTTCGAGGGAGGTGATTTTCATTGATGTTGATGATCTTTCAGATAGGAATATAGTTCTAGCTCATGAGCTGGAGAAATTAATCCACTACGAGTTTGATCCATTTGAATACATCTGGATAAATGAAGGTGCGGCAGGGATGTCCGAGTATCTTAGTTATGGTGAAAACTCCGAACTTGTGACAGATGTCAACTCATGGACATCGAACACTAGCACCAGTCTAAGATGGTGGGATGGAAGGTCCTCGGACAGGGGTTCTAGTTTCCTTTTTGTAAATTATCTGTCTGAAAAGTTAGGCGGTGCTTCTTCGGTAAGACAACTAATTTCTAGCCCTGCTCTCGGGGGAATTGGCATCGAGAACTTGGCAAGAAATCCCGGGCAGGGATCCACCCCCATAGGAAGCACGATGAGTGAATTGTTTGCAAACTTCAGTGCGGCCGTGACACTGGACAGCCCTCAGGGGGCGTTTGGTTTCAGTGAGATTAATCTTCAAGAAGACTGCACTTCAGGGGGTTTCTGCAAGGCTCTTCCGACCAACTCAAACGATCAGTGGTCTACCGAAGTTTGGCAATCTCCAGGCCATACTATTGAAGGATGGGGGCTCAAATCATTCAGGTTTTCCGATGGAAATGGGGATCCATTGAGCATACTGGTCCAGCCTGACAGATTTGGCTTTGAAGGAGCAATTCTCTCTAAAGATTCGTCTACCGGAGCTTGGAATATGGATAGGTTGAGGGTCGATTCTGAAGACGGAAGAGGGACTGCTCTCGTTCCTGGATTTGGGAATACTTCGTCCGAAGTTTGGATTCTAGTGTGGTACAACTCCCTAGTTGATGACTGTGACTTTGATTTTGCAAATTGTGGGGTGCTTCCTAGTGGCAACTACCCATCTGGATCATTCACTATTAGTGCCAGCCTAGTAACAAGTCCGGCTCAAGTCTCAATAGACTACTTGGAAGGTTTCGATAGAGATGGCGACTTGATGGACGATAGCGTAGAAATTGGGATCAGCATAAGTTCTAGTGCCTTTCTACAGGCGCTTTCTGTTGAGTTTTCAGCATATTCAAACAATACCCTAATAGATTCTTTAGAATTCATGATATCTGTCGGGAATTCCCAATCGGAGTTCAGGCCTATGTGGTTTAGTCCCAAACTTTCAGACCAATGGTCATTTACTGTAAGGGTGTTGGACATTACTGGCGAATTGCAAGATATTGCACAATCACTTCCCATTCAGCTATACAATATGAAGCCTGTAGGTTCTGGGACAGTTTCTTCAAATTATACTGAAACATGGCTTCCTACTTACTATTACGGAGGCGGATATGACTCCTGGGGATTTGGAGTTGAAAACGGTTCTTTTGGGCACAACGATACTCCAAACTCATACATCTGGACTTTTGGTGATGGGAGCTCTTCAAGTCTGAAGAATCCTATTCATTCATACAAAACCGAAGGGAGCTTTTTCATCACCCTAGTGGTTGAGGATCAAGGTGGTTACTTTTCTGATTCGATATCGTGGAACATATCCGTGAATGATAATTCTTCTCCGGTTCCAGAAGTTTCTATAGATGGCCTAGCAATAGTTGACGAGCTAGTAATTCAGACAAATCAGAGGGTTCAATTCTCTGCCTTTGGAACAACAGATAATGTACCAGTGGAACAATTGTTTTTCTTTTGGGACTGGGGTGATGGATCGGCAGATTCCGGAACAGGGCTGTTTGAATCGGGACATATGTGGATTGACGGGAGTGCAGATGGAACTATTTATCCAATGAAGCTGGAAGTTAGTGACGGGCGTCAAATCTCGGAGCATGCTATTGAAATCAGGGTAATGAATAGGGCGCCTAGGCAGATCTTCTCCGATGAATTGCAGGTGTTCGCAGTAACACCCTTGCAGATGCCTGAAGTTTTCACAGACGATGATGGGGCGATTGTCGAATATAGATGGATATTTGAAGAGGGAATCAGCATTGGAGAGGAAGTTACACTTACTTCGGACTTCTCCACAACTAGCTCCTTTGAATCTACGCCTAAAGTCAGTTGGAGGGCCCCGGGAATAAAGAACGTGACATTGGAGGTTACTGATGACGATGGCAATTCTACTAGTGCGATCTTGAAAATCGAAGTTACCAACCAACGACCTGTAGCTATTTTCGAGCGTCCTCAGGATGGTGAAATCGGTGATGCATACATCTTCAATAGCTCATCATTCGATCCAGATGGCGATTCCTCCGATTTGAATCACATATGGAGCTTTTCCGACAGGGAAGGGACAATAGAAAATACATCTTCAGTCAGTAGAACCTTTTCAGAGCCTGGACTATTCAGTGTGAGCCTAGTAGTTCGAGATGAAATGGGATTAGATTCAGCGCCTAAGACATATCTTATCTCGATAAAGAATCCAATTCCTAAACCTGTAATATCATTTAGCTGTCCTAGCAATGAAATGGGCCTGATGAGTGAGATTCCTGACTGGGATTCAAGAGTGACATGGAAGGTCCCCTGGACTTCCGAGGGGGGTGCTTTTGTTGCTCCGGGAAATCTGATCAGGTTTGATGGTAGTGGAAGCAATGACGCTGATCCCAGATTCAATGAAAAATTCTCTGTTGATAGGGAGGACCCTGATTGGGGAGGGATTGTCGATTGGATCTGGGACTTTGGAGATGCTAGCCCGCCTGCCAAAGGTCCGGTTGTATGGCATAGTTTCGAAAGGGCTGGAGAATACTTGGTCAGGCTAACAGTTGTGGACAGTTTTGGAGGGGGAGAAGCGAATTCGACTGAGATGAAGATTATTGTTTCCGCGGCCCCTAAGATTACAACATCAGACCCTCTTCAATCTGAGTCCGATTATGTTATTGTTGGGGAAATTGTCAACCTTTCTGGGATGGCAACTGATTCGGATCTAGAATCCGGATTGATCGCTTGGATGGACAATGATGCTGAATTCGACAGTGACGGGGATGGCAACCCTACGAACGATATGGATGTCAACCTATCAGATGAGTTGGAAATCCTTTGGGACATCGATGTTTTCTTCGATCGAGACTGTACAACTCAGAATGGATGCGATGGAAATTCAAGGAATGACTGGGTGGAAGAAAATCAAACATGGGAAGAGCCTGGTGAGGTCAGAATTTCGATTACTGTTTGTGATGGCTTGCGAGTATGCTCTACCCGGGACTTCGTAGTAACCGTCCTTTCCGTTCAAGACACCATTCCTCCAAAGACCCTCTCTGATCTGACCATCTCAGACTTAGTCCCTGGAAGAGAAAGCGCTGGTCTTCTTTTCCTTGTGGTAATTGTTGCTGCTCTTGGATGGATGATAATGAGGGAGAGGGACGATGAAGAGCTTGATGCCATGGAAATGGTGAAGAATTACGATGTGGACGAGGTAGAGGCTGAGGGTGGGCTTCCAGGGATGGATCAGCACTCTCCGCCACCACAACCAAAATATCTGACTGCTGATCAGAGAACGAATAAGGAGTCGGGTTACGTTAGACCGATAAGGACGAGGCGGAGATAGTGGGGTCCATACTCAATTTGATTAGGATTGGGATGGGGACTCAATTCCTACTAGTCATGGTATTTTCTTCGGCAATTCTGGCATCCCCAATAGCTAGTTCTCAAGCGATTTCTTGTGATGTCCCTCCAAGCAGTGATTGGGGGGATGGCTACGATCCAAGGGATTATCTTTCGGTTGGTTCCACTAAGTTTGGGACCCTGTTTGAATCCAATGATGATGATAGAGATGGTGGGCCCGTTCATCGGGCACTTGATAGAGATTTGAGCACCGAGTGGTCAGGTGGAGCTTGGTCTGGATTCCCCGGAGTTAGGGTAGATAACGGAACTGCGACTTACATTTCGATGGTCTTGGAGCCTGGAAAAAGATATTCGTTCTGTATAGACTTCGAGACCCAAGGAGATGTTTACTTACTTACTGAGTCTGATTTTGGAGTTTACAATGCTGACTATTCATGTAGAGAAGGGGGCGATACATGGGGCGTGATTTGTGACTTGGAAGCGTTTCAAGAAGTGCCTATGGAGTATAGGGACCTGTTTACCTGGATTCCATTCAGAGATACTCATGCCTACGAGTCGGTAACTTACCAAGAGTTCTCGGTGGCTATCGATTCCTCGGGTTCTTCATGGACATTTGCTGGGTTTTCTCCACCAGAAGACAAAGTATTCTATTTGGTATTAGACAACTGGAACAACAGTAGGCCGGGGGACAGCCTTCCATCCGGGAATATGAGCGTAGAAGTATTGATTGATGTTGAAGACAGGCGAACGCTGCCTAAAGTTACCGCTTACTTCCTCGTAGGATCATTGCCTCTTTCTTGCATTATTATTCCACTCCTCTTGCACTGGAAGTACCACTCATACTCCAAAGAAGAAGAGATGGGGGGTATTGCCGAAGTTCCTTATCTTAGGGACGATGTCTAGCAATATTCCAATAATTCCCATGCAGTCATCAGGTCTGAAGCGTTAATCCTTCCCTGCTGGGCTAAATGCCAACCGGACTCAGTAGTTGCGAAAACAATGTGCTGACCCAATATTGGGGCGTGTATCCTTGTCCAGTCGCCGCCAGGGCCAAGACCCATCAATGCAAAATTTGCATCATTTGAGGCCAAATCCAATGCTGCTCCAAATATCCTTAGTGCCTCTTTCTTATCTTTGATGTTGTAACACGCCTTTACGACATCTCCCGAGCCTATAGCGTCCAATATATCTTGAGTGATTTCCGATTGGTGCGGAATTCCCTCTTTGGGGTGCATGGAGGCAATCACTTTGGTCTCTTTTCCGGCCATTTGTGACAATTCATCCCTGTTTTCTTTGGGAATTTCAATTTCGAGGTCTATCCAATCTGGTTTGGTAGAAATTGCTTTCCTAAGGACTTCCATTCTTTCGGCTTCAGATCCTGGGAAATGACCCCCTTGGCTCTGAGGCCTACAGGTGAACATCAGAGGTAACGAAATGGAGGACGAAATATTCTCAATTGCCTCTTCATAGTCGAGTTCGTTGAAATCGATCTGGCTTATATCGACCTCGAATTCTTCCTTTTCGGAGTTTCCAGAATCGTTCGAAGAACGAATCTTCTCCTCTATAGTCCATAGATGATCGATCCTCACTTCAACGATGTCAGCCTCGGAAATCTCCGCCTTTGAAGCGTCATTAACCATTTCTTCGACAGTGCGGCCCCTCAGAGTGATGCAGACCAGGGGCTTTTCCATCCTTTGGGCGATTGAAGTGGCCTGTTTAATCGTGTCGAGTCAATAGCTTGACAGTTTTGTGTGAAAATTCGTTTTTTGGCAAAAATGGGCCTCAGAGACCCATTAGAGAAGGAGGGTTGATATGCCTCCTTTCCATAAGATGGGTGATGTAGTTTGAGGGTTCCCTTAGGGAACCCTCAACGAGAGGAAAAAAATGTCAGAGGACTATGATGCAGAAAGCATCCAGGTCCTGGAAGGTCTGGAAGCAGTCAGGAAGCGTCCTGGAATGTACCTGGGCGATCCACATGATGGATCTGCCCTGCACCACTGTATATGGGAAGTTGTGGATAACGCAGTTGATGAGCATCTGGCAGGATTCAACCCAACGGTGGAGGTGAATCTGGAAAAAGATGGTTCTGTGACAGTTGTCGATCATGGAAGAGGAATTCCAGTGGATAAGCATCCGGAAGAAGGAGTTAGCGCAGCTGAAGTAATTATGACTAAGCTGCATGCAGGCGGAAAGTTCGACAACGAGGCCTACAAGGTGGCAGGTGGACTTCACGGAGTTGGAGTCAGTGCAGTAAATGCGGTATCTGAGAAACTAGTTATGACCATACATAGAGATGGAAAGGAGTGGAAGCAGGAATACTCCAAAGGGGAAAGGAAGGCTGTGCTAAAATCGGTGGGAAAATCNGAAATTACAGGTACAATTATCAATTTTAAACCCGACTTGACAATTTTCAGTGATATCACAGAGTTCGATTTCGAGCAGATTAACACACGACTAAGAAGGACTGCTTTCCTAAACGCTGGACTCCAAATTTTCCTGAGAGATTTTCGAGCAGAAGAAGACGTGGAAATAGAGCACAAGTATGATGGTGGGCTAAGTGAATACGTACAGTCAATGAACAAGAACAAAGAAGTAATTCACGAAGGAGTACTACATATCTTGGGTTCGAAGCAAGGGGACAAGGGGGAGGTGCATGTTGAGGTCGCGCTACAATGGACTGATGCCTACTCAGAGTCGGTGCACTGCTTCACCAACATAATCCACAATTCAGATGGCGGTACGCATCTCTCAGGCCTAAAGAGCTCGCTAACCAGGACAATAAACTCCTATGCACAATCAAGAAGCCTTCTGAAGAACGTCAACAGCCTATCTGGTGATGACATTAGAGAGGGATTGTCTGCAGTGGTGTCAATAAAACATCCTGACCCTTCATTCAATGCTCAAACGAAGTCAAAACTTGTAACCAGCGAAGTAGCAGGTATTGTTGAACAAATAGTAAATGAGCGTCTTGGAGATTATTTTGAAGAGAACCCGTCGGTGGCTAAATCGATTGTAGAGAAGGCAGTCTTAGCTAGTAAGGCTAGGGAGGCAGCTAGGAAAGCAAGAGACCTAACAAGAAGAAAGGGGGTGTTAGAAGGAGGTGGACTACCCGGCCAGCTTGCCGACTGCCAATCGAAGGATCCCGAAGAATGTGAGATTTACATCGTCGAAGGGGAGAGCGCTGGAGGATCTGCCAAAATGGGCAGGGATAGGAGGACTCAGGCCATCCTACCCCTGAGAGGGAAAATCCTCAACGTCGAGAGACAGCAGAGAAACCTCACGAAGGTATTCAACAATGAGCAGATTCAGAGAATGGTCAGAGCACTAGGGGCTGGAGTNGGAAATGAAGAGGAAGACGAAGGTGCTTTCGATCCAGAGAAGTTGAGATATGGCAAGATCATCATTATGACTGATGCCGACATAGACGGAGCTCACATCAGGACTCTGATCCTCACCTTCATGTGGCGTTTCATGCGAAGAGCCATAATTAACGGAAACGTTTTCATCGCTGCTCCCCCACTTTTTTCTGTATCCCGGGGGAAGCACACCGAGTGGGTGCATAGCGAAAAGGACAGGGATGATGCCATTAAAAGGCTGCAGAAAGAGTCCCCCACTTCGAAGATAGATGTTCAGAGGTACAAGGGACTAGGAGAAATGAATGCCGAGCAACTCTGGGAGACTACGATGGATCCAGAAGGTCGTACTATGATGAAAGTGGAAATCAAAGATGCGGAGGAGGCCGATTCTCTTTTCTCGGTCCTCATGGGTGAGGATGTTCCAGATCGTCGAGAATTCATTGAGAAGAACGCTAACAAAGTNACAGCACTAGACGTTTGAGGGATATGCAATGGCGGAGGATTTACTCAGAAGGGATATCTCAGAGGAGATGAAAGAGAGCTACATCAACTATGCCATGAGCGTNATTATTGGCAGAGCCCTGCCAGACGCTAGAGATGGTCTGAAACCCGTTCATAGAAGGATCCTATGGGGGATGCACNAAGCAGGGCACACCCACGACAAAGGGTATAGCAAATCAGCAAGATCAGTGGGGGAGGTGATGGGGAAGTTCCACCCTCATGGGGACCAGGCCCTATATGACACAATGGTAAGGATGGCCCAAGACTTCTCTCTCCGATACCCATTGGTTGACGGGCAAGGAAACTTCGGATCCATTGACGGGGACCCCCCTGCTGCAATGAGGTACACAGAAAGCAGACTCGATCGGTTGTCTCAGCACATGTTGGATGACATAAACAAAGATACCATAGACATGGANCCAAACTTCGATGAAACCGAGAAGGAGCCCTCTGTTCTTCCGTCCAGGCTACCGAATCTGCTTCTAAACGGAAGTGACGGGATAGCTGTAGGNATGGCCACTAAGATCCCCCCCCACAACCTAAACGAGGTGGTCAGCGCTCTCAAGTTCCACATCGGAAGAGTAATTGAGCAAGATAGGAAGATTGGCNTGGACAATCCTCCAAAGATTGATGCGTTGGAGTATATGGATCACCTCAAAGGTCCGGATTTTCCAACAGGAGCTACCATCTACGGNATTGATGGAATTGTTGACATGTATAGGACTGGAAATGGCAGATTCCACATCAGGTCAGATGTTGAGGTTATAGATGACTCTGGCGGAAAAAGGCTGATAGTGCACTCAATTCCCTACCAGGTCAAGAAGGCAGCTATGCTACAGGGGATCGCCGATTTAGTTCAGAAGGAAGCAGTCAAGGGGATTAGAGATATTCGGGACGAGTCCAGTAAAGAAGGAATAAGGGTGGTAATTGAAATTAAGCAAAACGCCGATGCGCATGCAGTTCTAAACCAACTATACCAGTCTAGCAGACTTCAGGAGTCCTATTCGGCAAATATGATGGGGATTCTCAGAGGTGAACCGGTACAACTTGATCTGAGAACAATCCTGCACACCTATGTCAGGCACAGAGAGTCAGTAGTCGAGCGTAGGACTAGTCACGACTTGGATAAAGCTAGGGCTAGAGCCCATATTCTNGAGGGATTGATTAGAGCCCAGGGGAGGATGGGCGAGATAATTGAAGTAGGTAGGAGTTCTGATTCTCGTGAACATTTCGAGCAATATCTAAGAGGGGAAGAGAAGTTTCCAAAAATAAAGCGTTTCGATTTCTCGGATAGGCAAGCTAAGGCAATAGCAGAGAGGCGACTATACCAGTTAACCAAGTTGAACGTAAAGGAAGTCTCTGAAGAGCTATCTAAACTAGAGGATTCGATAGTGGACTATGAGGACATTTTGGAAAGCAGGCAGAGAAGATTAGGAATTATAATCGCAGAGTTGGAAGAACTTGTAGAAAGGCATGGAGATGATAGGAGGACAAAGATTGATCCGGCTCCTCTGTCTATGGATAGGGAGGACCTGATTGCAGAGCAGGCGATTGTGATTTCCTTGACNCAAGACAACTACATCCGCCACCTGCCAGTAGAGGCGTTCAGACTTCAGAATAGAGGTGGGAAAGGCCTGAAGGGCGTAGCAACCAAGGAAGAAGATGCTCCCTCAAAGATTGTCACTTGCTTCTCAAAGGACAGGCTCCTTATTTTCACCGACAAAGGGAGGGTGTATGGGCTCAGAGCTTGGGAAACCCCATCTGCGAGCAGATATGGGAGAGGTTCCCATATCAGGAACCTACTCAGCGGTATTCGTGAGGATGAGAAAGTAATCTCGATACTTCCAATGAATAGNGAGCTGATTGATAATCCAGAAGGGCAATACCTCATCTTCGCCACCTCCAATGGTAGGATAAAGAAGAGCAGGCTATCGGAATACTCCAGGATTAATAGAAATGGAAAGTATGCACTAAGATTCGCCGACGGAGAAGGCGACACATTGGTCACAGTGAGGCCAGCTACTGATTCTGATCACGTCGTTCTGGTATCTGCTCTTGGGAATGCTTGCAGATTCATGCCAGCAGAAGAGAGAACTAGGGTTTCTCCTGAAACTGGAGAGACTATGTCTACTTTCGTAGTTAGAGTGCAGGGAAGGGTGAGTCAAGGAGTCTCTGGAATGAAACTCAGCAAGGGTGACAGCGTNATTGGAATGATTGTGACTGACGACTTCGATACAAGTGTCCTAACAATTTCCAAGTATGGAATGGCGAAGAGAAGCAGGCTCGGTTCGGGGGAAATGGTCCCCCTCAAAGATGAGTTAGGCGAAGATGGAGATCCAGTCTTTGAGAGAGATGGCTATAGGAGGACAAACAGAGGTACAAAGGGAGTTAGGACGATGTCCCTCAGAGAGGGGGACCAGATAGTCAGTGTTCGCCAAATTCCGGACATAGGGGATCAGTTGTTCATGCTAACAGGGTCTGGCATGATGATTAGGATGGCAGCAGCCCAGACAAAGGAGACTCTGGGCAAGGTCACAAAGGGAACTAGAATAATGGAGCTTCGCAACTCAGAAAGAACCGGCTATGTTGACGAAATAGTGTTCGTGGCAAGGCTCCCTTCCGAACTGGTAGGTCCAGTGGAATCATCAGATTACAGTTCAGAGGAAGAGTGAAAGAACCGTTCTTCTTAAGCAGGAGCATTAGGTGGGGGAAATGCTGCGGCAGTCGCATAGCCTGGCCATTGCGCTGGATTGCTAATCCAGTGGTGTCTCACCTCGGGAGTTCGAATCTCCCCTGCCGCGCCAATATTCATTCGTAATATCTGACATGGACTACCATGGTGGAGGCAGGGGGGATTACTAGCCTAGTTCTGGCAGCCCCGGCCATTCTGTTTCTGATACTAATCTGTTGGTTGATCGTGAGGCACATTAGGCTCAGGCCCTCCAACGAAAGATCTTGGGTGAATGACAATGAGAAAATGGCCACTGCTGAGTTCGAGGGGGATGAAGTCACGATTAGGAACGTCAGAGATTTCAACTGGAGGAGCACACGGGATTATGATGAAAAATGGATAGATTTGAAGGTCAGTCTTGACCGGGTTTCAAAGATTTGGTTTGTTTTGGAGTACTTTGACCCATCTCGTAGACAGATGGCCCATACAATCATGAGTTTCGAAATGGAAGATGGGACAAGATTAGCTTGTTCAATAGAGGTTAGGAGGGAGAAGGGGGAGAAATATCACCCAATAAGAGGCATGTTCAAGAGTTATGAATTGATTTACGTATGGGCTACAGAGAGGGACATAATTGGAGTAAGGACGAGATGTAGGAAAAAATCCGTTACTCATCTATTCGAGGCAGTGGTCTTGGGCCCTGGTAACGAAAGAAGGATGCTGGAGTCATATCTCAGGAGGACAAACAAACTGAGCACTGATCCAGAATGGTACAACACCATCACGAACACGTGCACAACGAACATAGTTCGCCATGTTAACGAGGTATATCCGGGTAGGGTTCCACGGGCTCTTTCGATCCTTCTTCCGGGTCTGAGTCCCGGGTTATTACAGAGAAACAATCTTGTAAAGATGACTGGATCGGTGGAAGAAACCCTACAAAGGAGTATTATCGACCATAGGGGGGAGTCATGGGACGGAGTGTCGGACTTTGGAGAATGGATTAGGCAGTAGCCCAGATAAAAGGATTCAACTAAAGGTTTCTAATGGACTAGATATGATAGTTATTCCAGCCCTTGAGAATCCGGGAGACATCAGTTGGAGCCTACCACCTTCGAAGAGTCACATGATTCGATGGATCGCCCTAGCGTCACAATCGGAAGGGGTTACTGAGATCCAATTCTCAGGCAAACCCGGGGATGACATTCACTCGATGGCAGACTGTATGGAAAAAATGGGTGTTGTGATTGACAGGAGAGGAAATAATTGGTTCGTTAAGGGGGCGATAAAAGAAGAGATTTCCAAAGGACAAACCCTTGATTGTGGAAACTCGGCCACTACTGCTAGAATTGTTACATCGATAGCGGCCGGTCTGGGAGAAACTCTGCAGATAGATGGTGATAAGACCCTCAGAAGTAGGGATTCCAGTCAAATTAATAATGCCTTGAGGGGGCTAGGGTGTGAGGTTTCTTCTGATAGAATGCCATTTTCAATATCAGGGCCAGTAGTGCCGGGTACTGCGATAATTGACGAGTCCAAAACCAGTCAGACGCTTACAGGACTGTTGCTTGCCTCCCCTGGATATCCTGAAGGTACTAGGGTGCATCTAGAAGGGGAAAGAGTTAGTCGCGGCTATAGGGAGTTAACTATTGAAATCTGCAAATCTTGTGGTTGGGGTGGATGCTTGGACTCTCATTATTTCGATATAGGGGAATGGGTTGTGAGGGCCCCAGAATTTGTGGAGATTCCCGAGGAAATCAGCCTATTGCCCCTATCTTTACTCTTTGACAGGCTTCACGGGACTAAGTCTTTGAAAGTAGAGCCTGTAAATTCTGATCCAAGGATAATTGCTGCAATAGATGCAACGATGAGTTGCAATGGTGGGCAAGTAGATCTAAGGGATGCGAGCGACATAATTTCGCCTGCTGCGGCGATACTGGCATTGGGCGGAGGTGGAAGGATCGTTGGTTCATCTCATTCAAGGGGCAAGGAGTCTGACAGAATTGGTTCTACTTGCCGGATGCTTTCCTCATTCGGAATATCGTCCGAGGAAAGAATAGATGGGTTGGAAATACCTGGAGGTCAGAGTCCTATTTCCCCACCTAAACCAGTTGACTCCGAGGGAGATCATAGGCTAGCCATGACGTCGATGGTTCTTGCCACTTCGGTCGGGGCAGAGATTGACGGTGGAAGGATATGCTCGATTACACATCCTGATTTTATCGAAATGCTTGTTGGCGATGGGGAGAGCCTATAGATGGGTGAGAAGTCATTTAGAAGTGGCATTTTGACCCATTCCCTTCTACTAATTGCGGCAATGATCTGGGGATCGACTTGGGCAGCGGGGAGATTTCTGAGTTTTGGCTTAGATGAGGGGGGGCCAATTCCCTTAGAACCTGCTACTTCGGCTTGGCTAAGGTATGCATTCGCAGTCTCGGCATTCTTCGTTTTGTTCGTTGCGAGAAAGAACAGAGGAAGTTTCCGTTTCGTCCCGTCGGACACGGAGTCCTGGAAATTCTCAATCTGGCTAGGAATTTTTGGGACGATGTGCTATCAGCTATTTTTCATGCACGGGATGAGGTGGACCGCGGCAGGAGACGCTTCTCTAGTAGTCTCACTAAACCCAGTATTTACGGTTCTACTAGCCTCGATGATGCTGGGTCAGAAGATTTCTGCCAGGATGTTGATTGGTCTAATTGCAGGTATTTCCGGGGTTTCTGTTGTGATTGGTTGGAGCCCAAATTCGGAGATCCCATTTGATCACAGGCTGATTGGTGACATCATGATCCTTTTCGCTGCTCTTTCTTGGGCCGCAACCAATAATCTAACCAAAATGTTTCTTTCTCTGGGCAAGGATATTTCCGCTCTAGAGATTGTAGTTTGGTACTCTCTCACAGGTTGGATTATGCTTACTCCCTGGATGATTGTGGAGATTTGGGGCTCCGGATTTCCCAATCCAAGTCTTGCACAATGGTGCACTGTGGCATATCTGGGAGTTATTTCAACCGTAATAGCATATGTCTTTTTTGCAGAGGGAATTCAAGAAATAGGCCCTACTGCTGCATCATCGTATATTTTCCTAGTTCCTGTTTTTGGAGTATTAGGGGGATGGTTAATGCTAGATGAAGAAATTGGGGGATCGTTGATCATAGGTTTCGTACTAATCGTTTTTGGAGTCAGGGCCGTGCAGAGGGAGAGCGAGGGGCTTCAGTATAATTAGTCCCTGATCTACTGCCTTATCGTTAAATACAGGAGGTTTGTGGCGCGCAATCGAGGTGTTCTAATGGCGCGCAAGCCTGCTAAGATGTATAGGCAGATCAAAGGTCAGTCGTTCACTCGGAGAGAGTACACTGGTGGAGTGCCGAACAATAGAATCCTAAGGTACCATATGGGGAACAGGAAGAGGGCTGAGACCGATGGTTTTCCTGTAACTCTGCAGCTAAGTGCTGACAATGCTTGCCAAATCAGGGATTCTGCTCTTGAGGCAGCTAGGCAGGTTGCAAACTCCACGATAAGAGAGACCGCTGGCCCCATGGGTTATGCCCTCAGGATGCATACCTACCCGCATCAGATCCTCAGGGAGAATAAGCAGGCAACTGGGGCTGGCGCGGACAGGGTCTCCCAGGGAATGAGGCTATCCTTCGGGAAAAATGTAGGGACTGCGGCGAGAGTCCAGAAGGGACAGATAGTGATTTCCATTAAAACAGAGCCGGAGGGCTATGCTGCTGCTAGGGATGCTCTTAGAAAGGCTGGATGTAAATTCCCCACTCCTTGCACTATCAAAGTCACCCAAGGCTCCGAGCATTTGAAGGGCCTTGTCTGAGAGCATCGGACATGACAGCAATGGAAGCTATAGCAGTCCTGCAGGATTCCCTAAGAGGGGCACCAATAATTTGGAAGGGAGATTACCCCTATTTCATTCACCCGATTTCAGATGGTATCCCCAGAATGAAAGCGGAAGTGCTTAGAGCAACAAGGGATCTTATCGTTGAAATGGTCGATTGGTCGATGGTCGACCTAATTGTTAGCGTCGAAGCAATGGGACTCCCATTATTGGCAGCAGTTGGCGAGGCAACCGGAAAGCCCACGGTAGTAATTCGCAAGAGGTCATACGGCATGGAGGGAGAGGTTAGGGTCGATGTTTCCACAGGATACTCTGAGTCGTCGGCTTTTATCAATGACATTTCGCCTGGTGAAAGAATATTAGTTGTAGATGATGTGATTTCGACTGGAGGGACATTGGAACCTCTTCTGGATGCTTTGGAAGGCATCGGTGCGATCCTACAAGACGTAATCGTTGCTATAGAGAAGGGAGATGGGAGAGAGAGGCTTGCGAACGAAAGACCAGATTGGCCAATACGCACATTGGCCAGAATTGAGATTGTGGATGGGAAAGTGGAAATTGTCGATTGATCGGTGGAGAGGATGGATCTAGACAGGCACGACTTCGAGCTTGATGAGCTGGTTGATAGGATTAGGTCCAACGACAACAGGCTAATCGCTCTGCAAGTTCCAGAGGGGCTGAAGATCCAGGCCTTGGAGATGATGGATGCCATAGAGGGGGGTTCAGATGCCAAGGTGGTTCTTGCTGCAGACCCGTGTTATGGGGCCTGTGACCTTGTTCATGACAAGATGAAGATGATGGGGGTAGAGCTGGTAGCCCATATGGGGCATAGTCAGATGAATATTGATTCTGGGATGCCTACTCACTTCATCCCAGTAACTTATGATGGAGCTCCCGAGCTATCCGAAGTTATTCCGATTCTGAATGAGCACCAACAACTAGCTCGGTCTAGATTGAGGGATTCTGGGGCAGATTTGGAAATCAGTGATTCGGATGCAAAGGAGAGGTTTCTAGATGCAGTAGGAAGATTCTCCCCCCTTGATGACGATAAGCTGGGGCTTGTGGGATCGATACAGCACCTTCACTTACTGGAAGATTACAAGAAGATGCTTGAAGACCTAGGTTTCAGGGTTGAAATCCCTGTTGGGGGGGATAGACTGACCTTTCCTGGACAGGTTCTGGGTTGTAACTATTCGGGCGATTCCGAGTCCATTGGCCACTATCTCTTCCTAGGATCTGGGGACTTCCACCCTATCGGGCTAGTCCTGCATACTGGTAAGCCTCTTGCTATGCTTGACCCATATACGGGAGAAGCAAAGGAGATGTCTCTGAAAAGAATTGAGAGGATTCTTAGGCAGCGTTTTGGACTTATAATGTCGGTCAACGATTCCTCTTCTTTTGGCATACTAATTGGCGAGAAGCCTGGCNAGATGCGAAGGAATTTGGCAATTAGGGTGAAGCGATTACTCGAGAAACACGGAAAAAGAGGATATTTGCTAGCCTTGGATCACGTAGGACCCGATTTGATTGACTTCTACCCAGTGGATGCCTTCGTAAACACTGCGTGTCCAAGAATTGCCATAGATGACTCAAGCAGATACTCGAAACCCCTGATAACACCTTATGAGCTAGAGGTCTCACTAGGGGAGAAGAAATGGGAGCTAGGGTACCAATTCGACGAAATACCCTGAGGGAACTAGGCACAACTTGGAACGTATTCAAAGACGAGTCCTACTCTTCATCGTCGTCGTCATCGTCGCCTAGGAGGGCTTCCCAGTCCAGTTCATCCTCTGCAGATAAGAAGTAAAGAGCACCCATAACGGCTGCAACTAGCAATCCAACGATATCTTGAGTGCTGAAGCCAGTATCTGGCCTCATTGCGGCCCTATCTCCAATTCCAATTAAATCCAGAATGAATAGCTTATCACCGCCGAAAACGATTCCAGTCATGTTGACCAGCACGAAAATCAATATTGCCGCAGTTCCGACCAAAAGTCCCATTCTCACGTTATCGTCTAATTCCACCATAGTACTACCTGAGTAGCCCCAAGGGTGCCGAGTTATTAATGTCAATGGTGCAGACTGTAAAAAAGAGAATTCATGATAAGCTGGATTTCCTATTCCTTCGCATCGGAACCTGCACTGAAATTCAATACGCCGTCATCTAGAAGGTCTGCAATGATATCTTCCATTTTTCTTCCAGTGGCATCTGCGATGGCCTGAGTCTCAATTCTATCTGCGTGCTCCCTTGCAGTCTTTGCCTTATTTGAATCTCCAGCACCGTCTCTCAATTCGAGAACCGAGGCAAGACCGCGCCAATTTGACGGTTCGTTCCCTTCATTTGCAGTGAGTTCCTTCCAAATTTCGAGTGCTTCTTCGAATTTTCCATCCTTTGCAAGGCCATTAGCCCTGGCCACTTTTGTTTCGCTGCTTTCTGAGGCAGATGCCTCTTTCAGGAGAGCGTCCAAGTCGTCATCTGGTTTTTCTTCTCCTCCCGAGGAGTCTCCGGATGTGTCCTGACCTTCACCCTTGTCTTCTTCTTCCTCGAAATCATCGAAATCATCGAAATCATCGAAATCATCCAATTCGTCCAATTCGTCCAAATCTATTGAGTCGTCATCGTCTTCTGATTCCTTAGCCTTGCCTTGGGCCTCTTGGGCCTTAATCTCTGCTGTTTCAGCCTTTTTCTCAGCTTCCTTAGCTTTCTTCTCGGCTTCCTTGGTCTTCTTCTCGGCTTCTCTGATCTTCTTGTCAGCTTCCTTAGCTTTCTTGGCTAAACGATAAGCAATGTGCTCTGGTACCTTTCTTGCCATGNGATACTACCGAGTCCCTTGCGATGAAGAATCACATTTAATTGTGGCCCATAGAGACTTAACCACTAAGAATTGGAAATTTGCCCAAAATAGTGTCAAAATAGATATCTCAGGATAACGATTCCGCTCTTTCTTCGCAAGCCCTAGAGCGCCCTTCGAATCCTACAGAGCTAAAGTACGCCGCCATCNCCCTCCACACATCTGGGTCTGAAGAGTTGGAAGTAATCATTGCCTTTAGATTAGAAAATGCAGATTCCATTTCCCCTTTGGTGATTAATTCCAATGTACCCTCCACGCTACTGCCATTTTCTTTCCCTTCGGGTTTTTCAGATTCTGAGGATTGGGGNGATTCTGCTTGACCGTACTTGCCTTCTGCCCAAATAATCAATTTTGGCCACTTTCCCTCGAACTTGTCTAATCTCTGGGGAATGCTTGCAATCATCTTTTCGAGTTCATCCCCCTCCAGATTGTGGTTGAAGATTGCTTCTAGTTTCGTAGTTGCCTCCTCCCTTGTCAATTCGATTTGGGGGGCTTTCTCTGCTTCTTCGGGTTCTTCCCCCTCTACTTCGTCGGTCTCTTTGGATTTCCCGAAACCGAAGAAGCCTCTCTTCTTCTTTTTCGGCTCTTCTTGCTCGTCTGAGGATACTTCTGGTTCAGGAGATTCTTCTGGTTCAGGAGATTCTTCTGGTTCAGGAGATTCTTCTGAAGTTCCATATTTTTGTTCTGCCCACTTAATCAGGCCATCCCATTTTCCCTCGAACTTATCGAGTCTCTTGGGAATGGTAGAGATTGCCTTCTCTAACTCGGCACCTTCTAGAGAAGAAGAGAAGATTGCCTCGAGCCTCCCCGATACCTCTTCCCGTGAAAGATCGCCTGCCATGCCGCCGCCTACTGTGTTGCCCCATTGGTGCTACCAGCTTTAACCCGCCGATTGTGCATAAAGACTACTCTTCCTCTTCGTGTGTGAAATTACCTGCCTGATCGAGGGATTCCGAGAGCCCCTTCCAAGATTCGTTCTGCTTTCCTTTNCTGTGTGTTAGATTCTTCCACTTATTGAAAGCGCCCTTCACATTTCCTTCGTCGAGAGAAGAAGCAGCGACGTTCAATGATGAAGCAGCACCGAGCATTTTGACCAGATTGGTGAATGCCTCATTTGCCTTCTTTGCTCCGGATTCAATATCGGTTCTCTGGTCCCTTTCTGCATCCCTGATTCCGCCCCATATTCTTTCGATGTAGTTCCGATTATCTGGGAGGGGGTTGAGTTTTGCCCTATCAACCTCAATTCCCATCCATATAGCCATAACAAATAATGAGTAGAGTAAGAAAAGCTCCACAAAATCGAGAATGGCCCACTCAGATGCCTCAAAGGTCCATGATCCGTCGTGCCTTCCGAATCTTCCCGTCGTTTCCTTCTTTCCAGAGACATTGCCATATATTTTAGCAAAGTTTCCATTCTTATTCGCAGTTGATAAAACCCCAATAGTGAGGGCGGCAAGGCCTAACCTTACCCAACCTCTCGACTTGACTGCGATAATCTTGCTTCCAGGACCGTCGGAAAACATGCCCTCCCTAGGCTTGTGGACCCACATGGCAACCATCGTGTAGCAAAGGAATAGGACAATAGCCTGATCGAGAATGCCAATCTCCAATGCNCCCCAAATGTCCGAGGACAAGCCTGAAGGGACTACAATCTTCTCCCCGGCCTCAGGGGTTTCGCTGATTATCCCAATACTCAAAGCAAGATTATCGGAGTATCCGGCACTATTTACCACTTGGAAAAANGCAAGGAAAGTTGCCAAAACTAGGCTAGATATGGTTGGCTCTTTGAAGATCCGCCGTAACACCACGATGCAACCCCCTAGGTCACGCTGATGGGCCCAAGCCTATCAAAACACCGAAGCGAATATTGGGGACAATGCCTCATTGGGACTTTTCGGGAAACTTGTGCAGAATATGTCTAAGAACGTAGAGCTGCATTTTAGCTCGATGGGGAGCTACATTGACAGGATTGGGGCGGGAAAGGTTCTACTTACCAGGGAGCCACTTTCCTTCGANTGGACTCCACCGGAACTGGTTGGCAGAGAGAACGAGCTAAGTCAGTTGGCATCCATGTTCTTAGGAATAGAGGGGCATGATGTCAGCTGTAGAGCGATAATTACTGGAAATGTTGGCTCTGGCAAGACAGTGCTTACAAGACGTTTCTACCTAGATCTAGCCTCAAGACTAGAGGGGAAGAGGAGGGTGACTCCCGCTCACGTTAATTGTAGGAATCACCCATCATCATCTCAGGTCCTTCAGCAGATTGCTCTTTCTCTTGACTCTNGACATCCTGAAAGAGGTTTTAGCTCGGGGGAATTGATCCAGAGCATTAGGAGGAACCTCGAAGCGTATGANGGTCACCTCTTGCTAATTCTAGATGAGGTAGACGTTCTTGTTAGGAGAGACAGTTCAGATCTGATCTACAAACTTCTAAGGGTGGACGAAGGCCAAGATAGGAAGGGCTCCATTTCCCTAATACTTGTCAGCCAAGACTCTTCTCTTTTCACNATGTTNGAGGATGCGATAAGATCCAGACTAGGGGCTAGCAACATACTCGCGATGTCGCCTTACGGTTCACGTGACTTAACGGAAATCACTAGGCAGAGGTACGAGGCTTCATGCAGAACTGGGTCAGTAAGTGATGGCGTATTGGAAAAGATTGGTTCATTCGCAGCGGATGCCGGAGGAGATGCTAGAATGGCAATCGAGCTTCTAGAAGCTGCAATTCGCAGGACAGAGATGGATGGCAGAGGTGAAGTGGAAATTTCAGACGTGCAACCGAGCATTCAGAGGGAAGCTTCAGTCGAACCAAACCAATTAAACCACCTCGGATTACATTTGAAATTGATTTTGCTGGGAATTTGCAGGAGGCTGAAGAATAGCGAAGAAGTATCGAGTGGCGACGCAAGAAAACTGTACGAGTTAGTTTGCGAGGAATTTAGCAAGAAGCCNAGGGGCTATACGACCTTCTGGAAACACATCAAGGAGCTGGAGACCGAGGGCCTAGTCGTCAGCAGATCATCTAGCTCAAAGAAAGGAAGAGGGAGGACACAGTACATTACTATGCCCAACTCTTCCCCAGCAGTTCTTGAGGGAGCTATTGAGATGGAGCTCCTGAGTAGATGAGNAAGAATTTACGGCCTCCGAACCGCTCTTATAGGGGCCTCATGTCGGGGTGGCGTCCGAGGTGATACATTGGCAGGAGAGCAAGCGTTCAAGGCAGTAGTCAACGACACCTCTCCCGATTCCGTAGGAAGGGCTTTCCCGATGGACATCACAGGGGCAAACTACAACCATTTCCTAGGAAAGAAGATCGGCGACCCTGTGGATGGAATGTTCGTCGGAGAGGGAGACAAGGCTCTCTCGGGGTACAAGCTGGAGATCACCGGAGGATCCGATCTCACTGGCAGACCCATGAGAGTGGACCTTGATGGCTCAGGGGTCAAATCAGTCCTCATTACAGCTGGAGTAGGGTACAAGGGGAAGAAGTACGTCAACAAGAACAGCAAGGAGTATCGATACAAATATGACGGACTAAGGAGAAGGAGGAACCTTAGAGGAAATGTGATCAGCCAAGATACCAGGCAAATCAATCTCAAAGTCGTGGAGGCGGGTAAGCGTCCCCTAGCTGCGATTATTGACGGAGAGGAGGCCGCAGTCGAACAACCCTCTGGAGAAGAGGAGTGACGACTGAGGTGATTGGAACTGTCAAGAGCTAGCAGTAAGCAACCCGAAGTCAACATAGGAATGGTTGGTCACGTAGACCACGGAAAGACGACTCTAACTCAGGCCCTCTCTGGAACGTGGACTGATACGCACTCGGAGGAGAGAAAGAGGGGGATCAGTATCAAACTGGGATATGCGGATACGGCATTCTACAAAACCAAGGATGGGGATCACTACTCAGAGGGCAAGCATCCTGAAGGGGAGGGCGGGGAGGGGGAGCTGCTCAGAGTGGCATCTTTTGTTGATGCGCCCGGACATGAGACGCTCATGGCAGTAATGATTTCCGGGGCCTCAATTATGGATGGTGCTCTGCTACTAGTTGCAGCCACGGAGAAGTGCCCTCAGCCACAGACTAGGGAACACCTAGCAGCTCTTGAGATTGCAGGCATAGAGAACATCGTTGTGGTGCAAAACAAAATAGACATAGTTAGTAAGGATAGAGCAATAGAGTCGTTCAACGAAATCAAGGACTTTGTCAGAGGGACCATCGCTGATGGGGCACCCATAGTTCCTGTCTCTGCTCATCATGATGTAAATCTGGATGTACTAATTGAAACGATAGAGGAGACAATTCCCACCCCGGACAGATCGGAAGATGAGGGTGGACTGATGTATGTGGCCCGGTCATTTGATGTTAACAGGCCCGGCTCTAGGCCTTCTGGATTAAGGGGAGGGGTGATTGGAGGGAGCATTGTTGAAGGTTCCTTCAGTGTGGGAGATAGCATCCTAATTGCCCCAGGTAGAAGAATCCAGGACGGAAATAAGACCAGATGGGACCCTCTGAAAACGACAATTGAGGGGATTAAAGGCGGAGGAGTTGGGCTTGAAACGGCATTCGCAGGTGGGCTATGTGGGATTTCGACCCCCCTTGACCCGATTGCCACCAAGGCTGACGAACTATCGGGCCAGGTAATGGCCCGAGAAGGGGAGCTTCCCCCCATATGGGATGAGCTGAAGTTGGATCTGCAACTGCTTGAGAAAATGGTTTCAAGCTCAGAAGATGATGATAGCGGGATAAGGCCCCTTCAGCCAAACGAGATGTTGATGGTCAATTCTGCAACTGCTACAAGCGTGGGGACGGTCTCCAGTATTAAGGGGAAGAATGCGACACTTAGCCTAAGGCTTCCTATCTGCGCGAAGGAGGGAAGCAGGATCACTCTTTCAAGGCGAATTGGCTCCAGATGGAGGCTAATTGGCCATGGGTCAATTACAGGTTGATGCAATGGTGGGCGTTCTGGTTGATGCCTGTGGTTGGGCGTCACTGGTGGATGCGGGGATTAATCTGGACATTTCTCTCGGGGAAGTTGTAGGCGAAGCGCAACTAAAGGTTACTCTTGGAGTAAAGGAAGAGCTTGATCGCCTTTCCAAGACAAGGTCCGGCCTTCTCCTTGACCTATTGTATTCTAGATCNGAGATTATTGAGTTNGAAGATGCCCATACTGATGATTCTCTACTATCAATCTCTGCGGAAATGTCTTGGCCGGTTCTAACTGTAGATAAGGGGCTAAAGAGCAGGCTAGTTAGTTCGGGTTGCTCTTACATCGAAGTTACTTCTGGCCCATCTCTACGTTTGGTTGGGCCTTAGGGCAGAGTGAACAGACGGTCATCTCCATGGCCATCCATTAGCCCAATCTTAACTGCGGCATCTAGCCATGCATGAGCATAATTGATGGCACCAAATGAGCTAACCAAGTCACCTTGTTTCGCGAAGTGCTTTGCATCGGCAATATAGTCGTCACACATGCGTAGCATCGAACGCAGCCTATTTTCGTCTTCGCTATTGGCAGTAGAAGGGGTTGCCTTGGATCTTGCCTCCTGTGTAATTGACATGTATTTCTCGATTTTCTCCATAGAAATGGTATCGGACAAAATCATCCCTCCTGTAGAAATTCGGAAGCTCCTTCACTTAACTTAAACATNCTACTCCTGCCTTCTTTCCTTACGGAGAGTATGCCTGATTTGTGAAGGGAGTTGTAAATCTGAGACAATCTAGGCCTACCTACCTCTAGACGAGCTTGAATCTCTGGGTCCGATGGAGATATCTCCCTCACACCTGCAATTGAGACAATTAGTCGTTCAGCTTTACTCAATGAGCTTAGGTGCCCGCGATCAGTAGNTTGCGGAGATTCCCAGGTTGGTGCTGGAATTGATAAATTTGATTCGAAGGGTTGTTTTTCTTGATTAACTGGCATAGATTCTGGATTTGATGTTTCAAGTTCTTCAGTAAAATCCTCAGAAATTGGTTCTGATGGATCCGGGAGGGTTTCTTCCAAATCAGAGTCCACAGTCCAGAGCTCACCCTCCGAGTGGAAAACTCTCTTCTCTTCTTGCGTAGATTGGTTTGTTCTTACTGTCTTGCCTTTGTTATCTGAGTGCTCAGTGGCACGGAGTTCTGGTTTTTCTCGTTGGGGTGCTGTCTCAGGCTCCTGAATGGGTGTAGAATAATCCGGGCCAGTGGGCATCTCGTCAATTGATAACCTAGATCTTGAAACAAGCCCAGAAAAACCAGATGTGGAGCTTTTTCCTATTGGGGGGCTTGTCCCCTCTTCAACGGAAAGAATAGTTCCTCCCTCTGGGGTCCAATCGGTAATTCTTCTTGGGCCAATTGGTTCTTCTCCAGTGGAGTGAATTGGGTCGGCAATGACTTCCTCTTCTTCCCACATATCTTCCGGTTCAGTGTCCCAGTCATCGTTCTCAGATTCTTGCCCTTCGCCTTGTTTTTCTTCCTCGTAGTCTTGCTCATTATTCGTCTCGTGCTCCCCTTCCAATTTCGTTAATGGACCATTGAGAGCTGTTTCTTCGGAGATTTCGCCAGGCTCTTCGAAGGTTGTGTCCGAATCCTCAATTATTCTGGTTTCTGAAACTGGCCATTTTGTTAGCGCCTCAAGAGCCCCGTGGGATCCCAGGCCCCTCTTNTCGTCAATAAGGTCTCTCAGCACGCTAACTACTGACCTGGCATTACCCCCAGTTCTGGAAATTATTGCTTCGAGTAAATCTGGCCTGATCTTCCATTTTTCCCTGGCCATTCTTCTAATGCGAATATCGCANAGGGACTGGATTTGGCTAGAAGTTAGAGGTTCTATGTTCACAGTTTCGTCAAAAGCCTCCTTTACGCTATCTTCCAGTGACAATATCTGCGAGTCTGAAAGTGAGACAACGACAAGCGCNCTCAATCGTTGTAGAATGGGCAAGATCATAGATAGAAATGATGAGATTTCAACTTCTGAAGGGTAGTCGAATGCTATCAGGGGGATGGGGCCATTCAATGAGTCGAGGGTCTCAACAATTCTCTCAACCTTNTGGTGCATTGTTGAAGGAACGTCGTGGCCACAGAAAGAGACTGCTATCTCGTTCAGAACTCTGTGCAAAGGGTCTTCTTTGTGCCAGTAGTATCCTACGAAGTGCTGATTTGTCTGCGACGATATAGCGTTGATCAGGGAAGTCCTGCCAGATCCCCTNTCACCGACTAGGAGGAACATTCTAGGTGATTGGGAGTGCATGTGTTCTTTCCATTTGATTAGAATTTCTTCCCTGCCAACTATCTCGTGTGCCCGAGTCCTCTCTACTGGTCTGGAGTCGAAAGGGTTCCCCCTTAGTGGAGGGACATCCATAGTCGATATGTCCCCTAACACCATACATGACCAGCGCNATCTGTGATTCTTAATATTCACGCATAATGACGCTTTTATGAGGGGNAATTTACGGGTTTTTTATNAAATCCGAGTCATGTAAATGGCGAATTTCTTAGGAGCATATCGATTTTTAAGATTGTTAATTAACGCAAAACTAACGCGTTAACGAAGCGTTAACTGGAAAATTAACGCATTTTCTAGAAGTTTGAGTTGTAAAAAAGGTTAGAAGCCCGGTGTCATGTCTAGTGTTGTATTACCATGCCAATAGAGAATAGCAGGATAGGTGGGCTCTACAAATTGTCAGTTTCCGAACGGAGGGAACTACTAGCTGAACTAGCGGAACTTAATGAGGATCAAGTCAAAGCTTGGGCGGATTCAGGAGAGTTGAATGAAGAAGCTGCAGACAGAATGATAGAGAACGTAGTAGGAACTTACTCGCTCCCGATAGGTGTGGCTACCAACTTCGTAATCGATGGCTCCCATTATGCAATACCGTTTGTCCTAGAAGAGCCCAGCGTTGTCGCAGCTGCAAGCAATATGGCTAAGAGGTGCCTTGGAAGCGGGGGATTCATATCGAATAATGATGAGCCAGTGATGATAGGTCAAATTCAAGTTGTAAACTGTGAAAACCCCATTGAAGCTAGAGAATCTATAGTTTCTTCCAAGNAAGATCTGGTTTCCAGATGCAACGAGGTCGATCCCATTCTAGTAAAGTTTGGAGGCGGTTGTAGAGACGTGACTGCGAGAGTAATTGAGACGGGTTCGGGAGATATGGTAATAGTACACATTCTTGTTGACTGTAGAGATGCAATGGGTGCTAACGCAGTGAACACAATGGCAGAGAGCATTGCCCCAAAGATCGAGTCTATTACTGGAGGGACTGTAATCCTCAGAATTATCAGCAATCTAGCTGTTCACAGGCTCGCAAGAGTGAGTGCCGTTTTCACGCCTGAAGAGATGTCCAATAGCGGGAATGACCCTGTTCAGGGGAGCGAGGTCATTGATGGGGTAATTCAGGCATACCACTTCGCAGAGGCCGACCCATTCAGAGCTACGACCCACAACAAGGGAATAATGAATGCAATTTCNGCNGTNGCNNTNGCNTGTGGNCANGANTGGAGGGCNATAGAGNCNGGNGCACANAGNTANGCNTCNCATGANAGGANATATGGGTCNNTNACNGAGTGGTNNANGGACGATNANGGNAACCTGNTNGGNTCNATCGAGNTNCCNATGGCNGTNGGCCTNGTNGGNGGNGCNGTNAGAGTNCATCCAGCNGCACAAGGCAAANGTNGCCCTNCTAGGNNTNGATANCGCNGATGAGCTNGCNAAGGTAATGGCTGCTGCNGGNCTNGCNCAGAACCTAGGNGCATTGAGGGCNTTGGCNACNGTGGGNATNCANGCNGGNCANATGAAGCTNCATGTNAGNAACATGGCAGTCACNGCTGGAGCTGTGGGCGAGGAGGTCGATTTAGTGGCCTCGAGACTGGGGGAGAAGGGTGTTAGGATTACCCAAGCGGCCGTGATCGAAGAGCTTGAGGAACTAAGAAGTTAGTAACCCTAAGCCTTGTTTATGCTGGCCTCGTACTCCTCTGCAACCCTTATCCCATCTTCTACATCTACCCGGAATAGTACGAGGGTGCCCGCGAGGATTATGAAAGCAATAGCCAAGATGCCTACCTTGGATCCTATGAAAATTGAGCATAGGGTGTATACAAGGGGCCCGATTACATTGCCCACTCTTCCGAAGAAACCGAAGAAACCGAAGAATTCGGCCGATCTTGACTCTGGAACCATCTTACCAAAAAGACTCCTAGCTAGTCCCTGAGATGCCCCTTGGATAGAGCCGAAGAGCATACCCAAAATGAGGGCTTGAACACCAATAGCAATTCCTAGAGGCGCCCAAACCAAATCCCTCATTGCAATTGCGACACCATCCAACGCTTGATCGCCCAAGCTAGTCACGTGGTCTGTGCCGGTCATCTTTACGTCCCCTTCACTGCCACCCAGGACAGATATGCTGAACCTGCTGTCTTCCAACTCTTCTATTAACGAGGAGATTTTAGCATTGTTTCCACTCGAATCTGAGAAGGAAATGATGTAAGGCTTATCAGTATCGGTATGTGTAATTTTCCACCTCAGAATATCATCTGGTGAGCTCGTATCCATTTCTAAAGGTAGAATATTGCTGTATTCCATAGCCCAAATCTGCTCTTGGTCAGCGGGATCTTGAACTAATGCTTTGATTCCACTGTTCACACTCACCTGGATAATTGCGTTCCCGCCATCATCCATATATTCGTACTGTATATCGAAGTCCTCATGTTCCTCAAGCTCGAGGGGGGCGAACGTCACACCCAAGAAAGTCACTACAGTAGCGATGACGAGCACAACCTGCAAGGTACCCTGAGTAGACGTCCTGTCCGCGATTCTGGAGAAGACTATCGCCATAGGGGCTGCAAAGAGGTTTAGTGCTAGAACGAGCAGAATCAAGTCAAATGTTGTAAGTCCAAGAGTTACAACGAAGTAAATGGCCCCGACCGTCTGAATACTGTTTATTCCATCAATGAAAAGGAAGTATGCAATGATGTACAGGAACAGGGTCCTGAAGTTCTTGTACTCCCTCAATGTTGACATGACCTCCGAGACAGCAAGTCTAGTACTTTCTCTGAAACCAAGATCTTCCATGGGGTTCTCGACCTCTGGCTCTGGGATCCACCTGAAGGTGAAGATTGCGAAACCATACCACCAGATTCCGGTTGAAACCATGGACGCTGTGAAAGCCCAGTCTGCAAAACCTGAACCTAGAAGTAATGCTAAGTGAATAATCAGAAGTGCACAACCCCCGACATATCCTGTTGCGAACCCAAGGTTGGAGATCTCGTTCATCTCATCCTCAGTCCCGATGTGGGGTAGGAGAGAGTTGTAGAATACACTAGCAAGGTTGTTTGAACATGTTGCAAGGACGTAGAACACAAGGAGACAGACCCATTTCAAGTCGACTGGAAGAAAGGGTGCTGCACCCATCACCACTACTGAGAAAATTCCCAAGTTAGTCAGAATCCTAAGTGTTTTCTTCTTCACTGGCTTCCTATCAGCAATGACTCCCAGTGACGGACTGAGGAGTGCCACAATAATGGCACCAAAAGTCACGGTTAGAGTCATGATGTTATCAGCATTCATCTCGATACTAGCAATCTCAACATTAAGCCCGTTAGCTGTTATGAACAACGCTGCGAACCAACCAGGGAAGACCCCTGCAGTGATGCTTGTCTCGAAACCCGACTTGGCCCAATCGTAAAGTGCGAAACCCCTTACTTCCTTTTTCTTCCACGTCTCTCCTGCCATGTATATCGGAAAGACGTAGGAGACCGGTAGTATTAGTGTTGTTACGGATACCGGATGTAATTAGTTTCACGTAGTGTTTCAGATAAGACCCGTATTACGCATCCTCGGTATTCTTGGACTGGTTGTGACTCGGAGAGACGATGACGAATTGGGAACCTCCCCGGGAGAACTCAATAGAAGCATTGCGTCATGGAATTGAGTTCTCTGATGGGGTGGAGTTCGACCTGAGGATGGATGCAGAGGGTGAGTTGGTAATCTACCATGACGAGTTTGTCCCGGGAAGGGAGCCTATTGGGGAAAGATGTATTGAACGACTGAGTACTTCTGAATTACGGTCTTTCGGGATTGATGTGTTTGAGGATCTTCTTTCGGACAGTGTTTTCTCGGAGGCATGGCGGAAAGGGGGAAAAACTGTCGATATTGAAATCAAGATCCCGCACCCAATGACCAAGATTGGTACAGATGAACATCTTGGCTCTATGATGAGTAAGATAGATTCTCGACTAAAGGATCTAGAGCTACCTGGGAGATCAACTCTTGTCAGTAGCTTCTCCCCTAGAATAGGTGCAGTTTCTAAGAGATCTGGGTTTGGAATTCCGGTAACTAGGCTAGTTCCCCACATCAGGGCTTGGGGAAGATACTGGAATGTCAAGAGGGCAGTTGCAATGCCCAATTTCGCTAGAACATCTTTCCAAGGAATGGCAAAAACACTTCGAAAGGAGGGTATGGAATCTATAGGAATAGCCCTAGAATACCTAGTAGGGTGGACAAAGTGGGTGAATCCTAGAATGCCAGTGGGACTTTCGGGCAGTGGCCTGGAGAGATTCCAAAGGTCAAGAATGGGGATGGGCGTTATTGTCTGGCCATCCCCCTTGAGATACGAAGATGGCCTGATTGGAGCAGGAGTTACTCTAGTCTCAGATGAGATGAATCCCACATTGTTCTCCAAGCCAGATGGGAGCGCTCGTTGGCCCAGACCGGCAAGTCAGCCATTGGACGAAGATTGGCAGGGAAGGATTGAGGGGGCGCAAAGCACGGAGCTCCCCGATCTGATTAGTGAGGCTTCCTCGTCGCTTCCGATGTGGCATGAGCTTAATGATGAGCGAAGAAAGGAGATAGTCAGAGAACAGGCTAAGAGAATGCTATGGCCCGGAAATGCAGAAAAGTGGGCATCTAAGACGAGTGAAGGAATACCTTGGGGAAGTCCTAGAATTATTGGGCATAGGGGTGCTGGAAAAACACACAGCTCCTAATCCGTCAGCCTCCTCATAGGCTGTTCTATTGCGATGTACTTCGGCCTGTAGATTGGAACTCCTCTCCCATCTCGGGATTCTCTCTCGTCAAGAATCTGAGCACAAATTCCCGCGACTCTGGCCCATCCAAAGAATGTGGTATAGTAGTGTGGCTTCCTGAAGCCTATAGCATGAAGCAGGCTGCCGCTAGCAATATCCACATTCGGGTAAGGATTCTTGATCTTGGGGTGCTCCTTCAGAATTTTCGGGACCACTTCCCTCAGCGACTTTACAACTTTGTAGTACTCGTCATCGGGGCAGACCTCCGACCCTAGTTCTATCAGGAGGCGGGCTCTAGGATCCTCTGCCCTCAAAACTCCATGCCCGAACCCATAGATCGGCCTCTTGGCTGCTAACTCCGATCTTACGAATTTCTCAATCTCCTCCGGATCGGAAGTTCCTATTCTCTGGACAAACTCCAAGCAAGCTTGGTTAGCCCTACCGTGCAGTGGTCCAGAAAGAGCGTTCATAGCACTAGCCAGTGAGGCGTAAACCGAAGCTCTCCCTGAAGCCACTGCCTTTCCTGAGAAAGTTGAGAGGTTACCACCCCCATGATCCATGTGTAGTATGAAAAAGAATCGAAGAACTCTGTTCATCCTCTCTGCTTCGTCCCCATCTACTCCCAGCATATGCACGAAGTTCTCCACGAGTCCCAGTTTGGTCCTCCTTGGCCTAAGATTCTCAGGATTGCCACCTCTGAGAAGGAAGATTCGTGCCATCAACTCGGGCATCCTTGCAATCAGATTCATCGAGTCTGCCCTTACGTCTCCGGTGGTTTCAGCTGCTCCCATGGACATAATGCCGATAGAAAGCCAATCCATGGGATGGCCTGATCCAGGGGTTAGGTTTTCCAAGACCCTGAGAGCACCAGTTGGTATCTCCTCCCCCCTATGGGCGAGTTCCTTTCTGAAGGCATTGGACTCTGCTTCATCCGGAAGTCTCTTGTTCATCAGCAGGAAAATCACATCCTCCTCCTCAAGATTAGCAAGGTCACCTACTGGATATCCTACATAGTGGACGCCATCAATCGGATCAACATATGATGTCTTACAAGTTCCCACCGGGATACCCCTGAGTCCAGAGTCCAGGTGCACTTCAGATATCGAAAACAATGTTTCATCGTCAGACATAAGGCTCCCTGCACGACCGGTATCCGCTACTCTGTCATAATCCCTCCGACAGCAGTTTCTGCGAGAAATCTAAGATTTAACTGACCTCTCTACCCCAAAAATCCTTGATCTGAGTTCATCTGGAATTATTGTTGACTTGCCAGTTTTATAATCGCACATTACACCAAAAACAGTACCTGTAGCTACTAACATTCCCCCTTGCTCTTCGCTCATAATCCTGTATTCCATGTCGAAGGAGGAGTTTCCCAATCTAGAAATTGTTGTCTCCACCGTAACTGTGTCTGGAAATTTTACTGGAGATTTGTAGTCTGCCTTTATTCCAGCCAGTATTGGCCCGATTCGTTCTGGTCGCCAAAGTTCCAACATCCTACATTTCTCGAAGTAGATCATCCTAGCTGTCTCCATCCATGTCAAGAAAACGGTATGGTTCACGTGGTTGAGCGCGTCAAGATCGCCCCATTGCACGGTGATCTTGGTTGAGACTGGCCAATTTCCTAGTTCTCCTGATTGCAAGATATCCCTCAGATTAATCCTAATTTCCGACCAGACAACTCAAAAGACTTCAAAACCATGTCCAAATCTTCTCTACCCAATCCAGCAGACATTTGAGTCCTGACTCGAGCCTTTTCTCTGGAGACCATTGGAAATACAATGGCACCAACCATCACCCCTTCTTTGCGCATCGATTTGGCTAGTTCCTGGGCCTTCGAGCTTTCTCCGCACATTATGGGGATAATTGGAGTCTCACTGACCCCTGTGTCGAAACCCATCGAATCTAGTTCCGACTTGAAGTAACTAGTATTGTCCCAAAGCTTTGCAACGTGCTCGGGCTCAGACATGAGAACCTCGATTGAGGCCTTCTGGGCTGCTGCGACTGCTGGAGGTTGGCTACCGGATAACAGCCATGACCGGCTATGGTTGAGTGCATGTGTCCTAACTTCCTCGCTACCAGCAAGAATCCCTCCTTGGACCCCAAGTGCCTTGGAGAATGACCCCACTTCGAAAGTAACCTTGCCCTGGAGGTCGAAGTGCGATACTATTCCCCTACCCTCCCCTAGAACTCCCTCCCCATGGCAATCGTCAACGAAAGACATTGCACCATGATCATCTGCTAGTTCAGCTATCTCATCTAGTGGAGCTATATCACCATCCATACTGAAGACACCGTCGGTGATGATGAGTTTTCTCTCAGCATTATCATGATCCTTGAGAATTCTCTCTAGGGCTGCCATGTCATTGTGGGGGTAGACGGCCCTGTTGGCCTTGGTTAGCCGAACACCGTCAATAATTGAGCCATGATTCAACTCGTCAGAGATAATTACGTCCTTAGGCCCTCTAACTAGAGAAGGGATCAAGCCTACGTTAGCGGTGTATCCCGCAGAATAGATCAAGGAAGCCTCAACTTCTTTGAAATCTGCACAAATCCTCTCCGCCTCAAGATGTAGGTCCATTGTTCCTGCGATGGCTCTAACCGAACCCGAACCAGCCCCATACTTCTTCGTAGCCTCTATCGCTGCATTCACTACTTTGGGATGAGTGGTTAGATTGAGGTAGTTGTTTGAGGAGAGCATGATCATCTCTCGACCATCGATAGTACATCTTGGCTCGCTTGCCCCCTCCAATGTAGGTGGCCTCCAATCCAATCCCTGGGCTCTGAGCTCTTCGTGCCTATCCCCCATCCATGATATGTCGACGGGCATGCCTCTCAGAAGGGCTTCTTGTTCATGGCTTCATCGGAATGAAATGAAAATGGGATAGTCTTGATGGGGTGGATTCCATCCCGGTTCATGGCCTCGGGAGATGTGGAGCTCGCGATTATCGGTATTTCCCAGGATGGGGGAGTCCCTCAGGCTGGGTGCGACTGTGTTAATTGTGAGTCTGCGATCTTGGACCCTAGGCAAAAGCTGCATCCTGTTTCATGTGCTATTAGGGGTTCAGATGGAAGCCTGCATCTCATTGAAGCGACTAGGGATTTGGCTGAGCAGTTGAGTATAGCTTCTCGAGCTCTGGGCATGGGAGTCACTTCGGTGCCAGACACGATTAGCCTCACCCACGCCCATCTTGGCCACATCGATGGAATTGGTCAATTCGGAAAAGAGTCGATGGGTTTGCGCAATTTACCACTTTACGCAAGCCAGAGCGTGACAGATGTCCTTTACACGCGTGAAGCAGTGAGCCCTTTCATGATCAATGTAATAGAGCCGGGTGTTGCATTCTCACCCTCGGAGAGCTGTGGTTTCACATTCACTATGGTACCTGTACCTCACAGGGATGAGTTCTCTGACACGCATGCAATTCTGGTTGAAGGGCCAAGATCGAATCTGTTGTTCCTCCCTGACCATGACGAATGGAGTCAGACCTTGGAATTTCATGGATGCGTTGGAATCAAGCAATGGCTAGCCTCCATGGGTGTTGATTTCGCACTACTTGATGGTACATTCTGGGACAAGGGGGAATTGATTGGCAGGGACATTCGAGAAGTACCCCACCCCTCAATTTCGGAGACTCTGGAGATGATTGGGGATCGAGAGGATGGAGATCCAGAAGTAAATTTCATCCATATCAATCACACTAATCCAGTGTTGGATCGTGAATCTATCCAATACAAGGATGTCATTTCCAGGGGTTGGTCAATTGGGATGCAGGGGACTTCCATATCTTTGTGATTGATGAGGAACATTATGGAGCTCCTAGTCTGCCCGGAGCCGTGCGTATTAGTGGAACGGTCAGCAGCGGACTTGGCAGGGATCACGTATTCATGTCTCAGAAGCATTATCAGAGTCAATTCAAGCAGGTTCTGGGTGTAGGGGCTTGGCCCGGAACTCTAAATGTCGACATGTACAAAGAAAGCGAAGAGAGTTTCAGGAAGTTGAGAGTTGTGGCTGGCTTAGAGGATGGTGATGATTCTGATTCGATCGATTCTGATAGGATAGATGGGTTCGAAAGAGATGGAAGTTCTTTCGGGGGGGCGACCGCGTTCAAGGCAAAGATCTGTAGGGACGAAGGGGATTGGGAAGATTGTGCAGTCCTAATTCCGGATCTAACAAGGCATACCAGTACTGCAGAGGTCATCTCCGGGTCTTTCCTGAGGGAGAAGCTGCCATGCTCGGACGGCGACCTTGTTCACATCGAGCTAGTTGAGTCTGGATAGCCACTCACTTTCCAGCAAAGAGCTCATCTCATATCCAGACATTGACAACCATCTCCTGTATTCCCTAGGTTCTTCTGGACGTCTGGATAAGTTGGAGGCGCAGGGGAGTTTGTCCTCAAGTGGTGGCTTGAAATCTGGATGTGCAATGCTCCATAGGACGAGTCCTTCTGAAGGGGCTCGCCCAAGGTCGACACTTACTTCCGGGTTATTCAGGGCCTTCTCCAAGTCTGAAATTCCTATCCTTCCAGAAGCTATTCCGGAAAAGGAAGAGGCTATTCTCCTAACTTGGTTCCAGACAAATGACCTAGCCTTGATTGTGAATCCTATTGGGGTCCCATCAGAAGCGAGCCATGGGGAGCAAGCGTCCACATTACGCACGGGGTCCCTCCCATCTTCCACTCTTGACAAATTTGAGAAATTGTGCTCACCCTCGACCATAGAGCAAGCCTCTGAGAGCTGTTCTGGATCTGCATCGTGAGGCCATTCCTCTATGGTCTCTAGTCGGAAGATGTATCTTCTGAACTCGGCATACCTAACTTTGGTTCCCTGAGGGGCTTTATGCGCTGAGAGAACAACTGCACCCACTGGGAGATGGTCATTTAGGGCTCTGACAATCTTGTCCTCACTGGCCTTCTCTGAAACTGGTTTAGGAATATCCACCCTAGCGAGGTTTAGCCTAACACTGACTCCCGCATCGGTTCTGCTTGACATTTCTAGACAGTCTTCCGACCACCAAGTTAGCCTTCTAAGGGCCTGCCTCAATGAGCCCTCCACTGTCCTGACTTCTGGTTGGATCTGTGAACCATGGAAAGAGTGGCCGTGGTATCCTAATGCGACCAGGAAACGGTCGCTATCCAATGCGACACCTACTCTGTCTGAAGGTACTCTAGAGCCTCCTCTGCAGAGGCGAAGCCCATTCCTAGAAGGGCGAACTCCACTGCAACAGGAAGGAATTGCTTTGCGAAGCCTTCGCTCCTATCGAAGTTGGTCTTGAAATCGATATTATCTATGAGCATCTTTGCAGCCTGGTATAGGTCCTGGGTCACATCAAAATCATCAGATGAGTCTCCCAGATCCTTGAGTTTCCTTAGCTCCCTAATGGCCATTGGAATTCTGTCGAACTCAATCAGTGCATTGGCATAGGCGGCTTGGTATTCAGTGCTCTCAGAGTCCAATGCTGCAGCCTTCTTGAAGTAGGCTGCAACCTGTCCCTCGTTGATTCTATCGTTTCCCTTTTCATCGAAGTTTCCGTTCTCCTGGATTTCAAAAAGTGCTGACTCCGCCCAGCCATGGTAGCCTGACGGGTCTTTTGGATTGGAACTTATGTGGTCTTCGAAAATCGACATAGCCGCCATAAAGTCGCCCTGTGTGATGCATTGTGCTGCCTTTGTAATTGTGTCCTCCTCTGACATCAATATCCCCGCCCCACTGGGAGGTCACAGGGTTATGAACGGTGCGGAAGAAATGGTTCCTACTGTATTTCTTTACCTGTTTGCATTACTGCAGGCCCTACACTGGCATCCATTAGCTCATTGATGAGGCGGTAGATGTCCATTGGCCTCCTTATTCCGAATAAGCAATCGGATGGATCCGAATCCATTACTTTCCTCTCCCTCTTCCAAGAGATCCAAGTAAAAATTTTCGAGAGGAAGCGCAGTCTTCCAGTAGGCTCGTCCTTTATTTCGGTTGTTGCCCCTACATTTGCACCCAATGTCTCTACCTGTAGGCCTACTCCGGATCCCGTTACAACATGTACATTTCCAAATCCAAGAATCCTGCCAAGAATGGTGGGGTCCGCTTTCAGATTCTCCACTTTGGTGTATGAAATCCCATGAGAACTGGTTTCGAAATAGAGGAAGCTCTGCCTAATGTGTATCCTCTTGTCGGTAATTGCATATTGGAATGAACGCTGGTAAAGGGTCGTAATCAGGACCATGACGAAGAATGAGAACGCGCCAAGAATTGCAAACCAAATGAGCCTCCATGAAGGCAAAGGACTTGAGAAGTCGGATCCCACCAGCCCACCGATCCACTCAAACACATCCATGAGCTTCCAAAGGAATGGGATTAGGGATGTAAACAAAAGCCATGAAGTAGTCCACTTTCCAGACGTCGAGAAATTCGCATAGTGGTTTATCTTAGTGAGTATCAGCATTGAAATTAGGAATCCAGTGACTCCTGTTGATTCAATAAGCCATATCAGGACCCCGAGGAGAAATTTCCCCTGGCCTTCGCCCTCTGGTCTGGAAATTACCCCACCCAAAAAGAAAGTCATGTGGAGCGCAAGAACAATTGTTGCTAGGAAATATTTGTCCGCCATTGAGGCTGCTACGGGGGTTCCCCTCCAAATTGGAGTCTCGGAATCCGTTATCTCGGGGAAGTCGGCCCTAGCTGAATCCTCGTCCATCGAGGATCTGAAACTCTCTATATGCTCCGACATATTCTGTTCGCTCCAAATGGGTCATTCTCATGATCTTGCCGTTGATGATTACTCTTTTCAGTGTAAGAAACCCCAGGAATGTTCTGCGTTTCCGTGCATCCATTCATAGTCTTCTTGCGTCCTTGTTCCTTCTTGGTCGTGAATCAAAATTCTAGCGACCTCGAAAGGGTACTCGTTGTAAGTCAAGTGGCTAACTAGGCCACCTCTAGTGGGTTGGTCGAATGTCCATCTTGCCCTACTGAAAGCGCTAATCTCAAGCTCAATCCTAGTTGAGTCATTAAACAATAAGATCTGGAAATCGGGAAGAAGATTTCCTTGTTCGTCCTTTAGGCCTTGATTTGACTCGGACAAGTTAACTTCGCAGTGGTCGAATTCGTGAGTCTTTTCCCTTATTCTATCGTGGAAAATTCCAGCAGTCTTCAATGGAATCCTAGTTGTATCCCTCTTCCTCCATGGTTTGTCATCCTTGGTGGTTGACAGGGGTGTGATGTGGGGGAGAAACCAATCCAGGTATGATCCGTCATCGAAGTGAAGCATCCCCCAGAACCAAGGTACAGATGGTGCTTGTACTGTGACCTTCTGGAAGTAGGCCGTTCCTTCTACTTCCTTACCGTCAACGGAGAGTTTCGACTTCATCCCCTGGACTCTGAGGATGTCGTAACCCATCCCGAGCGCGATCTCGTTATTCTTGTAAGTCAGTTCGCTGGGAGGACCCCACCAAGGTGTTAGGTGAGCTTCGAACCTTGTAGGAGCTCCCCCTTCCTGAGCCTCCTTGTCGCTAGATAGGCTAAGCCACATTGACTGGTTTCCTGGACTCATCCCCATTGATAGGTCCTCCCTGTCAATGGGTATTACTGCACCAGCACCCTGCCCCTGACCGTCTCCGGGCCAGAGTGGGTGTTCATCACTGATTACAGCCATCCTGCACTCTCTCATTGTTAGTGGTTCATGCATTCTGTCGCCGTCGAACCACCATGCGCATACCATTCCGGGGATTACAAAACCGCCATCATCGTCCTTGTACATCCTCGAGCCTGGCTTCCACCAGTGACCACTCACTCTGATTGCATCAGTCTCCTTGGTAGACCACAATGTCATTAGTTGGCGGGATCTTCTTGGGTTTGAGGGGTCGGGAACTAGAACTATTACCCAGTACCACCACCAAGAGAGTCTGTGTATTGGAGGCATAACATCGAGCCTCCAAAGGGACGAGAAGTCGCCACCGAACATCGTAGGTTCGTTTTCCATGTTGCTCACATTACCTCTCTCCTACTGAAAACTGACTTTCCAATGAGGACCCAAAAGCAAGTCACTACTAGCAGTATTACTGTGCTATTGATGAAAGCTATTGCTGCTGACTGGGTTCCCAGGGTGTGAACCGGTGGGCTCCAGAAATCGGAAAGCCCGGAGTTTATACCAAATGCTTCGTCCATGGCTGCCCACTGGATTGTGTCAGGCCAGGCCATTAGTACTATGGCATCAACCATTTGAAGTGCCCAGTGTGATATAGAAATGCTTGATACCGTCCAGTTTGGGTTAATTATTGACAAGAATCCCATCATGAATTCCCAGATTCCCAAGACGATGCAAAAGTATACTCCATATTTCGGAGAAATTAGCCCCATTGCGTTGAAGACTGACCCATATGCTGCTAAGACCAAGGTTGTAGCTAGTCCGATCCCCAACCAGACGGGCATATCAGAGAGTCTGATAATGGAGTCACCCGGTCCAAGAACAGAAGATACCAGTCCCACTACGAGGGATAGGGCGATTACGTAAGTTCCCGAAACGGCAAGGTACCCCAATAGTCGATAAACGATAAACTCAGCCCGGTGGATCGGCTTGGAAAGTAGCAAGTGCAGTGTTCCGTTTTCGGTCTCGTCTCTCACTAGTCCCAAGGCAAGGAAGAGTGGCAGGAATAGGCCAAGTAGAATGACGAAGGCGCCCTTTCCTACTGCTATTATGAAGGTCCTATGGCCCAGTTCCCCGATGTATTCCTGCTCATCTGGGTCTTCATCGACATATTGGTCCGCTGAGATCTCGGTGACCACCCCATTAGATGAAAGCCAGATGACGTCGCACGCCACTCCATTCCGGTTGTCATCTGCTTGAATAATTAGGCAGTCTCCGTCGTCGTCAAAACCATGCCGACCAGTAAGTCTGTCGCTTGCAGGGCATTCTACCTTGTCCCCGGATGAGTCAAAGCAATCTATGCCGTCTTCATTGATGTAGACATCAGGAGAGTGAGGCTCGATGTATGCCTCCTCTGTCCAATAGCCCCATTCCAAATAGTATTGCTCGGGAACGTAAGCCAGACCTTCTCCACGCCACTTCCCGGAAATGAAGTATGTAGTGAGTCCGTCGCCATCTTGGTCACCATAGTCGCAAGCATTCCCCCATCCATTCATCTCCTGTAGATCCTCCAAGTCTAGCCCCGAGCAATCTTCCATATCATTCAGATTCCAATCAACATAGTTCCAGTACTCTCTCTCATAATCCACATCGATCCAAGAGGCTTCGAAGAACGCCCAGCCATCCCATGATTTGTTTCCGTAGAAATTGCGGGATTCGTCGTTTGAGTCAATGTAGCTCTCCCTGACGAACTGGCTAGACCCGGGGTACTGATTTTGATCCCAATCGGGAGTCCCATATATCCGCTCTTGGCCCATCGGATATCCATCGCCATCATAGTCGATACTGTCCCCATCGTTATCTATGGGCTCGAAAGTCTCCCGAACTGAATCGACGTAGAATGCGAGAAGTAGTACCATCAGTAGAGCCCCCACTCCTAAAACAACCCATGTGGAGATTCTGTGTCGCAGTTGCCTAACAGTTAGCTCTACAATGGCCCCGGCCTTCCGATCCAGTCTTGTCCAAACTGTCTCTGAAAGAGCCATTCCCTTTTCGTCCATCAACTGGCCCCCTGGATAAGATATCCCAACAAAGAATCTAGATTGTCATCTGGGTTCTCTATGCTTGTGATTTTCTGATTGGATTCCAGAACTATGGAAGGGAGGATATTGTGAGCAGCAGATAGGTCATTTGTCTGTATCTCAAGTTCTCCCTCCCTGGGGAAGTTTACTCCGAATACGGGCCCTTGGGGGACAAAAAGTCCTGCCAGTTCTCTTGGATCCTCACACTTAATCAGAATCCTGTGCGGGTGCTTGTCCAATAGGCTCCTAATCGCAAAAAGGTTGCCGATTGCTAGTAGTTTACCGTTGTGTAGGATTACTATCTGCTCCGTGACCCTCTCAATCTCCTCGAGAATATGGCTTGAAACCAAAACTGTCTTTCCTTGGTTTCCAAGTTCCCTAATTACGCTCATTATGCTTGTTCTAGCTATCGGGTCGCATCCATGTAGGGGCTCGTCAAGAACTATGAGGTCTGGGTCATGGACCAGTGCGTGAGCAATCTTCACCCTCTGCCTCATTCCCTTGCTAAATTTCCCTAGCTCCTTGTGCATTACGTCAGATAGTCCAACGAAGTCGAGGACGTGGGCGGATCTATCTGATGCCTCTGCACGAGTCATCCCATGAAGGCGAGCTAGAGTAGTTACAAAATCCAGAGCTGTCATCCACTCGTAGAGCTTCTCAGATTCGCTGACGTAACCGATCCTTCTGAATGGAGATGTGTTTGTCCATGGGTCTTGTCCGAATAGCCTGACGGAGCCAAGACTGGGTTTTATCCTACCCATCATGAGTTTGAAAAGAGTGGATTTTCCTGCCCCATTGGGCCCAAGAATTCCAGTAACTCCGCCATCTATTGCTAGAGAGACGTCATTGATGCCAATTACCTGTCCGTACCACTTGGATACTTGATCGAAGAGAACCGCGGGGGGATTCTGGCCCATCTCAGTCACTCCCTTGTCACCTCCAATGAGGTCACCCTAGATGCCAAAACCCAGATTGCTGCAGAATTAATAGCCAAAAGGGAAGCTACTGACCAAGAAAGTGGGTGATCGTAATTTGACGGAATCCCAAGGAGGAATTGTCCAAAATGCGCTAGGCAGTCATATGGGCTGATTATGTAGAGGAAGGTGGTATCAAACCTCATCTCGACTAGCATTGAGACTAGTTTTGTGCCGTAGATAATGCTGAGAAAGCCTATCGCTGCAAAGAATCTGCTCTGACTGATGCTAGAAAGAGAAAGCCCAATCGAAGTGTAGGTGAAGACGACAAATGTTCCAGCAACAATTCCTCCGAGGAAGAATGGGAGGGTGTCTGCCAAGAAAGCCCAGCCCTCTTGTCCGAATACTATTGCACTGGTATAGTATGCGAAGTATGAGAAGACTATCACGAAACCAAGAATAACAGCGACGCTGATGAACTTCATGGCAGTGTAGTCCATCCTAGAGATTGGCCTAGAGAAGTATATTGCACTGGTTCCGTTCTGCCTGTCATCCGAAATCATCCCCCCTACCACCACAGCAGTAAGAAGTGGCCACATGCATAGGTTCCGAGGGAAGTATCCGAGAACCTGCCCCCACAGATTGTACCTGTTTATCCCCCACATTTTCTGGAAGAATCCTCCATCATCCCCAACGAATGAGGAGATGAAGAGCATGGGGATCGGAGTTAGTGCTGCAAGGAAGATAACCAGTATGAGGATCCTCACCATAGGATGGTACTGCTTATGCCCCTTGCTGGTGAAAATTCCGTACACGTGATGCCTGTAGATGGCATAGTTCCTAACCCACCTAGGACCAAGGTTGCCCTCCCAGGGACGGTATTTCTGCTCGAAAATGGTCCCCAGGGTTGCGTTCTTTCTCGCCACTATTGCTGTCGCTTCTTCGTCGCCCTCTCCGGCTCCGAATGCAACCTCCATCCTAGTCTGTCCGCCTTCGATGTCGATTTGTTCGTCAGTCATGAACAGCACCTCCAATATGATCGGGGGTCATAAGATCTGAAGTTCCCTTGATCTCAGCCCCTAGTTTGTCCATGATCAGGAGGAAGATGTCCTCTAGATCTGGTTCATACTGCTTCATCTGGCGGACTTGGACCTCGGCCCTGACTGCCGCTTGGAGGATCTTGCTCACTGTGGAGTCGTCATCCATCTTGACCCTGATGACCCTTCCCAGCCTTCGAGCTCTTAGGTTGTCAGAGGAGAGCTCAGATTCCATCTTACTGGCCCCTCCCCAGATAACCAGTTCGATCTCTTTTTCCACTTGATTTACTAGGTCTTCTATACTCCTCTGAACTACAATTCTTCCTTTGTGAATCATCACTATGCTTTCGCAGACGTCCTCTACATCGTCCATTACATGGCTGCTCATTATTACTGATCTGCCGCCCTCATTGACCGTCCTACGTAGAGTCTGGAGAATGAATGCCCTAGACCTCTGGTCAAGTCCATTTGTCGGTTCGTCGCAAATTAGAATCTCGGGGTCATGAACTAATGCGCATGCTAGCTTTGTTGCCTGCAACATCCCTGTGCTGAATGTCTCTATCTCTCTGTACCTCTGATCCTTGAGCCCCACGTACTCTAGGACCTCATGGGCCCTTTGGGATGCTTGGTTTGGATTCATCCCTAGTAGCTCACCGGCATATCTGACCTGGTCTACTGCGAATAGGGAGGGGTCTAGGGAGTTGTACTCTGGCATATATCCAATCTTTGATCGTATCAACTCCCCCTCCGTCTTTATGTCGTAACCCAGTACGGATCCCTCTCCAGAAGTAGTTCCTATTAATCCCAGTAGGCACTTGAAGAGGGTCGATTTCCCTGCTCCGTTTGGCCCCAAAATTCCAGTTGCCCCCTTGGGTATCTCCAGATTTACACTTTCCAGAGCAACGTGAGGCCCGTACATTTTGTGGAGCGACTTTGCCGTAATGATTGGAGATGGCCCCAGTAGTCCCTGCTCGGTCATTTATACAGCTCCAACCCCCGTAGGGGGTCTTCCAATGGTCGAGTGTCAATCACTTCAATGAATCCCCGGAAAGTTTCCCGCCCTACGGCTAATTGGCTACCCCTTCCCTAACCCTAACTGCAACTCCTTTCCTTAGGCTAGCCATTTCAAAATGGGTTGTAATTGGGGTCCCATGGGCGATTAGCCTCCCGCCTGAGTCTACTACAAGACAGGGTTGTCCGGGAATTAGATGTGAGTCCGCCCCAAGAATGTAGCCGTGCATCACATTCCTTCCCTTCCCCACGAATGGCACTGCATCGTCGTGGATGCATACTCGCGGGATTCCTGGGAACTCTTCCTCTGGCTCGGGCGAGCCGAATCTTGGAGCAGGTGTTGAATTCATATTATTGGTAGAATGAGCACCCTCTGTGGCCAATGAGAGCCCTCCATCTGTCAATCTAGGAGACAATACGTGGGAGTCCCCGGAATAGACATTCACAATGCGATCTGTCCTAGATTTCCTTGTTCTCATGCCATCAGTTAGCTTGCATCCGTCAAGAGGGTGAATGGCACAAAACAAAGATAGCTTGTCCACTATGGAACATCGGTCCAGCCACTCCCTTACCTTCCTCTCAAGAGAATGGTCGATTTCGACCTCTTCATCTGGGTTTACCCTCACAACAGTGGTCCCCGATAGCCCCAAATCATGGAGTAACTCCGAAATCTCGCCATCATCGGAGGGTAGCTCCCACATCCCTCCTGGGCCAGTCAAGTGGCACCATGGGGAAACATCCTCCAGAGGAAATGGTATCAGCCCTATTGGCGTGTTGATTAATACTACAGACATAGGTTCTTCGACCAAATGCCAGATGGCAGTCCTGAGTGAAGTCGTTCGCCAAGGAGGGGAGGCCCTTTGGATAATTACGACCCTCTTGGGAGGGCCAGTCGTAGAGTCCCACCACGATCCGGGGACTCTCCACCTAGTGGCCAGAAGTGCCTGAATGTGAAGAATGTGTGGCCTATATTCGATATCCTCCCCCAAAGCTTCCCCCCCTCCCCTCAGTGGGTCTGTTGAGGCAATCAATCTGAGGATCGAGTCCCCGACTGGACCATGGTCTGGGTTATCCAACTGTTCTTGAACCCATAAGAAAGCCTCTCTGAGATATGGCGAAGAGTGACTCCTCTGTTCAGCCAGTTCCCAAATCTTCCCAGTCCTGATCGCCTCCCTGCACCTTGCCAATTCTGCTTGCGTAATCTCCAAGTTATGCCTAGCGAGAATCTCAGATCTTACATCCAGATCCATGGATCTGAGTTGTCCAGGAGTAGTTCCGAAGAGTGCATTTGAGTGGAATGGCCACTCATTGAGGTTGTCCAATTTTACGGTCCCATTCGGAGTCAGTAGTCGGTCATCCCTCGCAAAAATTGCATATGCTGCACTATCGAATAAGTCCACTCCAAGAGCAATTGCCATTGGGAATAGAATCGGATGTCCGCAGCCGAAAAGATGCACTGGTCGGCCCGGGGGCAGAGAAGCCTTCGAAGCCAGAAGAATCTCGAAAAGCTCCTTGTACCTTTGCTGCTCCATTAGTGGGACAATTCCGCCTATTGGATGTACGCAGAAGCCCTGCTCTCCGGATAAAGCATCCCCCATCAGTGAAGAAGCATGCGCCCTCAGATCTGGATGAGTGCCGCCCTGTATCGGGCCATTGAGTAGCAAATCTCCCCCGGCCTCTTCCAGTGCTGGCTCTGACCTCTCTGCGGTTACTTCTACTGCTCCCTCAAGCTCCTCCCTAGTCATGTCCGGGCGCCCGAATTCGTCTAGCATAGTACCGATGTCTACGCCCATATCCCTCTGGAAAGATACTATCTCCTGAGGGCCCACTTCGACGTCCCCGTATACATAGGACTGAAACGTGCCAGAGTCCGTAACCACCGTACCGGGGAAGTCCAGAAGAGAGTGGATTCCGTTGGAAAGTGCCTCTTTCCTAAGATCTTCGTGTTTCCAGATTACGTAGGAATTGGTAATCAGAGCTTCGATCCCGTATGACTCCCACATCTCCCGAGGCTCTATTGTCCTCAGGTTTGGGTTGATCACCGGTAGAAGCATTGGAGTGGTTATTACCCCATGCTTGGTGTGCAGTCTGCCGATTCGGGCTGAGCCGTCACGATGGGTGATCTCGAAAAGTCCGAGGTCCTGCTCCCTGCAACCAACGGGGTCAGGACGCTCGGCCATGGACCTTGCAAGGAGTCGGGGCCATCAATCCTCGGTAGACCTTGATTCCACCCTCAGGATCACTGAGCCCCCATGTAGCGATAGTGAAACGGCGTCTCCGCTGTTCACTGAGAGGGTGGGATCTTCTTCGAACCCATGCGCGTACGGGAGCCCTAGTAGAGATGCTGCGGGCAGGGTGAGAGGGCATACGTCCCTGTTGACGATGGCCATGGGTCCGAAGCCAGTGTAAATCAATCCCATCAGGACGAACGGGGCGACGGTTGAACCCGAGCCCTTTGGGTAGATCAGTATGGTGTCCTTGATTGATATTCCATCAAGAGGGTGTCCCGGTTCCTCTATCACTCCAGTGTCCCTGTTCACGTATCCCAAGTAAGTTATGGGCACGTCAGTGACAAGCGCCTTTCCGGAGACCTCCCACTCCTCTTGGCTCGGGATTCCCTTGCCCGAGGTCTCGAACGAAGAAATTTGGTGAGTCTTTGCGGTTTCTATCGGCTTAGCCTCGGACCCAGAGCCATCAGGTAGTGGGCCTTCGATCAAAGAGTCGTCGAAAGCATGGGCTACGCAGTCAATGATTGGGGCGACGCTGGTCGGAATCCTGTTCAACCCGCTGGTCAGATAGTGCTCTGCCTTCAGTGAGTTTGTCAGGAGGTGGTTGTACTTCGAGCGGTTGTATGGGGTGACCTCGGGGCAGGTGTCCTTCAGAACAAGGGCACCGGCCTCCTCTAAGATGTCAAGAGTCCCGTCCAATGAGATCAGCTCGTAATTGTGAGCGCTCATGAAAAGCCAGAGCCTTTTGTCGCTAATCGCCTCACCCAACTCCATCCTAGCCCTCACTGCTGCTGCAGTCTCCCTAGCCTCACCTACGCTGGCCTGCGGGCACCCTATCACCACCAGGTCCACTCTGGCCCTCGGTGCGAGCTCCGCGTACCTTTTTCTGAGGTCTGATTCTGTGAATTTGATCTCCCCCTCATATGACTCGACCTCCGGGGCATCTCCAGTTACCCCATCCGCCCAGAGCATCGGGCAACCGTAGTTCGCTGCCGAAGCCGTTAGTGCCTTCCTCATCTCAAAGCTGGCACTAGGCAGCCCGACTATCCTCGGCATGGGCCCCCATGGCAGGCCCCAAGTGGGCGAGATCTGCTTCCCTATCCAGTCCCCTAGGACGCTCCAGTCGGAGGTGTCCGACATCTCACACTCTATGTTGACCAGGATGTTTGGCCTTCTGTTGTGTTCAAGATGCAAACCCCACTTTGGGGCCCAGCCAGTGAGGGCAGTGGCGAGTGCCGAGAGGCCGGACTCTCGATTTGTCATCAAAGAAGTGTAGGAGTTGGAGAAGCAAACTGCGTTCGATTCGGCCCATGAGCCGATTCCTCCAGGGTACTCCACCCCTCTATCATAAGGCGTGCATGAGAGTGTAGCCTCTATGCCAAGCTCAGAGTAAGAGTGTACGATTTCGAACTGTTGCTCTAGGAAGTCAGGGTAATCGATTCTCATCTCCCCGATCTTCTCGTTATCGCATCCTGCAGAGTTCAACGTGGTTGGAATCGAAACCTTGCCATCGGGATCACCTGAAAGATCAGAAAGGAACCTCCTGAGGCCGTGCCCACCCGTAATTACGCTGACACCAGAAACGTGTGCGTTGTCGGCCCTGATGAATTCTGATGCACCGGCAGTAGATGCCAAGTCAACCACCAAGCGAGCTGCCTTCTGCTTAGTCGGTCCACTGGACCCCTCAAGCATTGAGGCTAACTCGGGTGGCACCTCCATGATTGCCGGTCGGAGTAAGGGCCCTTGAATGCCACGTTGTTTGGAATCTTAGAGTCGGGGTTAGCAGCAGCCGTCTTCCCTCATCGGGGCAGATGTGAAAGATATCTTGTCCACGTGGGGCGTATTCTGGAGCTCCCCTATTACTGATCGGATATTGATTGCCTTCCCCTTGATCTGCAGGACGTCCACGCATGAGTGGCTATGCTTGAGGCTGCTATGGCTGTATGAGGCCACTTCGATCAACTCTGAATGACGAAGGTCCAGGAGTTTCTGCCCTTTCCCATGGTCATGCTGGTAGTAAACGACCAAGTGCCCCTCGATTGTCAGTTCTCCTTCCATATTAGCTAAATCCCCTCTCTGCTGCATCTCGGAGAAGAACAAAGATGCGTCGCGAATGAAGCGACTGCGGTTCCGATATCCGGATTTCTTGATAATTTCGTCAAAATCTCTGGCGAAATCATTGTCTGCGCTGAACGATATTACCTGACTCATAAAACGCTCAATTGGCCCTCACTAATAATAATTTTCAATTACATAATTAATAGTCTCAATTAAATATCTATTATTGGGCGGCGGAGACATGAAGAACGACAAAATGGCCATAATCACGTGCATGATCCTGGTGTTCTCGAGCATGGCGGGTTGCCTTGACGATGAGGATAACGAAGACGTCCAGGACTTGATTGATGAGAATATGGATGACTCCATGGACGACAGCAACAACACGGTCGACAGCAACAACACGGTCGACAGCAACAACACGGTCGACAGCAACAACACGGTCGACAGCAACAACACGTCTGATAATGAAACTGTAGAAATACAGATTTTGGGAGATGTTCTGGTTTCGACCTATCACGTAGAACAGCTGGTATCCGCTGTAGGGGGGGGCCTAATCAATGTCGAGATAATCAGCCCCTCGAATGAAGCGGTTCATGATTTCGAGCCCACTGCTGCGGACTATACCAAAATGATGGAGTCTGACTTGTTCTTTTATCACGGCTTGAACCTAGAGCCATGGGTTGGTCCTGCCATGGAATTCCTAGATAGCAATGCCCCCACGACTATCGAGACACACACAATGCCCACAGGGGAAATTACACTAGACTACGAATCTATGTTGGTTGCAGACCTTTGTGAGCACCTCTCTGAGGGACCTTACGAAAGTGTCATGCTTGCAGATGAAGAAGAGCACGCTGAGGATGCAGAGATTCATGCAGAGCATGTTGCACATTCACTATCCATCCCCTTGGATGATGACGAGGACGATCATGACGATGACCACGACGATGACCACGACGATGACCACGACGATGACCACGACGATGACCACGACGACCATGATATCCACGATCAGCACGATCATTCTGGTGCCGAGAAGACAATTGAGAATCCTGTAGGGTGTCCAACTGGGACAGTAATCATGATCTTCCACCTCGAGGAGGGGGAGCACATTCTGGAGTTTGAGTCAGAGGACATCCATGACTTCAACATGGTTGCTCTTAAGATGCCTGGTGGGCACGCTCACCACCACCATGGACATGGGGACAATGACGACCACGATGATCATGACGACCACGATGATCATGACGACCACGATGATCATGACGACCATGATGAAATGACTGCGCAAGAGGCTATGGAGCTCTTGGATACCAATAACGACAGTCATCTTTCATGGGACGAGTTCTGGGCTGCATGGACAGAAGATGAGGATGACCACGACGATGACCATGATGATGACCACGACGATGACCATGATGATGACCACGACGATGACCATGATGACGATCACGACGATGACCATGATGACGATCACGACGTGGAAGATGCCTTGATGGAGATGTTCAACGCGTCGGACNCGGACGACAACCAGCTCCTCAACATGACTGAGCTAGGTGATTTCATCGAAATGGTAGAGGGNGANGTAAACGATCATGACGGCCANGATGNTCATGCCGANCATGATGGCCCTGTTGGTTACGCAACTATTCACATTGAGGAAGAGGGGGATTACGGCTTCGCACTTCCAATGGATGTAGAATTCTTCATTCTGATGGGCGAAGCAGGTCACGATGACCATGCCCACGACGACCATGGCGNTGACCATGATGGCGATCACGACGACCATGNCGGTGACCATGATGGCGATCACGACGACCATGGCGGTGAGATCGATGCAGATGACGAAGAAGAGTTCGATTATGACCCTCACAGTTGGCTCGACCCACTGGCCTACAAGGCGCAATTGGGTGTCGTTCTGGAAGCCCTAATCGCTGCATTCCCCAGTGGGGAAGAGTCGTTCCGAGAGAATGCTGAAGCATATTCGNCACAATTGGATTCTCTACACTACGACTTCNATGCGGCATTCGGACCCATGAACACCTGCACTGGNACCTCGATTGCTGCAAATCATAATGCATATGCATACTTAGCACAAAGATACGACCTGGAATTCGTTACTGTCCATGGACTTGACCCTGAAGGAGAGCCAACAGCAGCTGACATAGTTGAGGTGATTCAGAGAATGGAGGAAGAGGGGATCACCGTATTCTTCGTCGAAGAGTACACGGCTCCATCGACAGTTGCTGCAATCGTGGGACAGGCCGGCAATATTCAGGTAAAAACACTCTACACAATGGAACTACAGCCGAGTGATAGTGAGGACGATTATCTTTCGATGATGAGGAAGAATCTTGAAGGCCTGAAATCGGCCCTAGGGTGCTAGGGGATCGGTAAAGAGCCACGCAATGGAGGTCTCTTAGCAGACTTCTGGGGGTGTTATTCTGAGTATGGGGTTGAGTTTCGACGGTGAAAAAGAAAGTAGGAATGTCCTGAAGGTGGAAAACCTATCTGTTGCACGTTCAGGAAGCATCGTAGTTGAAGGCGTAAACATTGAAATCGGCGAGGGGGAGTTCGTAGGTTTAGTTGGCCCGAATGGGAGTGGAAAAACGACACTTCTACTAACTATACTGGGCCTTCTTAAGCCCGTTCCAGTGATGGGAGGAAGGGTTCTGGTCTACGGAAAGGAGAGCCTCTCAAGAGGGGATCTTGTGAAAATTGGATGGGTCCCCCAAGCCGCTGCGAACCTCCCGAAACACATTCGAATAACTGTTAGAGAGCTGGTTAGACTGGGCACTCTGAATGTGAAAAATATGTTCTGGCCCATAGACTCCGGGCGGAGTGAAAAGGTCGAAAAGGCACTGGAAATGGTAGGACTAGTTGAGTTGGCAGCAACCGATGTATCGAAACTATCGGGAGGTCAGCTTCAGCGTGCTGTAATCGCCAGAGCCCTAGCTTCGGAGGCAGATTTCCTACTTCTTGATGAACCCCTTGTGGGTGTAGACCTGGCCTCGCGAAATTCTCTGCTGAAACTCTTAGATGATCTCTGTCACGAGGAAAATAAGACGGTATTGATGGTTTCCCATGATGTAACGGCAATAACCCAGGCAGCTCACAGGATTATCTACCTAGAAGGGAGCGTAAGATTCGATGGTCCGTCCGAGGAAATCCCGGATTTCTCCTCTCTAGCAGGATTGAGGGGAATTCGCCACGTCCATGGATATGAACGCCATCATGGCCATTAAAACTTGAATGGGGGATTAACATGGAAATCGGAGAGGTGTTAATGTGGCTAGTAACTCCATTGCTGGAGTACCTTGGACCCCATGCACCTGGCGAAACATTCCCATTCTTCTTCACTCTAGAAATATTCCAGAAAGCGTTTGTTGCTGCTCTATTGGTTACTGCAGTGTCAGGATATCTGGGATCATTCCTATTGGTCAGGAATCTTGCACTGATTGGGGACGGGATTGCCCACGTTGCATTCGGAGGAGTTGCGGTCGGGATTGTTTTGGGCGCATTCTCTCCTCTTTGGTATGCATTGTTCTTCAGCATTATTTCATCGATATTAATTCACGAGCTGCAATTCAGGGAAATTCTAACAGGGGACGCATCGATTGCAATTTTCCTGACTGGAGTACTTGCATTGGGGCTGGTAGTTCTCAAAATTTGGGGAGGGGGGATTACATCGGATATAGAGGGATATTTGTTTGGCAATATATTGCTAGTATATGGCGAAAGCTTCGAACTAATCGTTGTCATGGGCATTTTTTCGATGGTTTTCCTATGGTTCTTTCATCCTATACTGCTCGCAACGGCAATCGATCCAATTTCTGTTAAGATCCAAGGAATCCCCGTTAGGGAGATAGGGGTCCTATTCAGCATCGTTACTGCCACAGTGGTCGTTTCCATGGTCCAATTCATAGGGACTCTGTTGGTTACCGCACTGTTGGTTACTCCCGCAGCGACTTCCCAGATGGTTGGAAGAAGCTTCCGCTCCTGCATCATTTGGGCCCAGTTTTTCGGACTATCTGCAACAATATTGGGAATTTATCTTTCATCTGAGCATGAGACGGGGACCGGAGCCATGATTGCGCTGGTGTCAGCATCGATATTCATGGCAGTGGCAGTAACCAAAACAATCCTCCTTCCACTTTTCGACGCAGATTCTTTTGCCCAGTAGAGGGTGAATGGAAAATCGGGCAGAGCGAAATCTAGATGATTGTGGTTTCCTAGTTTGTAAATATGACACCGGAAGAGGATGGTTCGTTCCTGTCACGTTTACTGGGAAGCAAAGTCTTCAGGTCATTCCTAATTTTCTCTGTTTTCAGAGCGATCTATGGCGCTGGAATACTTGTGGCCACATACTTGATTGCTACCAGCGATGATGCCCCCATCTGGATCTCTATAGTTTTCCTACTCTTCTCCATGGTCATTTCCAGGGTAATTTTCAGGTGGATAAAGCGCAGGTGGCCCCAGCTCTCATAGGGTTCCCTGAATGGGAATTGGTTACTGGTGAAACCTATTGGCCACAGCCGCATCCGGGGTTTTCGCAGGATTGTTGACTGGTTTCCTGGGCCTTCTTCTTCCTTTTTCTATTTTTGACTGTGAAATTTATTTTTCTTTGACCTTTTTTTGTTCGGGGATTCATAGTTATCGCGATAATCTCCGAATTAATAATATTTCTAGGTTCAGAGGGCTGGCCTAGCATACCCTACGAATCAAGTGATTCCCCTAGCCTTCTCATAATGGTGGTCGCAGACTCGACGCTGTGTATCGTCTCTACGCTCTTCCCAGCGGACCAAATGTCTCTGGAAGACTTTGATCCCCTGGACATTTTTCTCCACCTTCTGAAAGATAGATAATTCAACATCCACCTGGTCCTGTGCTTGAACCTGCCTGAAAGTAGATTCCTGATGATCCAGGAGTTCTCCTTCTTGTAGCCATGCGTCTTGATTACCGATACTGGCACTCCGGTGAGCTTTACCGTCCAGTCGATGTCCTCCTCGCTGGATTCTACTATCGCCTGCTTGTATCCATCCGGCATAGAGCATTCTGTGGTTGCGATAAAGCGAGTACCCATTTGGACCCCGTCGTAGCCGATCTCCAAAGCCTGGTGCAGCTCTTCCTCACTCCCTACTCCGCCTGCGCAGATCAGAGGTAGCCCGAGATCGGACAAATCTTCGTAAATCCTCTCCATGCTATGGTCCCCAAGATGCCCTCCCGCCCTATTATTTACGCAAATTAATCCGTCTACGCCACATTCGACTCCCTTCTCAGCGTGGTACCTATTCGTCACATCATGGTAAACTACCCCTCCTCTTGAGTGAACCTTATCACATACCCAGTCGGGCTTCCCCAATGAGGTAACGAAGAACCTGATTCCCTCATCCAAAGCAATGTCGATCCACTGCGACATCCTTCGAAGGTACTTTTCGTTCCCCTTCTCGATCAGTGCATTGAATCCGATTGGGTAATCGGTCATTGATTTGATGTACCTTAGTCCTTCAACCAGGCCCCGGTTTAGGTCTGGTTGGTCATATCCGTGGACTACAGTCAAAGAGACCGGTTGAACTATGGCCATCCCACCACCATTTGCAGCGGCTGAAACTAACTCTGGATTTGAGCAGGGGTACATTGCTCCGCAGATAATCGGATATTCCACGCCTGAGTGTTCTGTCAGCCTATTTTTTACCAAGAGCTCACCTCTTGTCCTGGACTAGAAAGTTCCACTTGAAAGTCCACTCGGAGACAACTTCTCCCGAAGAATCGGTTCCAGTGGCCTTGAAATCTGCAAAAACCGACTTACCAGTGGAAATACTCTCCTCGATTGCTGATCTAGCAAGATCGCCATCCTTGCATGTGAATGTAATTCTTCCCACGGCCTTCTTGATGAACTTGGCCTCCTGACTGGCAACCAATGTGCGGACCCGCTCATCCATAGAGTTCACCAGGGCCAGTGGCACTCCAGCAGTTGCTAGCTCGGCACCCATACCTTGTACCGCCCAATACATACTACTGAAGGGATTCTGTGACCTCCAACCCCCGGGAATAGAAACCACGCAGGATCCTTGTTCCAGCTTGTCAATGCGAATTCCGGCGAATCTGGCTGCGGGGAACTTCCAGAGGGTCCAAAGAAAGAACCGCAGGGGTGACTTGAGCTTTCTGAATTCTGAGGCGAGCCTTTCGTTGTCAATTGGCACAATTATTGCCAAGATGGAACATCTGAAGAATGGTTTGGTGGTTAGCTAGGATATTGCAAAGTGGGAAACT
>PAYZ01000012.1 GCA_002716085.1 Methanobacteriota archaeon | reverse complement strand
ATTCCCTAACGACGCCACCGAGGACACCGACACCGACGGTGACGGCACCGGCGACAACGCGGACGCCTTCGACAACGACACCACCGAGGACACCGACACCGACGGGGACGGCACCGGCGACAACGCCGACATAGACGACGACGGCGACGGGGTCNANGACNCCGACGAGGAGTCGGGCTGCGACCTGCTGGCCGACTGCGACGGAGACGGCNNNGGNGACGCNACNGACNNCTTCGACAACGACGCCACCGAGGACACCGACACCGACGGCGACGGGGTTGGCGACAACGCCGATGCCTTCCCAAGCGACGACACCGAAGACGCCGACAATGACGGGGACGGGGTTGGCGACAACGCGGATGCGTTCGACAACGACGCCAACGCCTCGACCGACACCGACGGCGACGGACTTGCCGACGAGATCACCACCTCAGGCTCTGTNTACGAGATAGACTTCGAGGACGGGGCCCTGTACAGCTACTTCACCTGGGAGCAGTCCCAGTGCGTCGGATACGACGCCGGACCGAACTACAGCGCATCGTACAACAACTGCGCAGCATCCACTTCCCAAGGGGACTGGTACCTCGAGGACCACCCGGATATGAGCGGCGACTACGCCCTGAGGTCCGGGGAGCTCACCACGAGTTACGCCAACTCCAACATCTCGATGACTTTCACGTCCGCTGCGGGCACGATGAGCTTCGACTACGGAATGAGCGTGCTCTGCAGGCAATACGACACGAACTGGTACGACGGCTTCAGGCTATACGTTGACGGCGTCCAGGTCCCAAACCCTAGCGACCTCTACGGAGTTGGATACAGCGCAGCCTGCAACAACGGAGTCTGGGGCGGCGACGGCGGGACCACCACCACGACCGACACAACCCACCCGGCTTACTCCGCAACCCACTTCATCTGCGCAGACGGCACTCAAGGGTTCAGCATCTCCTACACTTCATGGGTAGGGGACAACTACAACGACTGCTCCGACGGATCAGACGAGGACTCGTCATACACCGACGGGCTGTTCGTTACGACAGCCTCACTAGTGACCGGCACGCACGAGCAGGAGCTCACTGCCGGCACGCACACCGTGCTGTTCCAGATACACGGCGGGACGGGATCCTCAGCTGGAATCACAGCGGCATTCATCGACAACATAGTCATACCAGCCGTGCTGGGATCAGCAGGATCGGCAGGACCGACCACCACTACGGACGGCACCTCGCTGGACTACGACGACGACGGCGACGGCTACTCGGACGCGGACGAGACGACCAACTGCGACGACAGCTCCGATCCGCTCAACGCCTCCGACACGCCATCAAACGACAACGACGGCGACTACGTCTGCGACAACCTGGACGATGACGACGACGACGACGGCGTCCTCGACGTGGACGAGGCAGACGGCACAGGCATAGGCGCCAACGGGACCGACGTCGACTGCACCCTCGAGATAGACTGCGACGGNGACGGCGTAGGCGACGCTACCGACACCCACCCAGTGGACTCATCCGAGACCACAGACATGGACGGCGACGGCATAGGCGACAACGGGGACGACGACAGGGACGGAGACGGCTTCCTGAACACCGACGACGCGTTCCCAGACGACGNCACCGAGCACTCGGACAACGACGGGGACGGAATCGGCGACGTGGCAGACACGGACGACGACACCTGCGCCTCATCCTCGCCATGCGCGAACTTCACGGGCTTCGGCTCCTGGGTCGACGCAGACGGCGACGGAGTGCAGGACTACAACTACTACCCAGGTGACGGCGTCGCTGACGTCGACGACTGGGACCCACTGAGCCCNGCAGAGAGCCACGACAACGACGGCGACGGCTGGGGCGACAACGCCGACAGCGACGACGACAACGACGGCATACCGGACGACCAGGACGACGACAGGGACGGTGACGGGTTCACCAACGCCGAGGAGGGCGATGGAACGACCGACGGCACCTGCGTGGGAGACGGCGGAAACGCCGACGACGCCGACGTGACGCCCGACGACATGGACAACGACGGCGACTGCGACTACCTCGACGTCGACACGGACGGTGATGGCACCAACAACACCGACCAGGGCGACGGGGCAGTGGACGCATTCCCAGAGGACGCGTGCGCGGACACAGACACCGACGGCGACGGCAGTCCCGACAGCCTGGCATCCGCCACTTGCATCACGACCCTCACCGCTGACGATGACGACGACTACGACGCTAGCAACGTGCAAGTGTCCTGGACGGTCACCCTCAGTGACAGCTATGGGGACGGGGGCCAGGATGGGACAGTTAGCGACTCATCCGGAAACGTTCTGTGTGACCTATCTGTTTCGGGCTATTCCGATTCGTGTACCGTGACTGCCGGAGACATCTCACTAAGCGTCTCATCGGACTATTCCAGCTACTACTGGGATGAGGGATCAATGACCGTATCAGTAGGCGGCACAGTGGTCGCAACATACACCANCACGTATGATTGGTACTACTACGGCGCTTNTGGATTGGAGTACTCACTAGGAACCCTAGTGGCCACCGACTACGTCTCCGGAGTCTGGACAGACGCCGACGAGATCACATGCGGCACTGATCCACAGGACGCTTCAGACACGCCTGCCGACATGGACGGCGACAACCTCTGCGACGAGTTCCAGGACACCGACAACGACGGCGACGGATGGTCCAACGCCGACGAGATCGCCTGCGGCAACGACGCGAACGCCTCTACGGACGTTCCGACCGACACCGACGGCGACCTCGTCTGCGACACCGACGACACCGACGACGACGGCGACGGCACCGACGACTCGACCGACGACTTCCCGTTGGACGCCTGCGCGGACACCGACACCGACGGCGACGGATCGCCAGACTCGGTCGACGAGACGGACGCAGACTCTGACGGAGCTGCGGACTGCGTGACCACGCTCNCTGCCGACGACGACGACGACGGCGACGGCGTCCTGGACGCAGACGAGTCNACCGGCTGCGAGCTACTCACCGACTGCGACTCCGACGGCGTGGACGACGCTGACGAGGCGGACGGATCCGGAATCGGAGCCAATGGCGCCGACGTAGACTGCGTGACGACCTCTGATTGCGACGGCGACGGGACCACCGACGACGCCGACGACTTCCCAATTGACTCNTCCGAGGACACCGACACCGACGACGACGGAACCGGCGACAACACCGACACCGACGACGACGCCGACGGCTACTCCGACGACGACGAGACCACCAACTGCGGCGACGGGACCACGACTACCGCCTACTCGTCCTCCAGCGACCCGCTGGACGCATCGGACACCCCCGATGACATGGACGGCGACCTGATCTGCGACTACTTNGACGCGGACAGGGACGGCGACGGGTACCCCAACGCATGGGACCAGTGCCCCGACGACGACTCGGGGTACTACGACATGGACTCGGACGGGCTCTGCAACGGGGACTCCGACCCAGACGACGACGGCGACAACGTCAACGACTCCGACGATGCGTTCCCTATGGACCCCGACGAGTGGCTGGACACCGACAACGACGGCATCGGCAACAACGGTGACGCCGACGACGACAACGACGGGACAGACGACCAGGCCGACGAGTGCCCGTTGGACGCCTCAGGCACCAACGACACCGACTCGGACGGCATCTGCAACGTCTCTGACGACGATGACGATGGCGACACCGTGCTGGANGTCGACGAGGACGCGGGCTGCGAATTGCTCGCAGACTGCGACGGAGACGGCGTAGGCGACGAGACCGACGCCTTCGACACGGACCCNGACGCNGACGCGGACTTCGACGGCGACGGGCAGGCAGACTCGATCAACCCGAACCTGCCTGACGAGGATGTCCTCGACAGCTGCACGATCAGCGTGAGCTNCTCCGACGACGACTCCAACGCCAACGGCTACGACGACGCCGAGTGCAGCTTCACCGTACCGGCAGGNGTATCGCTAAACCTTGTCCTGCAGACCCAGTCATGGGGATCGGAGGCACTGGTGACGATAGTCCACAACGGGACTTCTTCCTCACTATCCGGTTTCAGTAGCNGCACCCTGTACGACCTTTCGANCTACACCTCGGGAGAGGGNGACTACANNATCTACTACGAGGACACGTNNGGNGACGGNTGCAACTCNCCGCCAAACTGCTACCTAGAGGCAAGCTGGGTCATTGGGACCCAGAACGCCCAGAGCACCCCGGCGGGGACTGTACTCGACAACGACGACGACGACGACGGATACCTGGACACGGGCGAGGGATCTGCCTGCGACGGGACCGGCGACGCGTACAACGCCTCGGACGTCCCAACTGACAACGACGGCGACTTCGTGTGCGACGCACTGGACGAGGACGACGACGACGACGGCTACAGCGACCTCCACGAGGCCGACTGCGGCACAGACTCGATGACCGCCGGAGACGTATCGGACAACGACGCGGACGGGGTCTGCGACAGCGAGGACGCTGACGACGACAACGACGGGACCGACGACGGCGATGACCTCTGGCCGATGGACGGCTCGGAGTGGGAGGACACCGACAACGACGGCACGGGCGACAACGCCGACACAGACGCCGACGGCGACGGTGTCGAAGACTCGGTCGACCCAGGCTGGCAGGACAGGTGCGCCATCGACGACGCGGACGGCGACCTCCTTGCAGACGACTACAGCGAGTGCTCGACCCTNGGCTTCTACACCACGATCGACTCCGATGACGGCGATAACGCCGGCTCGGGGCTATACGACGGCGACTGGATGGGGATAACGGACGACACCGGGTTCTTCGGTGGCGCCTCGGCAGGGGATCAGTGGTTCCTGGTACAGGACACCGACGGCGTGCTGACGATATACGTCGACTCCGCCACAGGGGTATCCGGAGTCCTGATAGACGTCGCAGTATCGAGCGCNAGCTGGGAGGCCGAGGACTACATCGCTGCCTACTGGGTAGCGGACGATGGCACGACCACCGAGATCGGATACTCTGACGGAGTCGACATCGAGGACTGCGCCTGCGAGGGCTTCTGGGAGACATACATCCTGGAGACGCCATCTGAGGACGGCCATCTGATGCTGGAATTCAGCTCCAACACCTACTCCGAGTCCTTCGGAATAGACGATATCGTGTACGTCGACAACGACTTCAACGAGATCGGCTGGCTAGGCTTCGAGGACTCCGTGGAGTCGATGGGCTACGTCTTCTCCGACAACACGTCTGGAATGGGCGAGGTGGCACTCAGCAACGGGCTGGGAGCCACTGTGAGCCTAGACGTCTCGAACTACAAGACATCGACGATCGACGACGATGACGACGGCGACGGCGTCCTGGACGACGATGACGCCTTCCCGCTGGACTCCGGCGAGTCGGAAGACCTGGACGGCGACGGCATCGGCGACAACAGCGACGACGACATGGACGGCGATGGGACAAGGAACGGGTACGACCCATTCCCGAGGCACCCACACGCTGACACCGACACGGACGGCGACGGATTGCCCGACGACATCGCATGGCACCCAGTTGATGGGGTTGAAGACTTCGAGTCAGGCAACTTCTCGGCAGGATACTCAGGTTTCGATACCGACGACGACGGCACACTTGACGCTGCTTGGGCTCTATCAGGAGATGACACGTGGACCGCTGCTAGCACAGCCAACTCCGGTGACATCGGACACAACGAGACAAGCACTCTGGAGATAATCCTGGAAACATCNGAAGGNATGTACTCATTCGACTGGTCAGCAGACACCGAAGAGAGCTTCGACGTGCTCAGCTTCTCAATCGACGGAGCGGAGGAGTTCTCCGTGAGCGGTAGGGACAACCACTGGGAGTTCGTATGCACCACTCCCGGAGATTGGTCCGATAACGACTGGGTAACCCTGAACGACGGCTCCATCCCAGGTGACTGGGTGAACGACGGATACGCCGATTGCGGCGACTCCGATCAAGACGGGGTTTCCGACGACGAGGGCGTTTCCTCATGGTACTCCCCGCTCACAGGGACCTTCGAGGGCTGGGTAGATGCAGGCACGCACACCTTCTCATGGACATACAGCAAGGACGGCTCCGACGCCGTCGTGACCGGTTCTGACAGCGTCACTATCGACAACGTCGTAATACCGGTATCGGCTTACGGCGATGACGGGGAGTGCCCCGACGCCACAATCGACTGCAACGTTGCGGACGATGACGACGACGGCGACGGCACCCTCGACGTGAACGACGACTGCCCGACAGTNGCAGGCGAGACCATCGACACCGACGGCGATGGCTTCTGCGACGGCGACGACCTGGACGACGACGGAGACGGCGTATACGACTTCTGGGACGAAATGCCCCTGGACCCCAACGAGACATTGGACTCGGACGGCGACGGGATCGGCAACAACGCCGACACGGACGACGACAACGACGGGTGCCCGGACGAGAACGACGACCTCCCTCTAGACCCGAGCTCGTGCTCGGACGCTGACGGAGACGGCCTGGGAGACGAGCAAGACCCAGACGACGACAACGACAANGTCAACGACGTCGATGACCCATTCCCGAACGACGGGAGCGCATGGGTCGACACCGACGGCGACGGGATTCCAGACTTCACTGGCATCCCACCGTTCTCAGGCAACTTCGAGGGCGGCNTCATCAAGGCGCCAGCAACCACCTCNGGAGACGCCAACTGGACTGTCTGCGGCATGGGGACATGCCTCAACCCGAGCGGGGACGCGATAGGCGGCTCCTTCATGGCACAGTCAGGTGACATCGGGGACAGCCAGATCAGCGTTCTCGAGCTAACCGTGGACACGGATGCGGGCGACTACTCGTTCGACTACGAGGTCTCCACCGAGAGCGGTTGGGACTTCCTAGAGTTCAGCATAGACGGTCTGATCCAGGCCAGCTGGTCCGGCGTGACCGACGGGACCCACACGGGCTCCATTGCCGCCGGCACTCACACCTTCAAGTGGGAGTACGACAAGGACTTCACGGTAAGCAGCAACGCTGACACCGTCTGGGTGGACAACATAGACATCCCATACGGGGCCTCTCTGGGGATCATCAACGAGACCCAGGCTGACACCGACGACGACAACGACGGAGTAGCCGACGAGGACGACCTGGACCCAACGAGCCCATGCGTGAGCCTGGACTACGACGGCGACGGTCTGCCTGACGACGTGGCCTACGGCCACATCGACATGGGCTTCGGAGTCGTGGCCGACTGCGACAGCTCGATGTGGAACGGGACAGAAGACTGGGACGACGACGGCGACGGATGGGACGACATGATGGAGGACATCTGCGGTTCCAACAGCCTCGACGAACTAGAGATGCCTTGGGACGGCGACGGCGACTACGTCTGCGACGACATCGACGACGACCTCGACGACGACGGCGCCCTCAACCCATTGGCCAACTGCGGCGTCCACATGGCTGGATACGTAGACCTGGACAACGACGGGATGCCAGACTTCGACGGCGACTACGCGGGCTGCCTTGCAGACCAGTTCAACGCGGCAGATGCCGACAACGACGGCGAGGTCAGCTACCACGAGCTGTTCCACAACTGGTACTTCACGCAGGTAGACGACGGCGACGGCGACGGCGACGGCGATGGTGACGGCGACGGCGACGGTGACGGCGATGGCGACATCGGCGGGACGAGCCACAACACCACGCACCTGGGGATCACCACGATGTTGACGGATGCGACTGGGACAGCTGAGTGGCTTATCAACGTCGACGAGGGGGATCTGAACGACGTATATGAGCAAGCAATGGGCGATCAGGACATTGCCGCATTCGCGGCGCTGATCGCCGGGAACATCAGCGGGGATGCGGAACTAGACGAGACATACACCGTCTCCTGGACCACAGATGGCCTTACGCACAACTCTTCCTACGAGGCAGGGTACGGCGTCTTCTTCATGAGCACGAACATGGTGACGGAGCTTTCCTTCTTCTGCGGAGATGGCAGCGAGGTCCCATTCGAGTGGGTGAACGACGGATACGACGATTGCGCCGACGGCGCTGACGAGCAGCAGTACAACGACACGGGCGACCCGATCAACTGGTTCGACTGCTCCGACGGCAGCCAGGTATGGGTATACCAGGTCAACGACGGAGTCGAAGACTGCCCCAACGGCGAGGACGAGGGAATCGACGACGGAGAGGTCTATCTCGAGGAGACATACACGGCAAACGGGACCAACCACACGTCACAAGGACTTGANTTCGAGGTCTTCAACGACACCTGCTTCGTAGTTATCTGGTCAAATGTCTACGAGATGACTGGCGACTGGGAAAACGCCTCATTCGGAGGCGAGTACTCGTTCCTGGCCGGACCTGATTACGACACCGACGACGACATGGACGGATGGTCCGACTGCCTGGTGCAAACACTGAGCATGGACATCCTCGGCGACGAGGACGACGATGACGACGACGATGACGGGCCAAGCGAGTTCTCGTGCCTGATGGACGACCTGATCATCAGCGAGTTGCACAGCTCGGGAACGCCCATGAACTGGATAGAGATCCAGCACGTGGGCCACGACCCGTGCTCGCTCCTCGGCTGGACGCTGTTCGACACGGACGGGCCAAGCGCAGGATACACGTTCGGCGACGTGGTGCTATACCCGGGAGACTTCTACCTCGGATACTACTACGACCCGTCTGGTGACTTCGAGTTCACCTTCGACTTAACGAGCGGCGAGATGATCTCACTGATGCCACCTGGAGGGGACCACACGAACGCCTCCATGCTCATCACGCACCTGCATCACGATAACGACCCAACATCGTCCGCCATGTGCCTGTTGGAGGGAGAATGGACCATAGTCGACACCGGTAACGCCGGAACTCCCGGCTATGAGAACGATTGCCCACTGCCTGTGTGGCCATCCGAGGATGACCTAGCAGCCTTCGACAACGAGGTCTGGGGCTTCGCATCTCAGTGGGACAACGACAGCAACGGGGCCATAAGCTTCGACGAGTACTGGCAGCTTCAGTCCGACGTCGGACTAGTCCCATCGGACATGGCCAACCCAGGTTGGACCCCTGACAGCACAGAGTGGGACATGTTCCCACTGAACGCGCTGGAGCAGTCCGACAACGACATGGACGGGATCGGTGACAACGAAGACAACGACGATGACAACGACAACTACCCAGACAGCCAGGACGCCTTCCCATACGACGATACCGAGTGGGGAGACATGGACGGAGACGGGATCGGAGACAACTCCGACCCCGACAGAGACGGCGACGGGACCGACAACGAGAACGACTCGTTCGACAGCGATGCCGGCGCCTCGGCCGACTTCGACCAGGACGGCGCAGACGACGAGTCCGACACCGACGACGACAACGACGGCTTCCCTGACGTCTCGGACTGGGCACCATACGACCCAACCGAGTGGGCCGACAGCGACGGAGACGGAATAGGCGACAACGCCGACACCGACGACGACAACGACGAGGTTCTGGACGTCGATGACGCGTTCCCGACCAACCCGGCCGAGGTGTCAGACGCAGACGGAGACGGAATAGGTGACAATGCCGATCCCGACGACGACAACGACGACACCCCAGACGGACTGGACGCCTTCCCGACCGACCCCAACGAGCAGAGGGACTACGACGGCGACGGAATCGGAGACAACTCCGACCCGGACATGGACGAGGACGGAGTCCTGAACTCGGACGACGCATTCCCGCTCAACGCGGCAGAGTCCGTTGACACCGACGGGGACAACATCGGAGACAACTCGGACGCCGACATAGACGGCGACGACGTCCTGAACGCTGACGACCTGTTCCCCAATGACGCCACAGAGTGGGCCGACACGGATGGGGACGGATTGGGAGACGAGCTCCAGGACGACGATGACGACGGCGACGGATACTCCGACACCAACGAGCACGACTGCGGAACCGACTCGAAGAACCCCAACTCGGTGCCATCGGACTACGACGGCGACGGGATCTGCGACGCAATGGACAGCACTCCGACTGGAGACAGGACCGATGCTGCAGACGGTCAAGAGGAACCAGGATTCACTCCCGGATTCCCATCTGTCCTAGCAGCCATCTCCCTGCTCGGAGCAGCAGCTCTGGGACGACGCAAGGAAGACTGAGCAAGCTCGGTCAAACGTAACCCCGGGCCGGGGGCCACCCGGCACCCGGTTCGGGGCCACAACCCAATGCTGATAAGTCCCCCATACCACATCGGTACGTGCCAGGGACGACGCGGGCCGAGATCCGGACGCTGAAGGTGGGAAGGTACGTCGCGATCGACGAGGATGCATACAAGATCCTTAGCATGTCCAAGTCAAAGCCAGGAAAGCATGGCTCAGCAAAGGCCAGGATAGAGCTGGAGGACATATTCACCGGACAGAAGAGGTCTCACGTCGGCACTGTCACTGACACCATCAACATCCCACTAATCGAGAAGGGCTCTGCTATCATCACCCACATCCAGGGGAGCGAGGTCCATGCCATGGACAACAAGTCCTACCAGCCCCTGATCCTACCCGTGGAGGAGGGCATGAACCTCCAGTCCGGGGGGGAGATCCAGTGGATGGAGGCCATGGGCCGATACAAGATCAGCAGGGACCACTAGCCCAGCTTTTCACTCCCTTTGGGACAAAATCCACGAGAAGTATAAGCGTCATTCTCTGACCCTCGGTACTGAATGTCAGACGTCGAGCGGTCCGCCTACAGGCAACCCGTGACCGCATCTGGCCTCGAGGCAATAGAGAAGGGCACACTCACCTGGCTTGACGAGGACATGTACAACAACCTGAACACAGGCCTTCTAGAGCAGTATCTGGAGGAGAAGAACTACTCTGAGTCGTTCGAGGTCAGCCACTGGGACACTAGGAAGGTGCTGATCGGTGTTCTCATCGGGACCGTCTTCAGTGGCGTCACAGCATACATCGGCCTGAAGATCGGTCTGGCAGTCACTGCCTCCTGGTACATAGCCTACCTCCTAGGGATGGCCCTCCAGTGGTCCCCCTCAGAGGTAAATATCTCAACCAGTGCAACCACAGGGGCGACCTACGCATCCGCCGGCTTCATCTTCACTTTCCCTGCTATCTTCCTGCTGGCCTACTCCCAGGACTACCTGGTGGGTGGCGACCACCTGCTTGGATCCGTGGATACCATGAAGCTCGCCTTCGTAGGCATAGTTGCCTCGATGTTCGCCGGCTTCCTGGGAGTGATGTACTTCATCATCTTCAGGAGGGTCTGGCTGGTCGAGGACCCCCTTCCCATGCCGGGGTTCGAAGCCACGCTGAAGATGCTAGACATATCCTCAGACGTCAGTTCTGGCTCCGTTTCTGCGGCGAGGGAGTCACTGAGGACGGTGGGGCTATGGACCACACTGACCATGGGATTCTACTTCCTGATCGACTACCCTGTCAGGTGGTCGAAGAAGGTCCAGGGAATCCCCAGCAGCGTAGCCGACTGGGTCGCAATGACCCTGTCTGGCGATAAGTGGGGATTGGCCTCGGTCTACACCGAGAGGTGGTTGCACCAACCGACCGCCCTGGAGGATGGTTATGCCCCCAATAATGGAATCACNCCATATGAGCCTGGCAACCCCCTTTCCTACACTTTCCTGGGGGTCGAGCTCAGCCCGACGCTATTCGCAGTAGGTTGGTTCATGAAGTTCAGGGTTGCGCTCCTATTGAATCTAGGGACGATTCTGGCTTGGTTCTGGCTCATACCCCTGGCCGTGGTTCAGGACGTGCCAGTGTACGACCCTAGCATGGGCTCTTACGTCAGCATCACAGGAGACGGAGGCTATGTCCAGTGGAAGGCATACAAGTCCATAGTCCAGACCATCGCCATAGGGGCAATCCTAGGAGGGGGGTTCCTGGGGCTGTTCAAGATGGCCCCCACATTCCTCGGAATCTTCGGGGACATTGCACTAGCATTCACTGGAGAGCAGGGGGAGGAGTTCGTCGATGGCAAGGGGTGGTACGAATGGCCCCTCTCCCACATCCCCATCTTCATGGGCATTTCATTCCTGGTAATCATCGCCATATTCGTCCTAGGCGGATTCCCAATCCTTCCATCAGTGATCTTCTCTATAGTTCTCCTCTCCACCACGTTCCTTCTGGGCGCCATAGCGGTTCGTGTTATGGGGGAGACTGGGATAGAGCCAGTATCTGGCACTTCCTTCATAGTCCTCCTAATGCTGCTAGTCGTTTTCCTGAACCTCGACCTCGGCCTCTCGAAGGAGGAGTCCATCCTAATGGCCCTAATCGGGACCACAGTCTTCGGATCAGCAATTAGCATGAGCGGAACAGTGGTGACGGACTACAAGAACAGCCTGTACATNGGAAACAGGCCGTATCACATTTCCAAGGGGAACATTATCGGAGTCGTCCCGGGGGCGATACTCGGAGCAGGGGTGGCAATCTTCCTCTCGAAGCTACTAGCCGACGGAACCATCGACCTCCTAGCCCCACAGGCAAATGCATTCGCCTCCTTCACGATAATAGTCGCTGAGGGGCAGGGGAACTGGAGCGCACTCCTGCTCGGGATCGCGCTCGGAGCCTTCGCTGAGTGGGCCACTGGGATGGGAACCTCTTTCGGACTGGGAATGTACCTGCCAACCCCGATGACCTTCCCCATGCTCATTGGCGGCGCATTCAGGTCATGGTGGGAGGAAAGGCGCCTAAAGCCGGTCGTGGAGTCAGTAAGGGCAGAAGAGGGCGGGGCCGCAGCGGAGAGCAGGGGGGCGCAGATGCTCCTACTAACATTCATGATTGCCGCTGGAGCCCTCTGCGGTGAGGCGTTCTACGGAATCGAGTCGGCGATACTGGATGTTCTGGACGGAACCTCCCTTGGAGAGAACTCCTGGTGGCCATATGCAAGAATGGCTGGATTCCTGCTCATAAACGTGACATTCGGGGTCCTGATCTACGTGCTTTTCAGGAGGTCGGGAATAATCGGCTCCGGAGGCGGGGACGGGGATCGGAAAACAACAATCGCCCCCAAGGTGCAAACTATTGCAGGCAGGCCCGCATCGGGAATATTGGACGCTGAGCTGGCGGACTGAGCATGGTAGGATCGAACCAAGTACCAGCTATCGCCTGGATGACCCTGGCAGTTGCGGTATTGGCAGTTTCCAGCGCTGGAATCGTCCTCCAGGAGATGGGCGATGTCCCACCACTTCTGAGAGCTGCCTGGAGGATGCAGGGAACTTCACTTGTACTGCTCCCCGGCTTCCTATACCAAGCAAGTAGGATGGAATGGGAGTCAGTCTCCAAAGAAGACTCCCTCCTCCTACTGGCCTCAAGCATTTTCCTAGCCATGCACTTCGGAAGCTGGGTTTGGTCCCTCGACAACACTACCTTGGTCCACAGCCTCCTTTTCGTAAACACTCACCCCTTGGTGGTAGTCGCCCTAATGCCACTGATTGGGGGGACTATCACTAGGGGCCATATTGCAGGGGTCTCTTTGGGATTCNTCGGTGCCACAATCACCTTGCTGGAAGTGGGGGGGAAGGGGGAGGCATCCCTAATCGGTGATGCTGCAGCGTTCCTTGGCGCGGTAACGGTGGTCGGTTACCTCCTAGTGGGAAGGCGCCTTAGGTCTGAAAGGGGAATGCCGATCTTCGTCTATGCCTTCCCCGTGACCTTATTAGCAGGGCTCTGGCTATCCACCGGCTCAATAATTCTCGAGGGTTCGTCTCTTTCCTCAGTTAACCCCGAGAACTCCATAATCGGCTGGTCCAGCACTGCCTGGATCGCATGGGTCGCCTACCTTTCTCTGGGACCGGGACTATGCGGCCACACTGGTATTAACACAGTTCTCAGATGGATATCCCCGATAGTGGTCTCCATTTCCATGCTCTTCGAGCCTGTACTAGGGGCAGCTATAGCTTGGATCTGGACAAGGGAAGCCGAAATGGGGCCATACACTGTTCTGGGGGGTGCTCTGATGATTGCTGGTGCAATATTGGTCACTCTGAATGAGAACGAGCAGAATGGCAGTGAATCGGTTTCATAACCATGCACTTAACGAGAAAGGCTGTGGCATTCCCAATCCTACTCACTAATGACGATGGGATACACTCCCCGGGACTCCAGGACTTGGCATCCGCTCTGAACTCCAAGGGACACCCATTGGTTATCCTAGCACCCCTGACGGAGCAGTCTGCCGTCGGGATGAAGCTTACACTAAGAGACGACATGAAGTTCCAGGAACACCCTGAAATTGCAGACAGAATCATCAAAGAACCCTCAACTCCCATGAGGGTATTCTCACTAGACGGGTCTCCTTGCGACTGCGTGATAGTGGCCATCGATGGGGGCCTGAAGTCCCGTGCACCCGAGATTGAGCCATGGCTCTGCATCTCGGGAATTAACAGAGGACCTAACCTCTCAGTAGACGTCCTTCACTCTGGGACAGTTTCAGCAGCACGAGAGGCGGCCCTATATGGCCTGCCTTCTATTTCCGTGAGCCTAGCGACATATGCCCACCAGGACTACTCACAATCAGTAGAAGCGACCATTGCCATGGTGGATAGGCTTTCGGGAGTTTTATCTGGAATTCCGTCCAACATTCTTAGGCCCGAGGGCTCTAGGAAAAGGCCAATCGCGGGCACCGAGCCAGAGTCGCTAAGATCGTGGTTCACGCAGGGAAACATATTCCTGAACCTCAATATCCCAGAGTCATGGGGCGGGAGGTACCAAACCGCTCCACTAGGAGCAAGGTGGTACTACAACGCTACAGACACGATGGACAGGGGTGAAGTTGGCGTTGCCTTCGAGGTGGGGGCAGCAAAAATCGTAGACGAGGACATCCCCAATACCGACTGCAACGCTGTAAACTCGGGTCAAGTATCTATTACTCCCCTAGCTAGCTGGCCTAGTAACCACCCCCTTGGAGTTCCCGACGAGGTACTAAATGCCGCCACAGTGGAAGGTGAAGGAGGCTTTCCGAGCTGGATCTAGGACTCATCCATGAGGAAATGCAAAATCGAGATGCAAGAGTGTCCTTGGAGCCACATTTTCCCAAGTGAAAGCCTCTTTGACCCTTCAAGAGAAGAAACCTCATCCTCGGAGAATGGTAAATCGNCAGAGATAACGAATCCCAAACCGGTCATATCACCAATCGAGGAATAGGGTTCTCCGGATGCATCTAGAACTACGGGTGTGACTCCCCGAGACCTCCATTCTGAGAGAGTCTGATCCAGGCCTCCTCCGGAGTGGAGGATCCCCTTGGAAACTTCCTCGAACCTTCCCCGTGGGGGCAACTGCATCTTGACGATCGCCTTTATCTGTCCAGATATGGATCTCTCGTCGGGCCTTACTCCTTTCAACCTAGATCCGTCGAACCAAACTCTCCTTGGGGGGCCTTCACCACCTAGGAGGTGCAGAATTACGTTGCTTTCACTTCTTATCCCATGAGAGACAAAAAGCGCAGAGCTGACAGCCCTTGCCAACACGTCCACTCTTCCTGATCCAGGAAGGTCATTCAGGCTAATTTCGCCCTTGCTTGTGGCCCTATGCCCAATTATGGCAAACCATCTGGGCATCTAATCACCCTAGGTCTATGTCTTCGTCCAAGCCCATCATAGACTGCATCTGGCGCCTCATCTTCCTATCTCCCCTGAATCCGCGCATCATCTTCTTGCTCCTGTTCCACTGGGTTAGAAGCTCCTTTACCTCCTTCTCCTGGCATCCTGATCCACGAGCAATCCTCCTAATCCTGCTAGACTTGAGGAGCAGGGGGTCATCCTTCTCCTCCTGTGTCATTGAGTCCATCACTATTCTGTACTTGTCCAGATTTGACTGCATCTGGCGCTTCTGTGCCACGCTCATATTGCCCATCCCCCCAAAGAGAGTGTCCGGAAGGTGAGAAAGCACCTTGTCAAGAGTCCCAATTTTACTCATCATCTCCATCTGAGCATACATGTCGGTCAAAGTGAACCTCCCGGACATCAGCCTCTTAGTGAGAAGCATCGCTTCTTGCTCATCAAGATCCTCGGGAGCGAGATCTATCAGGCCCCTGATGTCTCCCATTCCAAGAAGCCTGGAAATGAATCTGTCAGATTCGAACTTCTCCAGGTCACCTATCCTCTCTCCTTCTCCGACGAAGACTATCGGCGCACCAGTGGAGGAAACTGCACTAAGGGCCCCACCTCCCCTTGCTGTCCCATCTAGCTTCGTTACTATTGTCCCCGTTACTCCAACTAGTTCGTGAAAGGTCTCAGCCATTGGTCCCGCGGCCTGGCCCACTTGGGCGTCTATTACTAGGAATCTCTCTGTGGCCTTAGCAACTTCAGCAATCTCTAGAAGCTCGTCCTTCAAGTCTCCATCCAGACTATCCCTGCCCGCCGTATCCACAATGACCACATCAGCGGCCCCTACTTTCTTCAAACCGTTCCTGACAATCTTGGAAGCCATGCTCTCATCTGNCTCCCCATAAACCTCGACTCCAGTTCCTTCAAGCATCTGGCTTAGCTGCTCCAGGGCACCGGGCCTATGCACATCAGCCTCTATCACGGCTACCTTGGCACTATGCTTCCTCCTCCACCATTCTGCAAGCTTCGCAGTTGTGGTAGTTTTTCCTTGGCCATACAGACCAACCATCAGAACCGTCTGATTGTGGGGGCGTATTTCCCTTGCAGGCCCAAGTATCCTCACGAGCTCTGCATAGACTAGGTTCATTGCATGAGTCTCGAGCTTGGTCCCAGGCCTAGGCTCTTCTTCCATCATCCTCCTCTCGATCCTCTCTGTCAGCTCTTTGGCCTGCCGAACGTTGAAGTCGGCCTCAAGCAATGCTCTTCTGAGCGATCTACTGAGTTCCTTAACCGTCTCTTCGTCGACCTTTCTCTTTCCCTTCAGCAAACCTATCGAGCCTAGGACCCTACGCTTGAATCCCTCTAGTGCCACAGTAGGCGGTCCCAATCGTGTGGTTTGAACGTTATCTGGTAATTCCCCAATATTGCACCTCTAGCAGGCGTTGGTCTGAAAGGGGATTCTGCTTGCCGGAGTCATGGCAGAACCCCCAATCGAGTTCTGGGTGTTACAATTGGCATTTGCAATTGGTCTTCTGGGGATTTATGCTGGATGGCGTGGCAACATTGCGAAGATGACGGGTTTCTACGATCTCTCCGGAGCAGTAAGGACACTACTGTTCGGCTTAGTTTCCGGTGGCTTAGCTGCTTGGATGATTGACCTAATGCTATTAGCCAATATTCGCGACTCTTCGCTAAACATCATTTCAGTAAGCGTTGTTGCGTTGTTCATTGCACTGGCCGAGTCCTCTCTGGCTTTACTAATACTAGGACGTTCTCGAACCGTTGGACTCAGAGCATGCGCACCATATGGTTGGACGTTCGGATTGGGATTCGGAGCGATTCGTTCAGCACACTTGAATGTCAGATTGTTCGACCAAAACGTCTGGGAAGGTACAACAGGATTCACCCCATTGAATATCTTCTTGGCGTGCCTATTAGCACTAACTACCTGCGTTGGCCACGCGTCAATCGCATCCTGGCAGGGGTCCAGATTAGTAGAGGGCGAAAGAATACGGAGCCTCCTCCCTTCTACTTTCTCAAGGGCCGCACTAATAATTATCACCGTACTTACTGTTTTTTACCCCCTCACCATAGCTCTGGTAGTCCCAATTGTTGCATGGTCTTGGTTTCCAGCTCAGGAGAGTTGGTTGCCATCTGGCCTTACCCCAGCGGCTAAACAAGCATATAGGCGCACTCTCCGGCAATCGGATCTGCATAAGTCTAGAGCAGAGTCAAGAATTAGAGGCGAAACCGTCAAATCCGACGAATAGTAGCAGAATAACCCTAATTCTGTGAAAATTACTGCATGGCGCAGGATTATATCCAATCCTCCGATTCATAGTATGAATGCGAGTAATTATCGCAGGGGCTGGCGAGGTCGGCCGTGGCGTCGCAGCTGCATTGAGGGGGGAAAAGAGAGGTGTCGCCCTCATCGATCCAGATCCCAGTGCAATTAGCGACTCTCAATCGCTCGATTGCCTTCTTGTCACTGGTAACGCCCTTTCCAGAGACTCTCTAATCAGAGCAGGAATAAGCGATGCCGAGATAATAGTCTTCGCAACTAATGATGACCACGTCAATCTCCTCGGATGCGCATTCTCGAAGAGAGTTTTCAGCGAGCAGGTGGGGGATAGGACGGCATCAGGCTTGATTACAATAGCAAACATCAGGGATCACTCGATCACAGATCCGACAAGGGGTGCTGGACCTCTTGAGAATTGGGCGCGATCTAACTTCATTGTTAGCCCCTCGAAGGAAGTAGTCGACCAGCTCGTCTCCGGGCTTGTCTCACCCTCTCTCGAAGATATCATCCCACTAGGGGAGAACTCTTGGATCATCGTTTCCGAGGTGTCTGACAAGTCTCCTCTCATAGGTATGACCACAGGAGAGGCTTCTCAAAACCCAAACGCCGATCCTGACTATCCCAANATAATTGCATCTAGGAATAGGGGCAAAAATGGNAGGATCGTTTCTGGAAATGAAATCATCCAGGAAAATGACTTGCTTGTTTTCTTAACAGGTTCAACGAGTTATTTCAGCGAAGTAGCCAGGCTTGTAGGGGATACAGTTCCGGATATGCCAAAAAAACCATCTGTTGCCATTTTCGGAGCTACAAACTTCGGAAGCAGCCTGGCTAAGCAATACTTAGATGGAGGCTCAAATGTAGTGATAATTGAACCAGACCTTGACGCTGCGAACTCAATTGTGGGGTCAAGGATCGGCATAAACAAGAGGTTAGATGTGATCCATGGAGATCCACAGGATGAGGATCTATTGCGCGAATTAGCAATTGAAGACCAAGATATCGCAATAGCTACACTCTCTGACGATAATCTGAACATCTCAATCTCAATGAGGGCTTTCGACAAGGGGGTTTCCAGGACAGGTCTGATTCTGAAGGATAGGGCCCTGGTTGAGGCAATTCAAAGGATCGGCCTCAGGCCCGTGAGCAAGAGAAGGGTTGCTGTCAAATCCATATTAAAGGCAATCCATATGCATGTTCCAGGAACATATGAGCCGATCCCCCGGATGAAGACTCTGGTTTCGATATCAGCTGAGATTAACTCGCAAAGCAGACTTTTGGATAAGAGCCTAGAAGATGTAGAAGACATAATTGAGGCAAGTCTGGTCAAGCTTGAGAGGGGGGACTCAGAAGGTGAATTTCAAACACTTCCACAGCAGGAAATCGACAGACTCCTCGAAGGGGATCGAATTTACCTTATTCTCGAGGTCGATGATATCGGAAAGGTAGAGAAGTCTCTAGGGAGCTAACATGCGCTGGGATGTCGTTGGACTTGTCCTAGGGTGGACAATTGGACTAGTATCGATACCATTGATGGTTGCCACCCTTTTCAGCATCTACACTGAAGGACTAGAACCCGCAGCTAGGACATTCCTACTCCCACTATCGATTTCAGTGTTGTTTGGTTACGCCATCGTCTACAGGTTTCGAAGCCCCGATGCATCATCTAGAGTAAGGGATAGGGAAGCCTTCGCTTCGGTTGCGCTGGGATGGATTCCTGTGGTGATTGTCGGGGCTATGCCATTCTGGTTGGGTGGCATGTTCTACGGCCCCTTCGTCGAGTTCTGGTCTCCAGACTCCGAATATTCGCTTAGNGACATGATGTATGGGGTGCTCTATTCTTGGTTCGAGTCCATGTCTGGATTTACTACAACAGGGGCTTCAATAATTGACGGCTCAACTAGCCCTGTTTGCGAGGGCAATTTCGAAGGAGACTGCATTGGCAGCCAGAGGAGGAGCCTTGTCCTATGGAGATCACTATCTCAGTGGATAGGGGGGATGGGGGTGATAATGCTGGGTCTCTTGATTTTCTCAAGGGCATTGGGCGGGGGAATGGCTCTTGCCAGGGCCGAACTCACTGGGCCTTCAGTGTCAAATCTAGGCACTACTCTAGAAAGCACTGCTAGGAAATTATGGGGAATCTACGTTGGGCTCACAATACTGCAGGCTTCCTTACTTTTCCAATTAACAGAAATGGGGTCATTCGATTCAGTGAATTATGCCCTTACTACCATGCCATCAGGTGGTTTTGGAACTAGTGACGATGGAGTGATGAAATTTAACGATCCGCTAATCGAATCTGTAATTATGGTATTCATGATTCTGACGTGTATNAATTTCAGCTTGCTCTACTTCGCATTTTCAGGTAGGTCAAATGAGATCTGGAAGGANGAGGAACTTAGGACCTACATCCTAATCATCTTCATTGCTTGGTTTGCGATGGCAGCAAATCTGTCCAGATCTGGGGATTACGGAGTTTTGGAGTCCGTAAGACACTCTATTTTCCAGTCCATTTCTATCTCCAGTACGGGATATTCTAGCGAAGACTTCTCCTCTTGGCCAGTTTTCAGCCAGTTCGTCCTCCTGTTGCTAATGATTGTAGGAGCAAGCGCCGGATCAACGGGCGGTGGTCTTAAGGTTCTGAGAATAAGAATTGCATTCGAGTTGGCTAAGAGGGAGGTGATGAAAATCATCCAACCTAGGAAGGTAGTGGCAATTAGGTTCAATCAGAGAGTGGTGGATGAGGATAGGGTTTGGATAATTTTGGGAATGGTTAGCTCTTGGATGGTTCTTGTTACAGCTTCAATGTTGACTATATCATTCTTAGAGCCATCCTTGACGATGACAGACGTTCTTTCTGTATCCATTTCCCTTCTGGGGAACACAGGACCAGCTCTTGGATCGTTCGGTCCCGCCGATGCCGCCTCAACCTGGGCTAGCCTCAGCATCCCCACTCTTATCGCCTCTACCTTGCTAATGTGGTTAGGACGTCTAGAACTTCTGACTGTGCTCGTCCTACTTCACCCTAGGACTTGGGAGTCAGATTAGCTGAAGCTGTCAAGTCTGGACTGGGAGTGCCCTTTCGAAGGCGAATCATCGACTAAATCCTCAACTAACTCTTCGTTCGACTCGACTTCAGAGTGGCTATCTCGTACATCGAACCGGTCGATTATCACTTTCCCTCTCTTGCTCGACTTCGGGACGCCGTGCAGTGCCAGATGATCGTCTACGATAAGCCCAATCTTCTTTGCAATTGAGAAATCACTCTCCGATCCGCCCAATTGAGAATCATGAGCTGCCAGAAGGATCGGCCAGATATCCTCTCGAACTGAGGACTTGCTTGAAGCCAAAGAATCAGATAGGCGGTCTATCAGGCCACCAGTTCTCCATGACTCGCCCCCTCTTCTGAGAAAGTCTGGAAAACTAATGAAGATTTCATTTGAACCCTTATTCCCTGAATACGCAACGGCAGCCTGAGATGGAATCGAAGAGCCCCAATACCACGATCTGAAAGCCCTGTTCCAGAACTTTGTAGCGAGGTATGAGTCTGCCTTGCTCATTGCACTCGAGACTCTAGATAGTCTCTCTTGAGACAATACGGACTGATTGTTCCAAGAGAACCAAGCAAGCATTTCATCGGGGTCCTTGTCGGAGTTGATCATAATTTCACTCGCCTTCGAACCAGACTTTTCGCAGTATATCTTCCGAAGAGCATTGAACACGTTTACCTGCGAGTCTCTCTGAACAGATCCCGATAAGTCATCCACCATCTCTAGGTCAATGTGGCCTTCACTAGATATGGTGAGGGATTGCAAATCTTTCACTAGCGCTCTGAGGTCGCCGGGATTCTCATTTACCAGTGCTTCAAGGGATCCGGGGTCGATCCCAATTCCCTCTGAGTCCAGAACCCTGTGAGCAACTCGTCGTAATCCCTCCCTTCCAACTCTATCAAAGATGACATTTTCCGACAGCCCTAGTACCCTATCCCTATTCGCTCTCCAACTTCTTCCACCTCCCCATAGCCTCATGGGATCGTTGCAAGTCATGATTACAGGCTGCATAGTTCTACTCAATAGGCTCAGCAGCTCCGCCTTGCCACCGGAGTCTCCCTTCAGCAAAGCGCCCTCTTCAGAGTCCCCTAGTGTTCTGCTGATTCGTTCTTCGGAAACCCTAGCGAATCCCCCGCTCAAGTGGTCTACCTCGTCAAGAAGTATCACTGTCTTTCCAGGCGAAACTCCTCTAGTGGAGAATTGGTCTAAGGAAATGTGCTGGGAACCACTAGTCGCTGAAGCCCTGATAGCGGCAGCATTCCTTTGTTCAGACGCATTTAGTTCAACTATGTTCCAACCATTCTCCTTAGCAATGGCATGAGCAATAGTTGTCTTCCCCACCCCCGGTGGGCCAGAAAGAAGTAAACCCCTCTTTTTCGGAATTCTACCAGAACTCCAACCCTTCAACCATACCCTTATCCTGCTGACCTTGTCCTCGTTACCTTCTATTCCGGACAAGTCTGTTGGGCGATAACGCTCTGTCCAGTCCTGTGGCTGCCCATTCTCCACGATTGATATTTTTTATCGGCGACTATTGAAGATTAGTCTTCGAACAAGGCCCCCCCATCTTTGGAGAGGTGGGAAATCAGAGCTTCCAGGTCAGACCTAACTTGACTCTGGTCGTCCCTCCTCCTGATGGTGAACGTCCCATCTTCCAATGACTGGTGGTCAATTGTTACTGCCCAAGGAATACCAACTTCATCTGCTCTAGCATATCTTCTACCGATCGATCCACTAGTATCCATTTGTATCTTGATTTGAGGGCTTGAATCTGAGATCTCATCACAAATTTCACGAGCCATATCATCCATTCCGTGTTTATCAAAAAGAGGCAAAACTGCCACGTCATAGGGGGCTACTGATTGGTTCAGAGTCAGTAATGCGTATTCCTCATCTTCTTTCTCCAATTCCTTGTAGTTGTGATCTAGAAGATGCCATATTATCCGATCAATTCCGAATGCAGGCTCAATTACGTGTGGAGTGAAATACTCTCCCGAGACTAATACCTCTCTTCTTCCAAATTCTGCCATTTCCTCGGAAATGTCTACTTCGGAGCCATCAGGAAGGGAGAGGGTGAATGGGAACTCCTCCGGAATCTCTTGTATCTCGGAAAGTGCGTCGACAACCATGGAAGCCCTTTCTCTAAACTTCGGCCCTATTACGGAACTATTTGGTTTGATGACTTTCATATTTTCACTGATGGGGGAATCATAGGCTCTCCAGCCCCTGAGTAATTTGGACCCGGATTGGTCCTGGTGCGACTCAAGGTCGTGACAGGTTCTATTTGCTATTCCTACTGCCTCTATCCATCCATACTCCCCATGCAGCTCACAGTCCCAACAGTCGGAAGCATAGTGCGCCATCTCCGAACTTTCATGCTGCCTGAATCTAATCTTTGACGGGTCAATTCCGATTTTTACTAGGAAGTCCATTGTCATCGCTAAGAACCAAGCCACAGTAGGGTGTTTCACAATCCCGGCTTCGAAGGCCTGATCGAAAGTCATTTTTTTCTCGCCAGGGGACGGGCCATCGGGGTCTGGGATAATGCTAACTTTGTGACTCCACCCAGATAGGTCGGAGATTGGTGGGTCCTCGGGGTCAATGAAGTACTCCAGCTCGGCCATATTGAATTCTCTCAGCCTGATCATTCCCTGCCTAGGGCTAATTTCATTCCTGTAGCCCTTTCCCGTCTGTAACGCACCGAAGGGAAGCTTTTGTCTGAAATGCCTGTAGAGAACCGGATAAAGCATGAACATTCCCTGAGCTGTTTCTGGCCTCATGAATGCAGTCCTAGAGCCTCCCATCGCCCCAACATTAGTCTGGAACATCAGATTCATCGGTTTCGTAGGTTTCCATGAAGATGAGCCGCAGCTTGGACATTTTACCTCATTCATCGAGATGATTCGATCCAGCTCTTCAGAATCTAGGATGTCTGGATTCTCATGGGAGCCATCAAGAAGGTGGTCACTCCTGAATGCCGCCCCACATGACTCACATTCTGACATCTTGTCGTTGAATTCACCCACGTGGCCACTCGCGATAAGAACCGCCTCTGGGGTTATCGTAGGAGAATCGATTTCGACAATGTTGGGGATGCAACTCCAATGCGCGATCCAAGCATCAGTAACTCTTCTCTTGATAGATGCCCCCAATGGCCCATAGTCCACCAACCCTGAAACGCCACCATATATCTCGTAAGATGGTAGGACTACCCCCCTCCTCCTAAGTAGGGAAGAAAGCCTCGCCATTCGACCTTTGTCAGCCATTTCGACTACCGACAGCCAATCGTGGCTTTCAAGCCATCCTAGATTGTAGAAAGATTATCCCAATTGGATGACCATTGGTGAGATTTCGATCGATTATGCATTTTCGACTACCTTATTGAGAAGCATTCATGTATAGCATGGATAGCCTGTGCGCGAGGTGGTCCAGAAAAAATGCCTGAGATTTCATATGTATCAGAGATTTCTGAAACCGAGGAAATTCTCTCCAGACTCTCTCCTCCAGTGAGAAATTGGTTCATGGACAAGTTTCCTGACTTCACTGAGCCTCAGAAGGTGGCAATACCCAAGATTCTCGACGGAGACCACCTTCTACTCTGCTCTCCAACGGGTTCGGGAAAGACTCTGACCGCCTTTCTTTCAATAATTGACGAACTAGTTAGGAGATCGCTCGATGGAACGCTTGATGATACGGTCCAATGCATATACATCTCACCAATTAAGGCACTAGCAAACGACATCCAGAAGAATCTAATCGGGCCATTAACGGAGATAAAAGAGAGGTTCCTCCCGGGGAGGGCTCAGGAAATCAAGGTGGCACTCCGAACAGGAGACACGCCTCAAAAAGAAAGAGAGAGGATGCTACGCAAACCACCACACATCCTCATTACCACCCCAGAGTCCCTGGGTTTAGCTCTAGCATCGAAAAGATTTAGGCCAATTTTGAACGATCTAAAGTGGCTAATTGTCGACGAAATGCACTCCTTAGTTCCCACAAAGAGGGGTACTCATCTCTCACTAAGCCTGGCATTAATGGACACAGTCGTCGAATCAACAGTACAGAGAATAGGGATCAGTGCTACAATGGAACCCCTCAAAGAAGTTGCCGAATTCTTGGTCGCAAGTGACAAACGCGAGTCCGATGAAAAAAAGCAGAAGGTCTCGATTGCAAAAATCTCCGGGTCGAGGAAATTGGACCTGGATATTCTTCTTCCATCACCAAGATTTACATCTATTCCGGTAAAGGAGGTTCTTGATCACAATATTGACCGGATCAAGGAACTTGTAGAGGCGCATACAACTACACTGGTTTTCGTAAATACAAGGAACATGACGGAAACTTTCGTTCAGAGGCTGAAGGTGGCCGGGCTAAGTGGGGTAGAGGGGCACCATGGTTCAATGGACAAGACGATCAGGCTAGACGTCGAGCAGAGGCTAAAGGAGGGGCGATTGCGATGCGTCGTCTCATCATCTAGCCTAGAGATGGGCATAGATATCGGCTCAGTTGATCTTGTTATTCAAGTCGGTTCTCCGGGTTCAATAGCTACAGCCCTTCAGAGGATAGGTAGAGCAGGCCATCAAGTGGGGGGACTCCCTAGGGCCAGGTTTCTACCAACTTCGCCCCATGATCTTCTCGAGCTCGTGGCTCTACAGAATGGGATCCTCTCAGGGAACATGGACTTGCTAAAGTTTCCCGAAAATTGCCTTGACGTTCTAGCCCAGTTCTTAATCGGACTAACCATAATCAGAGAATGGGATATCGATGAGGCTTACGAATTGGTTCAGGCTTCATGGCCGTACAGATCGCTCCCATACGACGACTACATCGAAGTTTTAGATCTCTTGGAAGAGGAAAGGAGAATTTGGGTGGACTGGGAGGAGAATAGGTTTGGTAAGAGGGGTTATGCCCAGATGATATACTACACAAATATAGGAACCATAGCTCCAGACAATAACTATCTTGTCTTCACTTCTGATGGGACTCTGGTAGGACAGCTATCCTCGTCATTCGTTTCAAGTCTAAGGAACGGTGACGTGTTCCTCCTTGGGGGATCGACTTATCGAGTCTCGAGTGTAATTGGAACTAGGGTCAATGTAACCTCGGCTACTGGTTTCCGACCCACCATCCCCTCTTGGACTGGAGAGGCAATGAGTCGCAGCAGCGAGCTTAGTAATGAGGTCCTGAGCCTTCTGAGCATTATAGCTGTCCAGTATAGGACTGGGGACTCAATATCCCCTTTCCTAGTGGATGTCCTGGGCCTAAACAAACCCGTTGCCAACGCATTGACACAATTCCTAGAAGAACACTCAGCTACAACATTCCAAGTTCCATCGAAAGACCGTATCCTGGTCGAACAGGTCGAGGCGCCCCTTCCGACATATGTAGTTACAACATGTAGGGGTCGAGCATTCAATCTAGCTCTAGGCTACCTTTTTGCTGGAATGGCTTCTAGGGATAACATTACAATTCACGAGCTTTCTTTCGATGAAAACGGATTCATGGCCAAGCTTAGCCACGAGGTCGAGGTATCCTCTATCCCACTAGTTTTTCGTGGAAGTGAAAGTGAGGAAATTCTGAACAAATATCTAATCGAGTCCCAGCTATTCGCAAAGAGATTTAGAGAGGTTTCCTCCAGAAGCATGCTCAATCCGAGGAGAGTGGGCGCTGAGGAGGTTAGTCCTAAGCAATTCCAACAGAAAGCAGAGCAAATTATGAATCGTCACAGGAAGATGGATGACTCTGTGATAGTTAGAGAAGCGATGAGTGAAATTTTAACCACCGATTTGGATATGAATCAACTAAGGGACTTCATCGGGAGGATGGATGGAGAGGACGTCAGCATCGTTCATCGAAGGGTCAAGATCCCCTCCCCACTTGGGCTAACCCTATTCATGTCTTCATTTGAAGACCTATTGTCTCTGAGAACTCGTGCATATCTGATCAAGGATGTTGATCCTGAGATTCTCAGGAGACTCCTCGGAGCAAGATCACTTGCAACAGACTTGGATAGAGAAAGACTCAGTGATTACTATCAATCGAAGGTATCAGTACCAACAAATGCCAACGAATTGCTCAGACTTATGGACATGGGGGGCGGGCTCGAGAGACAGCTAACTCATCCTCTGTACAGCGAGAAACTGAAGGATGTTGACTTTGAGACGATGAGAGGGTGGGTCCACGAACTTGCAGAAAGGGGACTCATCACTAAGGTCAGGGGTACAGGCCTCGAAAAGATAGATGGAAAGTGGTTTTCCATGAGGATGACTGAGGTGCATGGAACTCTAGGATGCCTAGCAGTAGCCGGAGCTGCTGAAATGGATGATCTGAGGGAGCTCTACACAGGAGGACTAAGCTACGAGATCGGTGAAGGATTCCAACGTGGGGAGCCATCGAATTGGAGGAAGAAGGCTCTATCAGATCCCATGGACTGCCTTAGACTAAAACTTCTTGATATGCTTGGCTCAGAAGGGCCTCAGACAATAGAATCGCTTAGCAATAGGCTACCCTTCCCTCCTGCCCAAGTAGAAGCAGTCCTTCAAGAGCTTGAGATGAGGAATCTGGTTTCTATTGGCTTCTTCACCAGAACTGATGAGGGGGAGTTCATTCTAAGAATCGATGAATACAGAATTACTGGCGGAGAATTCAATGTAATCGATTACAGGACTCTTCAGACACTAATTCTTAACAAGTCGTTTTTCAAATCCGATGAGCCAGCAGATATAATCAGAAACCTGACACTTGTCCAAAGGAGAGAGGAGCTCCTACATAGGGTTGATAACTACAGATTTAGGGACTGGAAGGACATTAAGCACGATTCCGACATCTACAATGGACGACTTCTCCATAACAGAGTTGGATACACTCTATCGGATGAGCTACCCATGTTCATGGGCCTAAGGACAGACCCCTGGTTCGGCCCTCTTGAAGAGGAGCTCATTGAGAAAATCCCGAAAGAGGGGATTTCCAGAAACGACTTGTTTGCCGACTATCCAAAGGGTAAGGAAAATGCCCACATACAGAGGAGCCTTAAGTCCGCACTAGCGAATTTGGAAAGGCAGCTGACCATCGCTAAGCAATACTTAGATGTCCCTAACCGCAAGAGGTCTATGGCCATCTTCCGAAGACTCCATGGAAATGTAAAGCCCCTCCCATTCCATGACGCACTTGCCAAACTTATTGCTAGAATTGGACCAGTCAGACTTCATACTCTGAGACTCTTTGTTTCGCGCCCAGTAGAGGAGCTTGCAGATGCTCTTAGGGAGCTCGAAAGAACTGGATCGATAGCAAGGGTTGTTGCCCTCCAACCCGATCCAACCGACTATTACTCATCTCAAGAAGACGCAGAGAGACTTCTATCCCAACTTCCTGAGGATAGGAAAATGAGGATACTATCTCAATCAGATCCTTTCAGCAGCCGATTTATCCAGGAGGTCAGGCTTCTGCTAAAGCAGGGGTGGTACTACCCCGTTTTCAAGGGAGTAGACCCAATTGGCAGAGTCCTGATGTTTGTGGTTAATGATTACTTGGAGATCAAAGATATCAACATCCCCCATTCCTACTTGGACGACTTCAAGGTGACCTTCGGCGAGCTATTGGATAACTATCGAGATAGGCTGGTAGATGTTTCAGTCTTGCATGCATTCAATGGCGTTCCAGTCCACGAATGCGATGAAAACATCCAGAAAATACTCTCCGAACTTGGGTTTTCCTCTATGGGGGATGGTGAGAGATACATCAGAGGGGGGGTTGTTGAGCCTAGAAATAGAAGCCTCATCAACAGGATGTTATTTTTCCATCATTCGTTACACCAGAACAGTAGGTGGGAGAATGAGACGCTGGCCCTCGAGCATTCAATAGAGCTGAGAGACGACTTTTCATTGAGGGGTAGATGCGAGATGTTCAGGGTCAACCTAGACTCAATGGTCGCAGCTCACCAATTACACCAAGGATCAAATCTCAGGGGGCACCTTGTTTGGGCCAGATACCCCCACTTCCAGAGATTACTTTCAATCAGGAACGTTTCAACCGAACCAGAAGACGATGAGATTCTACAATTCTTCAGGGAGAACAATGACTCTGCTCTGTATATGGAGAGGAATGCCATGTCAAGGGGCGAATTCAGAAAACTAGTCTCTCCGCTTGTTAGGAGTGGTCACTTGATTCAGGACTATCGAGGCGGGTTCAAGACAGTAGAAGAATTACCAAAAGTTGACTTATGGAAGATAAAAAGAGACTATCTAAGGGAGCTTGTTCAGGATTATCCAGTCATTACACTCAAGCAGTTGGAGAGGCTCGCCGGATCTTCATTCTCCGCAGAAGAGATTAGTGACGTAATGCATGATTTCGAAGAAGATGGGACTCTAATCAAAGGATTCCTGGTGGACGACCTTCAGGACATTTGCTGGGGCAGGCTAGACATGTTAGAGGCCCCCGAGAGGATTAATCGGACTAGAGACTTGGTGGTCCCACCATCAGATCCATTGATACATTATTTCGGAAGCTTGCTAAGAGAGAGGTTCGGGTTCGGCTCTGCTTACTTGGTCTTTCACAAAGAAGAGCCAATCGCTGCATTCAAGGCAAATACTAGAAACGACAAGATTGAGCTGACTGATTTCGTTGGAGACTCCGAGCTAGAGAAGGAAGCAATCAGGGTGATGAAGGAATTCGCATGGGAGCATGATATGCCACTTTCAGGCAAGCTGTACGATAGAATTAGGTCAAGAATGGTCTAATTTGCCCCTGCTCCCTCTAGAATCTCCCATCAATGGCCCCAAAACTCTCATTATGTGTCGGTGCAATTCAGGTAGAAGATCGAATAGAGCAATAGCCATCAGGAACATTGCGAACAAGCTTGCAACCTTAGCTGCATAGCTATGTGCGAAGTCAAAAATACCCATGCCAGACAAGCTCCATTCGGGATATGTGTCAGTCAACCAAACAATTCCAGCGTTTCTGAAAACGTTCAGAACGTGTATCGTTGGCACTGCAATAATTAGTGCTCTTGCACGACGTTTCCAATGAACTGAACTCAATGCCACAATGGCTCCAATGAAGACGGCCATTGATTGAAGAGCAGAACATGCAAGGATGAATGAAACAACCCCCTCTCCTTGACTATTTGTCATCGGGGCATAGAAACCACCTTCTCCAAGAGGCTCAGTTAGGATGAACATATTCCCATCCCATTCTGAAACTGGAATCGCTGCTTTATCATGCCTCTCTATCATCATGGGGCCAATTTCATAGCCCCCCAGACCTGCAAATTCTAGCATAACATCTGCGCTTATTGCAGTAAACTGAACAAATGCAATGTTCAAGTGGGGGATTCCGAAGACTAGGTAGTAGGGAACCATCGACCAAACCACGAAACCTCTAAGCCAGACTATCGTATCACTACTTGAACCGTCATTTGTCCACTCCCAGTAGGACATTGCTATTCCCGATGGCAGCGCACCTGCCGTCATTAAAACGAGTACTGGATCACCAATTTCTACAAAATATCCCGAATACAAATAGAAGAATAGGCCAATCATTGGCCATCCAAAAACTGAAGCATATCTGGAATACCACTCATTTTGCATGTGGAATGAGATGCCCAACAATGCCAGCCCAATTGATCCAATCAACAATTGGATTGTTACATCAGATATCCCAAAAACCGAGGAAAACTCTGCGATTACTCGGGCAACAGGGTCTTCCATGGGCCCTTGGCATCATTAACTCGTAAATAGGATGCCCTCGTCCGGCAATCGTAGCTATGGGTTTCAACTTCCGAGAATTTGCCGAAAATTATTCCCATTCACTAGTGGAGACCATACAGGGAATCTCGTTGGATTCCTTAGAGGATTTCTGGAAATCTATAGAGGAAGTTAGGTCAACTGGTGGCACTGTACACTTCATTGGGAATGGTGGAAGTGCTGGAACGCCGTCACATAGTGCAGGAGATTGGTCTAAGGAGCTTTCCCTAAGGACGATTTCACATGTTGACAACGCTTCCGCTCTTACTGCTTGGGCAAACGATACCGATTACGATAATGTGTTTGTGGGGCAACTTTCTACATTCACAAAACCCGGCGACTTAGTTGTCGCCTTCAGTGGCTCTGGAAACTCAAAAAACGTCCTTAACGGAATCAAATATGCCAAAGAAAACGGCTGTCGAACATTCGCAATTACTGGCGACTACCGGGGCATGGGTGGGGGGAAACTGAAAGAGTTAGTGGATCAAGCAATCGTAATCCCCTCAAACTCAATGGAGAGAATAGAAGACATGCAACTAATCATCAACCATATCGTGAAAGAAGCGATAAAGTCGAACAATGGTTTGTGAGAAAATGCTTCCGCCATACAGGCACGATTCGCCACTTGAGGATAAGCTGGAACTCAGACCCCTTCCAGGCGAAATCTCATGGTCTGGAAAGATTGCATATTTGGACCGCGATGGAGTGCTAAATCAGTGGTCGCAGGACTATGTCAATTCCCCCGAACAGGTTTTCCTGCTACCGGNTGCAGGGAAATCAGTAGGAAGTCTCCGAAGGTGCGGATTCAGAGTTTGCGTAGTAACGAACCAATCCCCAATAGGTAGGGGATATTGGACCCATCAGGACCTAGCCCTAATTCACTCTCGATTACAAGAAATCTTGCTTAAGGAGGATAGTGATGCAGAACTTGACCTAATCCTATACAGCCCATATGCCCCGTGGGAAGGATCTTGGGCTAGGAAGCCAAATCCAGGAATGCTAGAGGCCGCAAGGCAGATTATTGAGAACTCAAGCCTTCCAAATTTAGAACCAAANCCAATACTGTTTGGTTCTGATTGGGTAAATAGGCCCAGTGAAGACTACTCATTCCTAGTGGGGGACCAGGATACTGACATACAAGCAGCTCAGAGTTTTGGCGTGACTGGCATCAAATGTGACACCAATGAGGGAATCTCTAGCGTATTAGGTCATATTCTGAATTGAGGAGGGACGATCTTGAGATGTATTTTGGGGCTAGATGACACCGATCACTCAGAAGTAGGCTGTACCACTGCAAATATGGACGAACTACTAACTCAATTAGAGAATGATATTCAGGCAACAGTAATCGAAAGAAGGCTAATCAGGCTTTGGCCCTTTGCGGAGAGGAGAACTCGTGGGAATGGTGCTCTCGGAGCAATAATCGAAGTCAAAGAAAATCAAATCAATAATGTAGAATCAATTTGCAGGCTATGGTTTTCCGAGCTAATAGACAACATTAGCAACTACCCGGATTCCGTTTTCGAGCCGTCCCCCTGCCTAGCGATTTCATTTAGCCCTGCTCCTGAAGAATGGTATTGGGAAGCTGTGAGGGGGTATGTTTCCTCAGATAGGAGGCTCGAACAAGCATTTTCCAATGATTGCATCGTTCTTCTATCGGACACAAACTTCGGCGTAGTAGGCGCATGTGCGGCAGTTTCCTGGATACCTGAAAGCACCGCTTCTTGGGAATTAATTGCATGGAGGGAGGATTCAAAAATTGGTAGCCCAAGAATGGTTTCAAANTCCGCGGTATATGACTTGGAGAGAGCTCACCATGAGACTTTCCTAAATCGGGACCCGACCAAAGACAAGGGGATGATTGCCCCAAGAACCCCCTGCCCGGTCCTCTATNGGATNCGTGGGTCCTCCATTTCGGCTGTCCACAATGCTCATTGTTGGCTCCAAGCCAGAGATGACGTCGAGAAATGTCATTCTTTTGCAGTACATCTGACAAACCAACTAAGTGATGACCATATAGAATCATATCTCAGTGGAACGGTGACTTCGGAAGTTACTGTTACCCAAGGGGGACACGCTTACCTTTCCGTTTTCTCCGGCAACACCTCAGAAAGGCTAGTGGCCTTCTCTGAGGGGGGCCCAGTTAACGACCTACTCAGAAAACTTGCACCCGGCGATAGAATTTCATGGGTAGGGCTGAAGTCTCCAGATGGAGCAATTCATTTGGAAAGAATCAGAATAGACGACGCTTCGCCACGAATNACTGGAAGGCCCGTTTGCTGTTCAAAGACGATGCGAAGCGCGGGTAGGGATCAAGACCTCAGGTGCCTTTCTTGTGGAAGGACAGAGCAGAAGTCGTGGCACTGCATCGATTTAGTCATGACAAATGTAGACTCTCGAAGTGGCTGGATCGAACCAACCCCATCCAACCGCAGGCATCTTTCAAAGCCCCTATCTTTAGGAACCCCTGAGTCAATATGAAACCATGTGGCCTTATCGGCAAACATGGCAGGTAACTCCGAAATTGTGGCCACATTCCTGATGGTTGCAATTTCCAGCTATCTAATCTGGACTATACTTAGCATTAGGCAACGAAGGTTAAGATTTGCAGAAGAAGGGGGAGATTATTATAGCGGGGACGCGAAGGAACCCGAAGCACTAAAAAAACCCGACCAAGAAGCTTTGGAGCAGATGGACGAACTCCTAGAACAGGCGGGATTCTACATGCCAGACGAATAATATCAGGAAGAATGAACCAATAACCCCTCTAGCGTTGTGAGAAAATGTCTGTTTCATCAGAGAAAATTCCTCGAAGGGAACTACCAGAATTCAATGAATCCCAAGAGTCATTGGTCGGCGGAGTAATTGAGGATGGATTCCTTAGGGTGGCCTTGGACGATGCCAATCAGTACGGGCCCCATGCAATGATAATTCTACTATTTGCTGTAGCTACGTTCACTGCTATGGCTTTGCTATTGGCCACACTATTCTGAGCATCTTTCTCTTGCTATTGAAATTGCATTGGCTACAATGTCCTTTGAAGCTCCTATATGCGATTCTGGGTCGAAGAATCCCGACAGCTCAGACTCCCTCAATATTTCCATGATTCTTTCTGAGGATTTGCACTCTGCTTCGAGATTTCTCCCGTTCTCTACAGCCTTCATAGATGCTCTCCTCAACTCCTCATGGGCCTCATCTCTAGGCATGCCCCTATCCACAAGCTCCAACATAACCTTCTCTGCCATTATTAGTCCATTTTGGGAATCAATGTTGTCCCTCATCCTCTTCTTATCAACTACCATNCCNGAAAGAACTTTGTTACATTTTGAAACAATGTCATCTACTAGGATCATTGCATGTGATAANGTGAACCTCTCGCTNGAAGAGTTTGCCAAATCCCTCTCATGCCACAGGAGAGCATTTTCGTAAGATGGGATTATCATTGATCGCGCAACTCTTGCCAATCCACAAGCATTCTCTGCAGTAATTGGGTTCTTCTTGTGAGCCATAGTGGAAGAACCGACCTGCTTTTCAGAATCAAATGCCTCAGAAACCTCAGCGATTTCAGTCCTCTGNAGATTCCTGACCTCTTGGAGTATCTTTTCGACTGAAGTTGCAACGTTGGCCATCCAACTGACCCACTCAATGTATCTGTCCCTTCCTACAACTTGAGTAGTAGCAACCGGGATTCCTAAGCCAAGGTTCCGGAGAACAAGTTCCTGAAGCTCGAGAGCCCTGTCCCCCTGAGCAGCTCCTGTGCCTACTGCCCCAAGGAATTTGCCGGTTGTACATCGGGGAGAAATCTCATCGAGCCTGTCCAGATGCCTCTTGAATTCATCAACCCAGACTGCAACCTTCAATCCGAAGGTAATTGGAACGGCAGCTTGGCCATGCGTCCTTCCCAGCATAACAGTGCCCGCTTCTCTTTCAGCGATTTCACACATAGTGAGGATTAAATCTCTTAGCGACTCATTCTGAATGGAAATGCTGTCCTTAATCTGAAGAGCTACAGCTGAGTCAACAATATCATTACTTGTGGCGCCCAAATGGATGCACCAACCTGCATCACCGGCCGCTTCAGCCATGGCCTTTGTGAGTGCCATTATGTCATGCTTNGTCTCCGANTCCAGCTCTTCTACCCTGTCCGCTGTAACTATTCCTGGATCCGAAATCTCTGCTATTGCGTCATATTCCTCTGGAGAAACCCTGCCCATCTGGCTATGTGCCCAGATTAGAGCTCTCTCTACTTCGAGTAGTCTAGCATGCCTGCCTTCTCGTGACCAGATTTCCTTGGCCACATCTCTCCCATACCTGTAATCCAGNGGAGATACCGGCATTAGTTTCGATTNNTCCGACCATGATACNCTGTTTGAGTTTAGCGATGCTACTCCAGAGCTCCTGATATCAGTTTTAATGATCCTCTGGAACCGTCCCATTGGGGAATCCCTTCAATCGAAATCTTCCTTCTTAGGTGGGGCGCCTCTAAGACTAGCGTCTCAAACTCCCCTCCCTCTCCGTCGATATTGAACCTGAATTCAACGGAGAGCTTCTTCAACTCATCCAGTGACTCCTTATCTAGCACCTCCCCTATCCATTCTTGTCCCATTCCTTCTGTAGATACTGAGGTGAAAATTACCTTGAATCCATGTTCTACTACCCACTCCATATGATTTATTCCCGACTTGTGCCAGAGTGGACAAAAAGAGCGCACACCAATCCTCTCGGACATCATCTCTATCCTAGTCTTCTGATAATCCGATCTAATAGCTCCGACTACAAGCCCATCAATATCCAATTTTCCCGTTTCCAAAACCAGATCTTCCGGAACTTCCAATCNAACTGGCCANATGTCAGNAAANGCCTTTTCGAAGTCCCTCCTCCCCAGAATCCCGCTCTCTAAGTCTTCAATCTCCATATCCTCATTACCTCGAGTCGAAATAGGGAGCCAAGGAACCCCCATGGAAGCTGCTTGCAATCCCGCTATTGCCGTGTTTTCCTTCTGGTACATCATGGAGTCTTCGCCTGTAACCCCTACTGTGATCATTGCCACAACATCCCATCCTTGAAGCTCGGACCACCAAGCACAATAGGATGAGTCCTTTCCTCCTGATGCCAAGATAGCTACCCTCATTTTCCGACCAGCTCGAACTCACCAGAATGTGCCTCCGATTGAGTCTTCCCCCGACCAAGATTGATAAGAGTCCTTTATGACAACGGCTCGAAAGCCATGCAGCCTAGCGGACGAGGTTACGATCACGGGGNGTCTACATTCTCGCCGGACGGCAGGCTTTACCAGGTAGAATATGCCAGGGAGTCAGTCAAGAGGGGCACAACAACCGTGGGGCTGGTTTACAAGGATGGAGTGGTCTTGATTGTAGACAAGAGGGTTCAGAGCAAGCTGGTCATTACAGACTCAATTGAGAAGATGTATCAAATTGACAATCATATAGGAATTACTACATCAGGACTGGTTGCCGACGCAAGACAGTTGGTAGACAGGGCAAGAGTTCAGTGTCAGGTCAATAGGATGACCTATGGGGACCAGATCCCAGTCTCAACATTGGTCAAGAAGATGTGTGATTACAAGCAGTCATTCACTCAATATGGGGGTGCCAGACCATTTGGGACAGCTCTTCTCATTGCTGGATTTGATGACGACGGGATTCATTTGTATGAGACTGATCCTTCAGGGGCATACCAGTCCTATCACGCTGGAGCAATAGGAAGAGGCCGTTCTGCCGCAATTGACTACTTTGAGGAAAAGTGGAAATCGGGAATGACTCAGAATGCGGCGATTAAGCTTGGCCTAGAGGCGCTTAAGGAATCCCTTGAAGACGATTTGAATCATGATACGGTTGAGATTTCATGTGTGGACAAGGACGGTTACAGGAAGTTGGACCGCGAATCCACTCTAAAGCACCTCGGAAAGATGTCATGAGACCCCACATCTAAGCAGTGCCACCCCTTGGGTTAAACGTGGTTAGCTTAGACGACGCCGTACTTGCCAGACTGGAGAAAGGCGGAAACAGGTATGAGATACTTGTAGATCCGTACTTGGTAGAGAGGTGGAAAGAAGACAAAGAATCCGTCCCAATAGGCGATCTTCTAGCTATAGAAGAGGTATGGTCGGATGCCAGAGCAGCAGAAAGGCCTAGTAGTGATGCGATTGAGAACGTTTTCGGAACTAACGAAATTGCAGTTTGTGCTACCAAGATCTTGCTAGAAGGATCTATCCAGTTAACTACTGCTCAGAGGAAGAAGATGGTGGAAGACAAGAAGCTACAGATAGTAAACGAAATAGCATCAACCGCCACAGACCCGAAAACAAAGCTTCCACATCCTAGGACTAGGATAGAGAACGCTCTTGATGAAATAAGGTTCTCTGTTGATCCTTTTAAGTCAACCGAGAGTCAAGTAGAACAGGCAGTAAAGGAACTCAGGCCAGTCATACCTCTACAATTCATTACTGTTAGGCTAGCATTCAAGGTGCAAGGGAAAGATTTCGGCAGCATCAGTCAAATGCTCAGAGATTCGATCCAGAAGGAAGAGTGGCTTAGCGATGGATCCTGGGTCTGTGTTGTTTCAGCTCCAGGTGGGATGAAAAACGATCTAATTGGGAAGGTCGCCTCTAGATCCCCAGACGTAGAAGTTAGAGAACTGGACTGAAAATTGGCAACTAAAAGCATCAACGGTTATGAACGTTAGTCCGGTCGCGCGGCCCGATAACATGACAAAAACGAGTAGTGCGGGAGGACCGCGAGAAGTAGGACGAGGCCTATCCCTCGTCATTCCTGGAGATGATCTGGGAAGTTCAGAAGAATTTGCCCCTGGACACGGCGCAATGGANATTGACGGGAGAATTAGAGCAGTAAAGCATGGAAGGATGACGAAAAGGGAAGGTTCAATATCCATAAATCCCACTCATACTAGGTACATACCAAAGCCTGGAGACCTTGTGATAGGCTATATAGAAGGCTGTACGAACAACCTGTGGTTCGTAGAATTGGGAGCACCATTTAATGCGATATTGCCCATGAGCCTAGGTCCGGGGAAGATTGACTTCGGCGGAACCAGATCCGTAATGGACATAGGGGATGCAATCCTGTGCAGGATCCAGGAGGTNGAGGAAACTCACTCCAGCGTCGTAACTATGAAGGGAATGGGCCTTAGAAAGATCCGTTCAGGGGTTATTGAGGAAATCGCCCCCCATTTGCTTGGATTGCTGATTGGAAAGGGCGGAGAGTCACTAAGAAGACTGAAAGAGGGTACTGATTGCAGAATTGTAGTGGCAGACAATGGTAGAATGTGGATCGATGGCGATTTGCACGGAATTCTGGATGTTAGGGAGTCTCTAAACTCAATTTCTGAGAAACACCAAGGGGGTGTAAACTGATGGGCGGATACGGAGATGTCCAGATGATTGATGCTAACGGCCTCAGGATGGATGGCAGAGGACCAGGGGATGTCAGGGAGATTACAATTGAGACTGGAGTGGTTCCAGTAGCAGATGGATCATGCAGGATGACATGGGNCACAAATGAAGCAATAGTGGCGGTCTATGGGCCAATGGAGGCCCATCCAAGGAAAATTCAAAGACAAGATAGGGCAGTATTGGATGTAGCATACAACATGGCCCCGTTTTCCACCACAGACAGAATTAGGCCAGGCTTCAACCGCCGAAGTAGGGAAATTAGCAAGGTCACTAAGGATGCTTTGGAGAGCGTCGTGCTTCTCGAATTGTATCCAAGGTCAAAGATCAGGGTCAACATAGAAATTATGTCCGCAGAAGCGGGAACCCGTTGCGTAGGACTTACCGCGGCTTCAGTTGCACTTGCCGACGCCGGNATTCCAATGACCGACATGGTAGTAAGTGTGGCTAGTGGGAAGATTAACGACATCGTCGTTTGTGATTTGAATAAGGAGGAGGACAATTATGGAGACGCAGACCTCCCAATGGGAATCTTGCCAAACACAGGAGAACTTGTTTTCCTTCAGATGGATGGAGACCTCTCCCAAGAAGAGTTCAAGCAGGCTTGGGATTACAACATGGAAGCCGCNAAAGAAATCCACCAGATAATGGTAGAAGCACTATCAGGCGGTGATTCACAGTGACAATACCTATTGTCCCGAATCTACTTAGGGACCACCTAAGGGATCTAGCCCATAACGACTCAAGAATAGACGGCCGAGATAGGTGGGAAGGTAGGAAACTAGACGTTCAGCACTCTGTACTGCCTAGGGCCGAGGGATCCGCCAGAGTNAGGATGGGCGATACAATCGTATTTGCCGGAGTAAAGTTCCAGATTATGCAACCTTATCCCGACAGGCCGAATCAAGGAGGACTCATGTGCTCAGCTGAAGTAAGGCCTGTGGCCGGTAGAAACTGGGAGGCAGGCCCCCCTAGCCCCGAATCAATTGAACTAGGAAGGGTCGTAGACAGGGGAATAAGGGAATCTGGATGCATCGATGTCGACTCACTTTGCATCATCCCAGGGGAGAAGGCATGGCAGGTAATACTGGATCTGTTCGCAGTATCGGACGATGGGAATCTATTCGATGCATTCGCTCTTGCTGGGATTACCGCTCTAAGGAATGCAACAGTCCCAGCAGAACGTTTTGAAGTCGGGGAGGATCACCCACTGGATCTCTCCAAGACGCCAATCATGTGTTCTTACCACAAGGTTGGAGGGAGGTACGTCTATGATGCCACCCTTAGGGAAGAGCTTGGAGGGGATGAGAGAATCCACATCACATTAGGGGATGACGACAACGTCCACTCTCTACAGAAGGGTCTAAAGGGAATTTTCACAGCCGACGAATTCAGCGAAATCATGGCTAAAGCCCAAGAAAGAACCAAAGAGCTCAGGAAAGTAGTGGATTCATTGTAGGTGTAAATTATGGCCAAGAGAACACAGAAAGCTGGTGCAACAGCCAGATTCGGACCTAGGTATGGAGTGAGCGTAAGGAGAAGGGCAGGCTCAGCCATGTCTAAGAAATCTAGAGCCTACACTTGTCCAAGTTGCCACTATTCGAAGGTTAAGAGGAAGGCCGCAGGAATATGGGAATGCAAGAAATGCAACCATACATTTTCGGGAGGAGTTTGGGAGCCATACACTAGGGCTAGNGATGCAAATAAGAGAATCGTTAGAAGATCACTTGAAGGAGCTACAGCCACAGATATGACAGTCATAGCCCAACAGGCAGCACTTGAATACGAGAGGAAACTTTCCGAGAGAGACTCAGATGAAGGATCAGAAGAGGAATGAGTCCGTAGAACTCACGCTGTCTATTGAGCACAGTGAACCCGAGGCCATATCGTCTGCATTAGTTACAGAGGCGGACTTCTCATGCTCCTCACAGCTAATTACCGTTTCAATAGAAACGGAATCATTCAACGATGCAAGAGCAAGATGGAACTCATTGATGAGAGCATTAATCGCCTCTGAGCATTCCCTCGAAGCTACAAGACGGGGCCTTGGTCATGAGTGAGAAAGTCTCAACAGAAGAAATTCAGGCCCTTGCAAGGGATCTACAATTGGTCAGGAATCAAATCCAGACGGTTTCCTCTCAGATCTCTGAATACGGAATTACAATTGAAGCACTTGAGAATCAAGATCCAGATAGGCCTGTTTTTCGCTCTTTGGGGAACATCCTTCTAGAGGTCGAGGACCGTAATTCCCTGTCTTCCGAATTGGAGGAGGCGAAGAATTCCCTCGAAGAACACCTGAATAGGNTAATCGAGAGGGAGGATAATCTCAGAGAACACTACGAAGACAAGGCGAGCCTGTTTGAAAGTGGGTGATTCTTTAGTGAAAGAAAGTAATTTGAAAAAACTCCCAATTGAAGTTGACACTATCCTATTCAAGACCCTTTTATCTGAGGGAGAAACCGAAAGGGCGCTCGAAGTTAGCAAGGAAATCCTAGACAATTCTAGAAACCTAAATGATAGGGATTATGTTGCAGAAGCTTGGATAAGGATGGAAAGGGCCCTCCTCGGGGCAAAAGCGAATGAAAACATTGGCGAAGAGCTACGTTGGTGTGTAGACAGGCTATCCTCCGTTGCGCCAGGATCAGAACTACACGGTCTCGCAATGCTAAATCTTGCTTCGTGGCACAACAACAACGCTGAACAAATAATGGCTCTAGTTACTCTTTCAGACATCTCTGCTTCATCTGGACATCCGAATGAGGTGATCGGCCTAGCAAGGCTGGAGTCAGGAAGAATACTGTCCCAGATGGGCGACTTGGAGCCTTCAATGAGGCATCTTTGGATANCCATGAGGAGACTATCTTCCGCAGGAATGGAGGCAGAATCTTTCGTTTCTGCAATGGAGTGGCTAGACATAGCTCTGGATGATGTATCGGGAACATCTCCGAGAATGGACGATAGGATAGCTAACGCCAAGCCTAGGGGTGCACCAGGAGTAACTTCCTCGCCTTCCAACCCCGATGACATCCGAGAGGCAGTAGAGAATATTCTCGCCATAGCTCTGAGAGACCTCTCAGGGGACTCAAGAGATGATTTGGGTTTGATACTAGATGCTAGTGAGGTTTTGGGAGTTGATTCCTGGAAGCAATCGATCGAAGAAAGAGTTGACGAGATTCAGGACTCCAGATTGATTGAGTCTTTCCAATCGTAGGACCTGATTCTGGAAATCTCTTCATCACCCCAAGCAGTGTTTTCAGGAATCTCTAGGCACCATCCTACTTCTTCAATCTGGCCTTCAGTCGAACTCCAGGATTCGGGTGTTGGCAGATCATTAATGAAGATCTTGACAACGCATCCATCCTCGATCAAACCAAAGTCTATCGCATTCGCAGTCCCTAGTAGCCCAGTTTCTTCAAAAAGCTCCCTCAGAGCAGCCTCTTCAGGCCTCTCACCATCGAGAATCTTACCCCCTGGTAGCTCCCACCCCCTCTCCTTGTCTCTTACCATAATCCAACAATCTTCTTGATCCCGGGAAATTGCCCAAGCCACGACAAATTTGCACGATTCACCCATCCAGTTCACCTAATAGTTCACTCACAATATCCTCGGCCCCTTCTTCTCCCTCGGCCGCCATTCTCCTAGCAAGAAAGAAAGCTTCGGACAACTTTCCTCTTGACCTAAGATCATCGATCTCGGAAAAAGGGTTAGAGCCAAAATCCACAGACTCNTCCATTTCGACAACATTTTTTTCCTTAGGANATAGNTTTCGTAGACTGTCAAGAAATCCCTTCCTGTCCGAAATAGAGGGTGCCCTCCATGGAATCGACTCTTCACCTCCAATGGAATCCGCCATCCTTTGTTTGAATCGATCTCTGGACCTTGATTCTGGAAATATGGCCTGCGACAGGTCATAGCAAAGCCAAGCTTCGTCATATTCCCCCCTCCTTTCGTACATTCTCCCAAGCTCCTCCCAAGCTTCGTGGTTTTTCGGNCTCTGAGCCAAAAGGTGCCTTGATAACTCAAGAAACAACTCCTCATTCCCATTCTGTCTAANTCTTTCTATCCTCCTTGAGTAGATGAGGTTGGCCCTGTAATCAGATACATCAAGAGTCTTCAACCTCTCTGAAAAATCCTCGATCTGACTAGCATTGATGCCAATCTTACTCCACCACAAATCCGGATCTAGTGGGTCATTTGAGAATACTGCATGCAGCAAGTCTTCGCTAGACTTTGAAATTTCTACATTACCAAGCTGAGACATTAACTCTGGGTCCCTTCCTAGAACGGAGAAAACGTCTTCTAGAACCGACTTAGCCCCTTCTGAATCACCTATCAATACCTTGATCCTCATCAATATTTTCCAGTTTTCTTCGTTCGTGAAATCATAAAGGACACTCTGTCTAGCACTCTGCTCTGCCCATCGAAGATTGTTAGGGTCGCCCCCCTGAATCTTCAGGAATTTCTCTGCTTGGCTTCTGAAACGATTTCCTAGGCTGCGCCTTGGGTGCCCAAGTGATTTCGAGATTTCGATGTCTTCCTGCGCCATTAGAAAACTCACAAAACTGATTCGAAAGGTGACTTGTCAATGTTCGGATCTATGGTTGCATCCATCCCAATTTTGCTAGTAGTGCCATCTGATGATCTGCTGGGGTCCAAGCTAGATCCTTTCTGATTGGATAGAATTAGCGTATCTTTGTCTGGCTGCCATCTCGTCATTAACGCCCACTCCACTCTAGTTGAATCGGTAACATCTATGTCCTCGTCAACCACAATGACTTGCTTCATCGACTTGTGTCCATCAAGAGCAGCTTGAATTGCCCTCATACCATCGCCCTTTTTCTTCGTAGAAATCTGTACAACGGAAGATAGCCAACCACTGCCTCCTTCAGTTAGATAGACATCTGTGCAATCAACCACTTCAGAAACAGCACTCTTGATTGTAGGCGCCCTAGGCATCCCCATTAGCGTCATATGCTCCACCCCCGCTGGAATCAAAGCGTGAAAAATCGGAGAGTTCCTGTGGTGGACTGCATCGTAAATTATTACTGGCTCCATTCTTACATCATCAACAGTTCCAGTGATATCGACATAGGGCCCCTCCTCTTCCTTCATCAGTGTGATTCTTGCTTCCATAACGTATTCAGAATCGGCTGGAGCCAGAACTCCGTTCGAGAGCTCTATCACTCTCAGTTGGGAGCCATACAGTCGTTCGTGAAGCGCTGATGCAACTAGAATCTCATCCAATGGCTCGTCGAATGACATTGCCCCAGCTAGAAGGAATACTGGATCGGCCCCATTAACAACTGCGATGGGAATCTCTTCTCCAGCTTCAGCTGCTTTATCCATCATTGTTCTGAGGTGTCTAGGAACTAGTCTAACAGAGGTCTTCTTGCTCCCTATGACCAGTTGCCTGTGGAATGAAGTATTCCTCTGCCCGCCGTATTCCGCAATTATCGTGGAAGCAGACTGGTACCTTCCTCCGTCTTCTCGGTAGTGCCAAGGAATGGGGATTTTCTCAATATCGACTTCGGGCATGGTGTTTTCCAACACCGGCGCTTCATCCAACTCAATNATAGAAGGCTCAGAATGGTTTTCCATGGCCCAAGCTAGGATATCGATCAATTCCCCCGGACTAACTCCGAACTCTTGACACAAGCGAGACCTAGTTAGGCAGTTTATTGCTACCCTGTGGCCGGGAGCCTCCTCCACACTGTTGAATAAAATCGGCCCATTGTCTAAAGAAACTGATTTCTCCCTAATTTCGAAATTAACACTTATCGGGTCTTCTACGACATGGCTGCCTTTTACAAGATCCCTGAACCCCATGGTTTTGCGGGGAAAACTAAGCCGCTTCAATGTTGGCTCCAATTATACATCAGAGTATTCACTATTGGATATTTGCCCGTCAGTCTCATAAACAGAAGGCAGGTGGCCGAGCCGTCATTTTGAGGTGTACACTTGGGAAGGGGTCTNTTCTCTGGTTCGAAGATGAAGTCCGATCGAAAGAGGTACAGGTGGAAGGAAAGGAAGTTTAGGAACCGACAAGCAAAGAGAAAGCAGGGCGGCGTNCTCAAACATGACCNCCTAAGGGGAAGCCCCCAAGCCAAGGGAATAGTCATCGAGAAAGTAGGCTTCGAAGCAAAGCAACCCAACTCTGCAATAAGGAAGGCAGTGAAGATCAGCCTAATCCGAACAGGAAACAGACTCACGGCATTCGCACCCGGAGACGGGGCAATATCATTCATCGACGAGCATGACGAGGTAATGGTGGAGGGAATCGGCGGAAGCAAGGGCCGTTCTTACGGAGACCTTCCTGGAGTCAGGTACAAGGTAATCAAGGTCAATGGAGTATCTTTAGATGAAATGGTAAGGGGCAGGAAGGAGAAGCCAGTACGTTAGGGTGAGAATATGGACGAAGCAAATGAGCCCGCATCAGAGGCCACTAAAGAGGTCACTGAACCAGTCGAAGTACCTATCGCCGGAATAGGCACGATGGTATTTGGCAAGTGGGATGCAAGCCAAGTCGTCTGCAGNGATCCTGGAATCTCTAGATACGTCAACCTGAGGATGATTGGAGCCCCGCATACTGGTGGAAGGCATGCCAATGCTTGGTTCGGAAAACAGGACCTTTCAGTCACTGAGAGGTTCATTAACAACCTAATGAGATCTGGAAAATACAGTGGAAAGAAGCAATACTGTGCAAAGTCACTGGAGGAGGCTTTTGACAGGATNAATCAGAAGAGTGGGGAGAATCCTCTTCAGAAGTTCATCGATGCCATTACNGAAGCTGCACCGTGCGAAGAGACGACTAGAGTCCGCATAGGTGCTGTTAGCCAACCGAAGGCCGTAGACTCATCACCAAGCAGGAGGCTTGATATCGCACTGCGTAATCTAGCAATAGGCTCAGCCTCTGCTACAATGAAGAGCAAGAAGTCCCTNACAGAGGGTATAATCTCTGAAATCTCCAAGGCTTCTGAAGGGGACGTGAATTCTTTTGCCGTAGGTAAAAGGCACGAGGTTGAGAGGATTGCAGCCTCGGCTCGATGAACCCGATAGTCCNTCCCTTCGCCCCAGTTCTCAATATCTTTGCAATCGTGTTTATGAACCGTTTTCAGGTCGGCGGAAATACTAGGTGAATTCATGGGTCGTAAGGAAGACAACATAAAGCGCGCTACAGAGGTAATGCATATCAGAGAGAGAATCAGAAATCTTGCAATTGCCGCTCACATCGATCATGGAAAAACCACTCTTTCGGACAACCTTATTGCCGGGGCCGGTATGATGTCTGAGGAGCTAGCCGGTAAGTCAAGGGTTCTGGATTTCGACGACCAAGAAAGCGCTAGAGGAATCACAATTAATGCCGCAAGTGCATCGATGGTTCACGGGGTAAATGGTGAAGACTACCTAATCAACCTCATTGATACTCCAGGACACGTAGATTTCGGAGGTGACGTTACAAGGGCCATGAGGGCTGTTGATGGGTGCATAATCCTAACTTGCGCAGTTGAAGGGGCAATGCCACAAACGGAGACAGTTGTCAGGCAGGCACTCAAGGAGAAGGTGAGGCCAGTACTATTCATCAACAAGGTAGATCGACTAATCAACGAATTGCAAGTCACTCCTGAAGATATGATGGAGAGATTTCAGGAACAAATTAAGAAAGTTAACAACCTAATCCGGGCTTTCGCCCCAGAGGAGCATAAGTCTGATTGGCAAGTCGATGTTTCCAAAGGAACTGTAGCATTCGGATCAGCTTATCATAACTGGGGAATTACAGTACCATACATGCAAAAATCTGGAGTCAATTTTACTCAAATATTTGAATTCTGCAATAATGAACAACAGAAGGAACTAGCAAAGAAAGCACCAGTTCACGAGGTTTTACTGGACATGGCAGTTGAGAAGCTACCATCGCCATTAGTTGCTCAAGAATACAGAATACCAAATATCTGGCAAGGAGAGCTTGACTCTGATGTAGGTAAGTCAATGGTTGGCTGTGATGCTGATGGGCCATTGTCCCTAATGATTACCAAGATTTGGATGGACCCACACGCAGGTGAGGTAGCAGTGGGGAGAGTTTACTCTGGAACAGTCAAACAGGGTGACTCTGTTTGGGCAATTGGAGCTGCAAAATCAGAAAGAGTACAACAGGTCAGCATGATGGTTGGAGGCGATAGAATTCAGGTTCCCGGAGTCTCAGCTGGGAATATAGCCGCTCTAACTGGAGTAAGGAGCGCAGCAGCAGGAGTTACAATCTCACTAGAACAGGATGCAACTCCATTTGAGGCAATTAGGCACTATTCTGAACCCGTTGTCACCGTAGCAATCGAGCCCAAATCAATGAAGGATCTTCCAAAGTTCATTGATTCCCTTAGGGGCCTCGCAAAGGCAGACGCTTCACTATCCGTCACAACTAACCAGGAAACAGGGGAGGCTCTTCTATCTGGGATGGGCGAGCTCCATCTAGAGATCACAATCTATAGGCTCGAGGAAGAGCAGGGCATCAAGGTAAATCAGAGCAATCCAATTGTTGTCTACAGGGAGTCAATTTCAACTGACAACAAGGGCAGACCATTCGAGGGCAAATCACCTAACAGGCACAATAGATTCTATGTAGAAGTAGAACAACTNCCCGATGAAGTAATCACCGCACTGAGGGAAGGTGTCTTCGGAGATGGACCTGTAAGAACTAAGGATGCTAAGGAGACTGGAAACAAATTCGCTGAGTTCGGAATGGACAAGGATTTGATGAGGAAGATCTATGCAATTAATGCAACTTCTGTGTTGGTGAATGATACTAAGGGAATCCAGAACCTTCATGAAACTAGGGAGCTAATTATCGAGGCTTTCAATGACGTTTGTAAAAAGGGGCCAATTGCAGACGAGCCTCTTACCGGAGTCATGGTCAGGCTGGTAGANGCGAAGCTCCATGAGGATGCGATACACAGAGGNCCAGCGCAGACCATTCCTGCTGTAAGAAATGCAATAAAAGGTGCGCTAATCAGGGCCAACTCAGTACTTTTTGAACCAATCCAGAAGATTAGGATCGACGCGCCAACAGAGTGGGCNGGGGGAATCACCCGGCAGCTCATTACCAGAAGGGGAGTTATAGAAGATATGCCAGTTGAGGGGGATGTAACCTGCGTAATTGGAAAGATGCCAGTAGCGGAGTCTTTTGGCTTCTCTAATGACATCAGAGCAGCGACTCAGGGAAGAGCAGTTTGGAATACTGAGAATGCAGGCTATGATCAGGTCCCCCCGGATCTATTTCATAGGACAGTTGGCGAAATTAGGCAGAGGAAGGGGCTAAAGGAAGAGATTCCAGGAGAGGCCCAGTACACTGACTAATCAACTAATCCTGATTAGTTGGAAGTTTGTTAGCTCCCTTAGCACATCGACAGATTCATTTTCGCCTAGTTTGTCAAGGCACTGGTGTGCTAGGGAATGATGTTCCATAGCTCTAGATTTTGCATATTCTATAGATCCAGACTTCTTCAACTCTTCTACCGCTCTGGCTAGCTCATCGTCTNCGCATCCTCCTGAGCCATAGACNTTTTCGAAAAATGGAAGNCTGCCCCCATGGTCCAAGGCATGTATCGCAATCAATGTCCTCTTTCCCTGGATCAAGTCTGAACCTGCTGGTTTGCCAAGGGTCTCTGTATCGCCAGTGATGTCAATTAGGTCATCCATCAGTTGGAAGCAAAGGCCTAAGTTTAGGCCCCATTCGGCCATATTGCTAACTGTCTCCGAATCTGCATTTGCAAGTATTGCTCCAGTTCTCGCACATGTCTCGAACATTGCACTGGTCTTGCCTGCGATCATTGCGATGTAATCTTCTTCAGAAACATGCTCCCTATTCTCAAACTCAATATCCTCTTGCTGCCCTTCAGCAACATTCCTGACCATTTCACCAATTGAGGTAATCAAGTGNCCGAGGCTTGACTCGGGAATATGATCTGACTCAGCAAGAATCTCAAATCCTACAGCCAACATCGCATCGCCTGCGTTAATTGCTGTGGCATCATCAAAGGCCACATGCACAGCATCCAAACCCCTCCTAATTGGATCCTGGTCAATTATGTCATCATGAATCAATGTAAAATTATGAATTATCTCTATCGATGCTCCAAGAGTGTAATGGCCATTGTTAGCTCCGCCAACTGCCTCTCCAACTAATCTAGGAAGAATCGCCCTAAGCCTCTTGCCGCCCCCCTTGAAGAGATGAGTCATAGCACCGTATAGGGTGTCCTGCCCCATTTTGCTGAGACTTTCCATAATCTCAGATTCCACCCTCTCCCTATGTCCAGTTAACGCATCAAGTAGCTTCTTTCCGGGCTGCATAGAAACGCCAGTCATATTGACTTCTCCACAGTAAATTATGTCCGACGAACTCAATTTTTTCATCTCATCCGGATCACAACCATTTGGGATAGCAAATTTCTCCCATATTAGCCTAAACCAAGGGGCAATTATCTCATCGTTCCATTCGCCTTCACCCGACATGATTTGCCTTATTTCTTCGGAATCGACCCATTTTATTTCAGAAATCTCATTTTTGTTGTGATTTACAGTGGTATCCGCATTCACAACTAAGATGTGATCAATCTCCCTCTCTATCCAATTTTCATCCCATCTGCAAGAGTATTCCATCCTTCCAATGTGGGAAAAATCCCAATGTTCCGATGTTTCTCCTGAAATTCCCAACTCTTGTTCGAGCTTTCTCTTTGCAGCGTTTATTACGCCAAGCTCGCCATGATTCTCCAAATCTGTATCAAGAGGGTGACTACAGCAACTATTGGCCCAGACTCCGGGGAAAGTAATTTTCTCAGTAGACCTCTTTTGAATCAATAACTTGCCATCTGAGTCAAAGATTAGAACGCTGAAAGCACGATGCCTGACTCCATCTCCTCTGTGACACTCAAGTTTTGAACTTGAAGATAATACACGGTCTTCTCTGTCTACAACAATGCACATTTCATCCATCATCTCCGATTGAGCAGAGTCGTGATTTGTTAGCAAACTATCTTCTGGCACCATGACGGACCTATGGGGCAGTAGTGTGTATATGAAGTCTCAACCGGGGAAAATCCTAGTTCCAACGGTTTGACCAGAATTCATTAGCTCTAGAATCCTATCCGACCTTCTACCATCTATAATCCAAACATGTTCAACATGTTCTGATATCTCACGTGCCCTCTCCAATTTCAATCCTATTCCCCCAGTAACGTCAATTTCTGAATTATGTTCGGACTCATATTGGATTTTTGGGCTCCACTCAGGAATTAGCTTTGCACCGGCGAAATTTGGAGGCCTGTCCATTACTCCCGGGGCATCTCCGATCAGGAAAATTGCGTGAGAAACACTAGGTATCTCCTTTGAGATTCTAAGCATTAAATCATCGCCCGAAAGAATTCCGAATTCCGTTCCATCTTCCACGTCTACTACGTCGCCAAAGGTCACAGGTATGGAACCATCCGGTAATCGAAGAATCCCTAAATCGCCAGAAAATCTCCTTCCAGTACCCTTTGCCCATTCCGAAGGAGCAAAACCCTCGCAATCCAGTCCAGATTTCTTCAGCGTTTCCATAACCATTGTATTGAGCTCTTTCATATCCGATCTAATTGATCTAACCGCATTCCTTTGTTCCAAAGAGATATCTTGCCGAAGTCCTCCTGCTATGGACCATTCCTTTGCAAGAATATGCCCGNATGAACCAGCGCCATGGACTAGAAATATTGACGCCCCTAGATCAGAAATCTTAGCTATAGTAACTGCCAGTTGCGACATAGTAGACGCATCGAAAGTTTTTGTGGAGCTCTTCTGGGTGATCAGCCCACCACCTAATTTGATTACGACCTTGGACATCTGTGCATTCAAGGCCTCAGGCATCGTATTCTAATATTTTCAATTAATACGTACAGTTTAACGCATAGTACTCGTTGGTCTGAACATGGCTGGTGCCAACCATATGGATAGGTTCCAAAGATGGTTGCAATCAGAACTTGCCGAAGCNTCATTGATAGAGGACAAGAAGGACAGGGAAAGAAGAATGATGCAGATTGAAATTGCGATTTCTGAAGCTGTAAGATTCAGGGACCTAATATCCCGACTTGACGATACAGTGGATTCTCCGTTTATAGAGAGGGAGACTGCAGTCAGGGTATCAAGCAATAAAGAAGTAAAGGCTACTACCGCCTCTGGCGAGTGCCATGCTTGTGGTGCAACAAAGAATAGCGATATTGAATTCTGCCCGGTCTGCGGTGAATTCTAGTCATTCCTCTTCCCACGATTCCCTNAGCAAGGAAAGCTCTGGATCATCATTATCAATCAGGGCAAGATATTCTCCCGAGACCCGATCCGTAAGGTAGACTGTAACTCCTGCATGCCAAATAGTCTCCCCGGAAGCTACCATCCTAGCAGTATCTACTTCGATTATTGCAGGATCTCGATGATGCACCCTTCCTGCTTCAGCTGCATATCTAATCGTCGCTGAAAGATGAACGTGAGACCTATCTCCCGGGCTGATCCCCAATTCTATCAGATTTTGAGCCTCTGAAGGGTCACAGGGGAAGTACAGTGAGTCGGGAATATCACTTGAAGGCAGATCTAACTCGATCTCTACAGTATGCCCATAAGTTGCCCTCATCATGTTCCCCCTAACTTCGTACCTGCCCTTGGAGTCTGTCTCAGAAATCGCAGAAAGGTGATGGGGTCTTAGCCAATGTTGCCTTCTTCTGCCGTCCTTGAACTTCCGNACTATGTCCCTAACGTCTATCCAGCCGTTAATGTCCATATCCAAATCAAACTTCTCAGGGGCATGCCTCAACACTAGAGCCAGCTTTCTTGCCATGCTGTCTCTTTCCCTGGTACTCATCACAAACTTGCCTTCTGAGTTACAAGCAGGGCATAAATCATCATCAGAAAAATACCCATGCATAGAACACTCCCTAATCATGAACTAACCTGAAGACGATTACTCAAGAACCCCACGGTCTCAACAATGAATCACCGGGAACCGTTTATGGGCCCGACGCAAGACGTCCGAATGTGAGGGCAGCAATCGTCGATTGGAAAAGGTCCCCTTTCACAAGGGCCCACAAGGGTGCTCTCTCAAGAGTTCGACCCGATGACTTGGCAGCTCAGGTCATCACTTCCCTCATTGGAGAATCCGACATAGGCCCACAAGAAATTGACGACGTAATTGTTGGTTGTGCGTACCCTGAAGGGGAGCAGGGATACAACATTGGGAGGATCTTGACTTTCATGGGGGGTTTACCTGACAAGATTCCTGGNCAGACAATAAACAGGCTGTGCGGATCATCTATGCAGGCCATTCTTTCAGCTGCATCTCACATTGCTGCAGGTTGGGGCGATTGCTTCTTGTGCGGTGGAATAGAGTCCATGTCCAGGGTACAAAGAAGAGGATTCAACTGGAGCCCGAACCCATCTCTGTTAGACGAGTATCCTCAAGCATACGTGAACATGGGAATCACTGCAGAGAATNTAGCTCAGAAATTCAGTATTTCAAGAGAGGAACAGGAGGCATTCGCCCTGGAATCACATGTCAAAGCTTCCTTTGCAAACTCAAAGGGATACCTTTCCGATGAGATCGCTTCAATCTTCTCAGAAGGCAATGAGGTATTACTTGATGGATGCATTAGGCCCGACACTACGATTGAATCGATGTCGAAACTCAGGCCAGCATTTGTTGATGATGGAACTGTTACTGCCGCTACTTCTTCNCCCCTCACCGATGGGGCCGTTTTCGCTATTGTCTGTAGCGAAGAATTCGCAGAGAAAAACTCACTGTCACCAATCGCATTTNTCTCCTCAGGAGCAGTAACTGGGTGCNCTCCAGATTTAATGGGCCTAGGCCCAATCACATCGGCAACAGTTGCATTGGATCGTGCAGGATGGGAAATTTCCGAANTCGATGTAATCGAGCTAAACGAGGCATTCTCATCTCAGAGTATTGCTTGCATAAATGAGCTTGGATTAGACCCCAAAAAGGTGAATATAGATGGGGGGTCATTGGCCATAGGCCACCCATTGGGCGCATCTGGTGCAAGAATAGTCTGTAAAGCTGCAAGCATTATGAAAAGAACCGGCTCAATAAGGGGACTCGCCACAATGTGCATAGGAGGTGGCATGGGGATATCTCTAACTCTAGAATCCCCATAATAATCGACAAATCGACGGACTCTTGAATGATTAGGATTTAGGGTGACCATGGTCGAGGATGTTGGGGTTAGCCAGGAAAGCGATTGTCTTCTCGGCAAAAATATCTTACTCATCGTCTCTGGCGGCATTGCAGCAACTGAGTCAATCAAGCTGGCCAGGGAACTAAGGAGGCATGGAGCTATTGTTTCCCCTCTAATGACAAGCTCAGCAGAGAAGATAATCTCGCCAATATCCCTTTCTTGGGGATCGGGTTTTGATGTAATCACTGATTGGGATCCAAAAATGCCTCAACTTGGCAAATTCGACGGACTAGTTCTAGCTCCTGCTACGAGAAATACAATTGCAAAGTTCGTCCATGGAGTTTTGGATTCCCCAGCAATGATGGCACTTTCAGCGGCTTCGGGAAACGGGATGCCCATGATGTTTGTACCTTCAATGCATAATGACATTTTCGACGATCCAGTAACAGGTGATCTTTTGGAGTCAGTTTCAGAAATGGGTGTGAAGGTATTCTATGATGACTCAAAAGAAGGAAGGAGAAAGCAACCAGATCCAGCTTCTATTGTGGCAAATTTCTCCAACTTTCTAAATAGCTTTCTAGAAGGGAGGAAGAGAGTTGCGATTACTCTTGGAGCCAATAGGGCTCCCATCGACTCTATTAGGTATATCCAGAACACATCNACTGGAGAAACAGGCTGGTCAATTGCCGAGCATTTACACATGATGGGTCACGAAGTAATTTGCATTACAGGAAATACAACCAGAGGCCCAAAATTCAAATTACCGGACATTAGACTAGACGACTCACCATCAGGAATGCTAAATTTGTGTCTTGAACTAGCAAAATGTAGCTCTAGACCTGAAGTCTGGATACATTCAGCAGCAGTTCTTGATTATGCTCCCCGACCAGAGCTGGGCAAGGTAAGAAGTGGGAAAGATGCATGGGATCTCTCACTTTATCCCACAAAAAATCATATTTCTGAATTATCAAATGAGGTTTCTGGNACGATTAGGATAGGATTCAAGCTAGAGGTCGAACAAACACAAGAATCACTAATCGAAATAGCAAAATCGCAAATTGCAGATAATAATCTCGATGCTGTAGTGGCAAATCTACTTTCAGAGTCATTGGGAGANGGGAAGAATAGGTGCAGGATTGTTTTCTCCGGTGGTGATGTAATTGAAATTGAAACGATTAGAAATTTGTCTGAATCCATTGATGAATTCATTTCNTCTACCAATTAATATTCNACGAATGATTGAAGGCCCTTACCTTAGGGGAATGATGTGTGAATGAGCCGAACAAGGCCAAGAGGGGAATCCCTCCGAAGTCAGAATTCAATAAGTGGTATCCAACCATCGTAGAAATAGCTGATTTGGTCGATAAAAGGTATCCAATCAAGGGAATGGATGTTTGGAAGCCCTATGGGCTATCCGCAATNTCAAATATCGACTCAATTGCAAGGTCNGAGATGTCAAGAACTGGGCATAGTGAGTATAGATTTCCCCTATTGGTGCCAGAGGATCTGCTTGAGAAGGAAAACCGACTTGTTACTAGGCTAAAGGCTGCTAGGGAAGCAGGAGTAGATCCATCCGAGTTAAGGATCGAAGAGGAAGATTCAGGATTCAAGAAGGAGGTTTACTGGGTTAAACATGGAGGTGAGAACAAACTTGAGATTCCTATGTTTCTAAGACCAACCTCTGAGACTCCAATGTACACAATGTTCTCGCTTTGGGTCAGGAGCCATGCTGATCTCCCCCTCAAGACCTTTCAAATCGTTAATACTTTCAGATACGAAACCAAACAGACCCGTTCTTTCATCAGAGTCAGGGAGATACATTTCTTCGAGGCTCACACTGCACATGCGGACCAAGAGGGAGCAGACTCTCAGATAGAGGAGGACGCTGAGATGGTGAGGCGAATTCTACATGAGCTTTGTCTGCCTTCTATAGTCTCAAAGAGACCTGTGTGGGATACATTTCCCGGAGCTTGGTACACTAAGGCTGCAGACGTAGTTATGCCAAATGGCCGGACACTTCAAGTGGCTACATATCACCACTACAAAGATCAGTGGGCCGAGGCATTCGATCTCACTTACGAGGATGCTAAAGGGGAAACGAAGTTATGCCACCAGACAACATTTGGGATGTCAGAGAGGCTCCTAGGCGCTGTGGTTGGTATGCATGGTGATGACATGGGCCTTATCTTCCCACCTTCAATCGCTCCGATCCAAGTTGTTTTGTTCCCGATAGCAGCTCATTCCAATGTGGAGGTTACCCACGAGGTCACTAGGCTGGCAGAAGAGCTGTCTTCTTCCGGTCTAAGGGTCGAGATTGACGACAGGGATGTCAGGCCAGGAGTAAAACACTATGATTGGGAAATAAAGGGAGTTCCAATTAGAATTGAATTAGGCCCAAGGGATCTGAATGACAAGAAGTTCGTTGCATCACTTAGAACTGGGGGAAAGCACAACTTAGCCATTAATGAAGCAATCAGTTCCGTGAAAGATTTACTAAATTCTGTATCTGATGAGCTCAGATCCAGGTCTTCAACCATCGAATCAGACTTNATCAAGCCTTTTCCTCTGGATTCAATTTCCAATAATATTTCAAAAACTCAACTAGATGAAGGATATGTATACGAAATAGCCTTTGACGGCAATGACTCTGATGCAGAGATTTTGGAAAAGAGCACGGGACTTACCCTTCTTGGAGAGTGCGACACTCCATTCGATGAGGATAGGAGATGTATTGTTACTGGTAAGCTAACCACCAAGAGGCAACACATCGCCAGAATGTACTGATTTCTTTCTTCGAATCAATCCCATTGCTGCCAATATGAAGAACACGAAAAGGAGCAGTAAATCTCCAAGCAGTGGTTCAGTCATAGGCTTNACCCAAGTCTCNANTTGATGAAGTCCTTCCCAGGTGTAGCCTTCCGTCCATACCACCTTAGTCTGCCCANACTCATCATCGCAAATCTGACGCATATCTGCAATACCAATGGAGCAAAGCACCCTTCCAACACCTACGGCCATATTGAAAGCGACTCCTGCAATTCCCATCAAACCCGTGAAAAACAACAGATATCTTCTCCTTCCTTTCCGATTANCGTCATATGATTTCATTTCAGAAATCTCTGGATTGAATTCTGGAAGACTCACATCGCTAGTAATCGGAGCCGGCTGGACAGTCTCAGTATGGCTTGTAATTTCAGGNGCAGAAACCCCCATTTCTTCAAGCACCTCAGCACCATAAATCCTCTCAGCCATCGAGTATAGAGCAGCATCATCTTCGATTTCAGTAGGACTAATTTCTCCGGACAACAACCTCTTGACGGCATCAGGATCAGGCATTATGTTAGAATCTGGAAATCCCGGCCCCTATCAAATGAACCCATTAATGGGGCCCTTTAGTCGTGGTTTTTGCGTCCATAAGATTTTCGAACAGCTTCGCAAATATCATCAGAATTGAGTCCCATTATGGCCGTTAATTCCTCTGAACTACCACTCTCTCCGAACCTGTCCCTAACTCCTACCATCTCCAGTGGAGCTGGGTAGTGAGTAACTAACCATTCAGAAATGGAACTTCCAAGGCCACCTATTACGGAATGGTCTTCTGCCGAAACGAAGCATCCACACTCACCNGCAAGTTCGGCCAATAAATCCACATCAATGGGTTTTATTGTGTGCATATCTACAACTGTGCATTCGATGCCTTCCTCATGAAGTATTTCCGCAGCTTCGAGGGACTTCTCGACCATTATTCCACATGAAATTATGGCTGCATCAGGCCCACTCCTTAGGACACAACCCTTGCCAATCTCCAAACTCTTCGCAGAATCATCATCATAAATCCTAGAGGTTCTATTTCTCGCAGTCCTCATGTATGATGGCCCATCCAGTCCTAGAAGCTTTACAGTCAGCTCTTCTGCGGATAAATAATCACAGGGGTGCATCACGGTCATTTTAGGTATTGACCTATACACGGAAAGGTCCTCTATAGACTGAGCACTGCTTCCGTCAGAACCAGTATGGACGCCTCCATGACTTCCACAGATATGGACAGTTAACCCAGGCCTAGCAATCCCATTCCTAACTTGCTCAAATGCCCGCTCGGTGAAAATTGCAAAAGTACTGGCGAAAGGAATCTTTCCTGAAGATGCCATTCCTGCCGCAACGAGCATCATGTTTTGCTCAGCAATTCCCAGTGAAACTGTCCTTTCTGGGNATTGATCCCTGAAGTGACAGGATTTGGTAGATTTTCCAAGATCTGCCTCCAATACTACAACCCTTGGATCTTCGGCCAACCTAAGTAGGCCCTTTCCATAACCATCCCTAGAAGCACCANCTTGTGATGGCGAACTCATGATAGCTCCTCCAAAGCAGTCTCTAATTCACTATCTGATGGTGCCATCCCGTGGAAGGATGGATTGTCCTCCATGAATGAAACTCCCTTGCCCTTTGTTGTATGTGCAATAATTGCTGTGGGGGAATCGCNATCCTCAATTGCCCAATCTATTGAATCTACAATTGCTTTCATGTCGTGGCCATCGATATCCTTGACTCTCCAACCAAAAGAGGTAAATTTCTCGCCAATATCGCCAACTTCCATCTGGACTTCCATGAAATCATCGTTCTGAATTCTATTTCTATCCACGATGACCTTTAGGTTGGAAGCTCCATGATATGATGCGGACATTGCCGCCTCCCAAATCTGCCCTTCCTGTGTCTCACCGTCTCCGATCATAACCCAAATATTCCTATCACTGGAGTCCATTTTTGCAGAAATGGCACAACCTAGGCCGAAGGACAGCCCCATCCCAAGACTTCCCGCGGAAAAATCAACTCCATCGGTCCAATTCATGTCGACGTGACCCTGGCAAACGGAGCCCAAGGACCTGAAACTCATTATATCACTCTCCTCTATGACTCCCATTTGATGTAGAAGGGCGTAAATAGCTGGACTGGCATGTCCCTTACTCATTATGAATCGATCTCTGTCTTCCCAATCTGGATTGTTTGTGTCGAATCTGAGCTTCGTCCCGTACAAACCAACTAGGAAATCTATTGCAGATAGAGAGCCACCCGGATGGCCGGATTTTGCAGCGTGAGTCATCCTCACAATATCTACCCTACATAGCCTAGACATCTCAATTAGCTCTGAAATACTGGAATCGCCGGCACCCCCCATGAAAACTAATCGCACCTCTTAGCTATTGATAGTTTTCAATGACAATGTTTCAAATCATATAGGCAGTCGCGCATAATAGTAGATGTCACACAAGTTCGAGGAAAACCCTCACTGGAGGAAGGATCTTTCCAATTATGAAGTACCATTTTCAGTAAGAAACGACGATTTGCTGTCAATAACACTTTCGAAGATTATCAAAGGAGAAAGGATCTCGAAGGATCTAGGAGCAGAGATTCACAGGGAATCATCACTCCCTGGGATTTCCGCCCTAGCCGACTCAATTAAGAGGTCAAGGTTCGGAGACATGATTTTTTTCAATGAGAATCTTCACGTAAACACCACAAACATTTGTAATCTTGCTTGTAGATTCTGCGCTTTCAGAAGAGGCTCCAGACATGATGACTCGTATGCGCTATCCGCCAATGATTTTGCCTCAAGAATCCAACCATACAGGGGAATCATTGACGAAGTTCATGCGGTCGGAGGATTGCACCCCGAATGGACCATAGATCACTACAAAGATNTTTATAGAATCACAAAGAAGAGATTCCCCGAAATTAGTATTAAGTCCCTAACTGCAATAGAAGTTAAGCACATAGCATCCAGATCCGGGCTATCGATATTTGAAACTCTAGAATCCTTGAAGAATTCAGGACTGGACTCCCTTCCTGGAGGGGGTGCAGAAATACTAGTTGACCGCGTCAGAGATAGAATCTGCAGGGGCAAGGAGAGTTCTAAGGAATACCTCTCTATTCATGAGACAGCCCACTCGTTGGGAATTCCAACAAATTGTACAATGTTATTCGGGACAATAGAGACCATAGAAGATAGAATGACGCATCTCGACAAGCTGAGGGCCCAGCAAGATAAATCCGGCGGATTCCAATGTTTCGTACCTTACCCATTTCTAAAGGACAACACTCGACTACCTGAGGCCAAATTGGCCTCAGCAAACGAAATAATAAGAGTGATTTCAATATCTAGAATAATGTTGGATAATATCCCACATATCAAGGCCTACCGTATGAATATAGGTGATCACCTGTCTGCTATAGCAATCAANTCCGGAGCAGATGACATAGACGGCACTGTAGGCCATGAGGAGATTATGCACGAGGCCGGAAGCAATACTAGGGTCGACTTCGATAGTGATAGGCTTTCCCGACTTGTAGAATCTGCGGGACTAACTCCCGTTAAAAGGAACTCAACATATTCTAGTTTTGAAACTCAGAAATCAAAAACCAAGTCGGTAAATAGGCTCCCAATATCCGGACAGTGAACAACATGTCCTGGAATCAAGTTCTTGGGAGGGTGTCTTTCATTAATTGCGACCCAATTTTCCACTCACTAGAGTCTAAGTGGAGGGTTCTTTCTGCTCCGCCATCCTGGCTAACTGGCCATCTACTGAGGAATGACTGCATCACTGCACCGATCCCCACGGCCGATTTCTCTTTATTTAGTGACGACCTGAATCTAATTAGAGATATTGGAATAGTTGGTAGGGAGAGGGTAGGGTCNGTCATTCTATTCGGGAATAGGACTTTGGAAAATATGAGGGATATAGCACTTCCTTCAGACTCTTCAACCTCTAGTTTACTCCTCAAGTGGCTATTGAATCGCCAGGGTCTAGATCCTAAATTCATAGAAATGGGTCCCGATATCAATTTAATGTTGAGAAGTTGTGATGGGGCGCTCATAATTGGTGATAGGGCCATTTACACATCTATTGAAAACCCCGATCTTGTAAAGATGGACCTTGGTCAAGAATGGGCCAAAATCACAGGACTTCCTATGGTTTTTGGCGTCTTCGCTTCTAGGAAAGACTCTCCTGCAGATANGGTCGAACAGGCAAGAACAGCTATGCTGGACCAGTACAATAGTTTCCTCAATAACTCAGAAGTAAGAGAGAAGACCATTTCTATAGCATCTTCAAAGGTGGGCCTATCTGAGGATAGGGTAGCTATGTATTATGAAGACGAAGTAAGCAATCTTCTTGATGAAAACTCATTAAAGGGATTAACGGTATTTCTGGATGAGGTCTGNAACCAAAACGTCGAACCGACATGGTTTTGATATCATCCAGAATAATCTAGCCTTTCTCCAGAAACCCAGTTTAGAAGGTCAATCGCCACTTCACAAGATTCGGCTATGACAACCTCNTCGTCATTCTGAAACTTTTCCAGTGTGCCCATGGCAACTCTATTCCCAATAGCCCCCAGCGCCTCAGCAGCCTCATGCCTAACCATCACATCCTCTTCGGCGTCTTCAAGACGATCAATTAGGTGAGGCACCGCATTATCGTCTTGCATTTGACCCAAAACATAGGCAATCTCGTGTTTNAGTAGTGCTGAAGATGAACCGAATGCGTCTGCCAACGCATCTACAGAATCCTTCCCTCCTATATTCCTAAGTGCGAACAGCGCCCTCATTCTTTGAAACATCCTTTCATCTTCATCACAAAGAGTTTTGCGAAGAGCTCCAACTTTGTCTTCTTCACTAGCAGGTGCAGGGTCAACAGAGCCAAACTCGCTAACTTCAGGCTTATCATCCATCATTATCACCAATAAAGTGCATGCCCTCTGTATCAAAACCGTGATTGACCAGTCCTATTTCCTTTCCCCTAGAAAGAAACAATCTAACTGCCTTCCTCCCCTCTTCGCCGTAATCTATTGTCCTATCGTTAACATACATTGTAACGAATTCTTCATTCGTGGNCTCATCGATACCCCTTCCCCACTGCCGGGAGAATTCTAGGGCCGCCTCTGGGTTAGAAATTGCATATTCAATGCTACTCCTTATATCATTAGAGATCTGGATGCACAACTCATCTCCCAAATCCCTCCTGACAACGTTTCCCCCTAGGGGTAGTGGAAGGCCAGTCTCATTGTTCCACCATACTCCGAGGTCTAGAACAAGATTTGCACCTTCGTCCTTCCAAGTTAGTTGCCCTTCGTGAATAATAACTCCGGCCTCGAACTTACCGTCCAATACCCCTGGTAAAATCTCGTCAAATGGGACCTCTCTTACTGGTACATCTCCCATTGCAAGTCTTAGAGCTAGGTATGAACTTGTACTAGTTCCGGGAATAGCAATTTCTACGTTCCTAGCTTGCTCCAAACTCATCCTTTCTTTAGATACCAAAATTGGACCATAACCTTCCCCCATAGAAGCCCCGCAATTCATCAATGCGTAACTTTCTGATACATCTGGGTAAGAATGAATACTAACAGCGGATACCTCGTATGTTCCTTTCTTCGCTTCCACATTCAGTGTGTCTATGTCCAATAACACGTGCTCATATTTTCTGCCAGGTGTTTTCAGTTTTCCACTTGTCAATGCGTAGAACATAAACGCATCGTCAGGATCTGGCGAATGTCCTATTCTAACAGTAATCATTTCCTACAATATCTCACGCCCCAAACTTAGTTGAAATGCATTTCCATCAAGTATCCTGTCTCACAATAATGAAGAAGGGGTGCGATTAGGGACATCCATGCCAGACCCAGAAAAGCTCTCNACTGCTTCTGGTCAACTTGGACCCGTTTGCTCTATTACTGGCAAGGCTCTGAAATTCTCTGAGGCAATTGTTCTGGATAACGAGTACGTTTGCTGGGAGGCATATGTAGAAGCAACAGGAGCAACCCCCTCCACAGAGGGAAAGCTCGTCGGGGGCCTCGATTTAGATTGATTGAAAACTTATCTCCCTCCCACGTTTAGTTTGTACATGGCCGGTGGATGGAGCAGGTTCGCACTTCGATTCTCGCAGTATTACGACTCAATAAATACCCACTCAATATGGACTCCTCCAAGGCTCAGAAACAGGGAGTGGATGTTTATCCCATGGGGCGAGTCACCACCGGACAGACATCGTTCTTTCTCAGACAAGGCCAGTCTGCACTCATACCTTAGGAACCGCTCCCCACACTCATGCTTCCACAGTACGGCATACTATGAGCGACCTTCTGAACGAAAAATGTCCGAAAAGGGGTGGCTAGGGGCTGATCTAATCTTCGATCTGGACGGGGATCACTTACCAGGCGTGTCNGATTTCGATTTTCCCTCAATGATAGAGACAATTCAGGATCAGGCTTGGAGGCTCTGGAATGAGTTCCTAGAGCCCGAGTTCGGATTCAAGGAAGAGCACGCTCAGACCACATTTTCTGGNCACAGGGNNTTCCANATCCATATTAGGGACCCAGAATCCTTGCATCTGGATTCNAACGCTAGAAGGGAGATCGTGAATTACATTAGGGGAGAGGGAATAGACATACAATCAACAATCACTGGAGAGTCGGAATGGGGCAGAAGGGCATTGGTCGGNATAGACGCCACACTTTCCAAACTCTCAGAAATTTCTAGTGGCTCCGAAAANAAAAGAGAAGTAATGGACGAGCTCCATGGAATACTAACTTCTAGATCCAAGTCACCAAGAGTCAACCTAAAGTCAACTACTCAGGCAAGCATAGAAGAATTAGCAGAACTTTCCGAATCCAGAGATAGGATTGAGAGGCTGAAAGAAGACCAAAGCCTTTCAGTNTTCGGAGAAAAGTGCACTCCAATATTCTGGGAACTTGTGAAGGGGGACTCATCGGTTGTAATGGGTACTGCAGGAGAAACTGACGAGGTAGTTACTGTAGACACAAAGAGAGTAATTAGATGGGTTGGAAGTCTTCATGGAAAATCTGGTCTCAAGGTTACTGATTTCCCAATCGAAAGGCTCGATCCAGAAGGTTCTGATAGTTTCGACCCTCTCAGTGAAGCCGTGGTTTTCCGTGGAGATCAAGTAAAGGTTCGTATTATCGCTCAAGAAGTAATAGCCGAAATTTTAGGAACTAGGATAGAAACTANCCAAGGTGAGGAGCTGGTAGTCGATGAATCGATGGCAATGTTCCTATGCCTCAAAGGATGGGCAGAATTATGCAATTGACTCTGGCAATACCNATTTTTCTANTAAAATGAATATTCTTGTTTACGAAGCCACAGAATATTGAATAGTGTTGGACTTTGGTATATTACCATGGTCGACCCTTTGGACGAGATGGATCCGGCCTCTGAAGAGGTCCCTAGCCCCCTTCCGCCCCTTCCACCTGGAATCGCCCCGCCGCCTCCTCTACCGAACCTCCCCCCTCCAGATTTTAATCCTCCACCACCAGAGTCAACATCACCGCAATTTGGCTTTACACCGGATTCTGCTTCTGACGGCGATTTACTAGATGCCGCAAACTCCATGCCCACAACTAATAATCCATCTCAAAATGATGGCCCATCCGACTTTAAGTCTGTATGGGAGAGNCGAAAGTCAACTGACCCTTCAATTTCTCAATCTACTAGGGACAGCATATACAACAGAATAGACCGCATATCATCTGGAAAGGGAGATAGCCTAATGGACAGATATGCCGATAGATTCGGCTCTGACTTGGACCGAGAGATAATTGTCCTCAGGAAGAAAGATCAAGATGATTTGACATCAATTATGCCTAAGGTCGAGTTGATTTCTTCGTCAAGCAAGAACGAGATGTCACTTTCNGAGTTCATGGAGGCAATGAACGACGATGATTTCCTGCTTAGAGTATCCGAGAAAACCGGAGTCTCAGTAGATAAAATCGATGAGTTGGACTTAGCAGCAATGGAAGAATTCTTCATCAAATCAGACACAGACAANTCCGGAACACTAGATTTCGATGAGTTCGTNAAAGGAATAATTGATAGCTTCAGGAGTAGAGACGAGGACTTCTCTCACTTCTTCACAGTGGTTGATGGCCTATTGGGCGAACTCCCTGAGGAAAAGGTAAATTCCTTCATAAAGTCGGATGGCTTTGAGATGTTCAAGTCTATTGGCGAGGAACCAGAATCTTCCAAGAGGNAAACAAGGACCGATTTCTTCAAGATGGTTAATGAACTGCTTTCCGACCTGCCCGACCAAGTCATGGAGCAATTCACCAACTCCCAGGATTTTGAGCTTTACAAAACAATAGCTGATAGGTACGGTGATTNAATGGGACTTCTAGAGAAGGCAGACAAGATAAAGGCGGAACCAACTCCTGTTAAGCCGGAACCGAGCAAGACTGCCGAACCCGAACCAGTAGCTAAGCCTCAAGAACCCGCTCCAGCTAAGCAGAAGCCTCGGAGGCGTAGAAGGGAGAAAAAGGAGCGCAAGCCAAGAGCACAAAAGAAGCCAAGGGAAGCAAAGGTCCTCCCAGATGGGTTCGAAAACGCTTCTCGCGGGCAACAGATAATCAGGAGAATCTCAGACTTCGCCGTTTCATGGGGCTGGTCAGTTCCTGTTGTGGGTCTGAATGCNTGGGGCACTACCTCTGACGCAACTTACATAATTATCATTGGTATATCGCTAATGTTGTTCAACGTCGGCTTCATGCCTAACTCTACTGGTAGGACAGTAGGAAATTGGGTCAGCAGGACAACTTACATCAATACCAGTAGTGAGGTGCCTCACCAATCGTACGTATTCATCAAGGGACTAACATTCCCTATGGTGATTCTGGGCATAATAACATTGTTTACCGGCACAGCTAGTGGTCTGGACAGTACAAGTGGCAAGATTCAGATGGCTGTGGGCCTGGTTTTCCTGCTCCCACCATTTCTCGACTACCTTTTCTACAGATTCAAGAAGGACGGAATGGGCCTCTGGGACACTCTCTATGGTGGTGTTTGGATAGTCAAAACGAAGAAGGCAGCTGAGGCTAAAGGATGGCTCAAGAAGCTAGAACAATTGGGCGATTACACAGAGTCGCAAGGTTGGTGGTCGGAAGAAGACTCCGAAGAGAACACAGAAACTAGCTAGTTACTCGGATTCACTATCGTACCTAATCTTAGCTAGCTCCCTCATGTCTTCGTGTAACTTTCCATCGTCAATTGCATCTTGGTCAGACTCGTCAACTATCTCTACTCCGAGCAACGTCTCAATAATGTCCTCCATAGTTACTAGTCCGGCAGTTCCTCCGAATTGATCCTTGGCTACGATTAGCTGTTCCTTATTCTCGAGCAAGATGTCAAGTGCCTTGTCAACTGATGTCTCAACATCACAAGTAATCAAATCTCTGGATATCTCCCCCATGGTGGAGTCGAAATCGTCTGCTGCAGCCCTTCTGAGAATCTCACTCCTCAAGACAAGCCCTATCATTTCGTCTACGTTATCTTGGAAAACAGGCATTCTCCCATGAATCATTATTGGAATCCTATCNACAACTTCACCTACCGTCTCAGTTGACCTTACTGTAGTCATTACAACCCTGGGCGTCATAATTTCGGTGACTTTCATTTCTCTAAGTTTGAGTAGGTTCTGAATTACGGCCTCCTCATCCTCTTCGATAACATCAGACTCCTCTGCAATGTCCGCTAGAACGGAAAGCTCGTCCCTAGTTACTGTCTCGGTCTCTACTTGGGGGAATGGGGCACGCATTAGCTCGATAATCACGACAATTGGCCATAGAAGCCACATGAGNGCCTTTAGAACGTGATATGAGGANACAGTCATCTTCCNCCAATACAACGCACCAATGGTCTTTGGTAGAATCTCGCTTAGAAGGAGAATAGCTACTGTAAGAATAGCAGCAGATCCAGCAATCACATATTTTCCTTCGAAGTTGTTCTCAACCTCCGATCCTACGCCAAGTGCCCCAACAGTGTGTGCTATCGTATTTAGTGTGAGAATTGCCGTAAGCGGTCTTTCTGGGTCTTCTTTCCAATATGACCACGTTTCACTGGCCCTCTTGTGCGTGTCCCTAAGGGCGACTATATGGCCATGAGATGTCGATAGTAGCACTGCTTCCAGAATACTACACAGGAATGATGCACCTAGCGCCAATACGACATATGCAATCATCAACGTATAGTCTGTCAATTCTGATGCCCCTCAGAGACCGTTGAGGAACTAGAGAATACTACGATTTGGATTCCCACTACGATTGGCTCCGGCCATCCGCGTAGAACATGACATAAATATCTAACTTGCCCGAAGGCTGAGGCCGAACAGATGGAGTACGTGGCAATTTTCATGGCTTGGCCGTATGCAAATGGCCCATTACACCTCGGTCATGTGGCAGGAAACTGCCTTCCTGCCGACATTCAATACAGATATGAGCGAGCTAGAGGAAGAAGGGTCCTCATGTGTAGCGGCTCGGATGAGCATGGAACCCCTATCACTCTAACTGCAGAAGAAATGGGAGTAAAACCTCAGGAGGTTGTAGATAAGTACCACGAAATCAACAAAAGAGCACTTGATGACTTGGGGTGCTCGTGGATCAATCCAGTTGATCCTAGGGGGCCACAGTTCGGAGGAGCACTTTACAATAGAACATCCGATGAAATGCATAAGGATCTTGTCCGTGAAGTATTCACTGATCTACTCGAATCTGGTTTTCTTGAGCGAAAAACAATGCAGCAGTACTGTTCTGTTAGCAAAGATGGAAAATTACGATTTCTACCTGATAGATACGTCGAAGGCGAGTGCCCCTCTTGCTCTTCNCCTGGTGCAAGGGGCGATCAGTGCGACTCCTGTGGGGCAACTTATGAGGCTCATGAACTGGTAAATCCAATATCAANGCTCGACTCCGATTCTGAGATAGAGGTCAGGGACACAGATCATTTCTTTCTTCGGCTAAATGATTTTCAGGAAGCATTAGAGAATCACGCAGAGGAGAGGAAGCTTGTTTGGAAGCCAAATGTAAGGGCTATGTCAAAGAATTGGCTCGACATGGGCCTACGGCCTCGTGCCGTTACTAGGGACATAGATTGGGGTATCAGAATTCCGATTGAGGGCGAAGAGTGGGATTCCAAAAGAGTGTACGTTTGGTTCGAAGCGGTTCAAGGCTACTACACGTGCGCAAGAATCTGGGCAATTAGACATGCAAACCCAAATGGCCATCCAGATGGCGACAATGCTTGGGAAAACTGGTGGAAGGTTCAAGAATCTGGTGATACTCCTAGGCATATCTACTTCATGGGAAAGGACAACATACCGTTTCACACGATAATCTGGCCTGCAATTATAATGGCACTGAACGCCAGTGACGCTTCAAAAATATCTCATACACAAAGTCCAGGTGACCTCGTTCTTGAGGACAATGTTTCATCAAATGAATACCTAATGTTGCAAGGCGGGCAATTCAGCAAGAGCAGAAAGCATGCCGTTTGGCTGCCCTCCTACCTGAAGCAATACGATGCTGACTCATTGAGGTACTACCTTTCGATAAACATGCCCGAGACGCATGATACCGATTTTAGATGGGACGAGTACGTCGATAGGGTGAACAATGAATTAATCGGAACTTACGGAAACTTCGTTCACAGAGTCATGACGCTTTCACATAGGTTAGACACCGATGGAATCAATCCCCTTTCCAACTTTGATGGTTTTTCNGACCACAGCGAGACTATTATGGANGTNGAGGGGAAGATAACAAGCGCAATTGAATCAATGGAGAAGCAGAGGTTCAAGGAGGCTCTACGGAGCATTATGGGAATTGCCCAGATAGGAAATTCTCTACTTCAGGAAGCAGCCCCTTGGAAGCATATCAAGGCAGATGAATCCGAAGAAAGGAACGCATCGTTGTCATCCTTAGCCCTATCCTGGAGGATATGCTCTTGCCTGGCCGTTTGCCTAAGGCCATTCATCCCTTTCTCATCGGACAGGCTCTGGGAAATGCTTGGAAACGAGTCAGATATCGACAATGTTCTCTGGGAGCAATCCATGGATATGGGGTCGGAACTATTCTGGAACGCTGAGAAGCCCGAACCACTTTTCTCAAGGCTCGACTTAGAGGAGATTCTTGAGCGGGAGAACTCTTTATCAGACAGTAAGGACAATGACGAGACACTGTCTCCCGAGGACGGGGGCGGTTACATCGACTTTGAAGACTTCATGAAAGTTGACATGCGGACGGGGAGGGTAGTTTCAGTAGAGGACCACCCGAACGCGGACAAGCTTTTCGTAATCACAATTGACGAAGGGTCTGGCTCTACCAGGACCGTATGCGCTGGGTTGAAGGGCCATTACGAGGCTTCTGAATTAGAGGGATTGGACGTTGTTTTCGTCGCAAATCTAGAGCCCAGGAAGCTCAGGGGTGTTATGTCTGAGGGTATGATCCTAGCAGCAGATGACGGTGATGGAAGGGTCAAGGTTCTTACAACCGAAGGCGAGATTCTTTCTGGATCAAGAGTCAGGTAATAGTCTACTTCTAATCCCGCCTTCCAGTTATAATCGACGAAGCAAGAATGGACATGATAGCTAAGATGTAGCCGAATCCGGGAGTGAACACTCCACCAGTAGGCATGTCAGCCCACAAGTCATAGAACACAATCTGGAAGTCCTTGTACCTGTATTCGTCTTCTTCGGGGCACGGGTCGATAACCCTATCAGTCCTAGTTACTGAGTAAGCATCACCTGTGGAGGTGTATCCGTCGTTGTCGTTGTCGGCCCATGACAGTGTCCATTGGAAGCACTGGTCAGTGTAGGTGGAGGTCTGCTCGCTGAGCTTCATGCTATCAACAACATGAGTGACTTGTTCGCCATCGTCATTGCTTTCAGTGTAGGTCACCCTAATCTCAATCTCTGTAAGGTTTACTTCCTCGAAGTGTTCATCCGAGAGATCGGCAGACCACGTCTTGGTGCTGCTAGACTCATCCTGGAACTCGTTCTCCAACTTCATCGTCATCGAGGTCCTTGGGAGNTTGGTATCAATTCCAAGATAGGCCACAGAGAGATCCAACACCGCTATGGAGCACCTAGCCATCCCATTAAACTGCGAAATTTCGAAATGACTCAGACGTGGGGGGTTTCCGACTAATTCGAGTGTAGCATCCAATCCCCTAGACTCGCTTCTCCCTTCGGCCTTATTGATTCCATTGTCGTGTGATAGTGTCCAATTATCGGGCCAATTGAATGGGTCATTATCGAAGAACTCATCACAGATNGAATCNCCCTCATCGTCTTCTGAGGCCCCTCCATCATCGTCATCCTCTTCTTCGAATGGGTTCTCGTACTGGTAGACCTCATCCCTAGCATAGTACCATGACCCCGAATCGGAATTACCAATTCGGTAGTTTATCCCATCAGGACCCTGTACAGTGGTTTGCTCCATCGAAATGTCCCCCATGAGTCTAATGACCATGCTAGAGTACACAATCTCGTTGATTGGGTCATGCCCTAAGATGACCTCCACAGCTGTAGTATTGGCATTGTTATCGCTTTCCATTAGTTCTTCTTCAGAACTTTCTGTGACTTCAATTACTCTGATGAATGCAGAATCGTTCCCGAGGCTAACAAAACTCGATTCCAGAACCTCTTCATCTAAGAAGTCCTCTAAATCGGCTATATTCATCACGTACGGGTATTCGCACATTGTTTGGTTATCATCGGTGGCGCTAGAATCATAGTTTGTAGCATTGGCATCTAGGCATCCCTCTTTCTCTGCCCAGTCGTACACTCCATCATCGTCATAATCGTAGTCACAGGAACCATCGTCGTCTGTGGATGAAGAGTTGTGGTTGTTAGCACTCGAGTCGGTACAACCGGCCTCCTCAAAGTCATCGATGATTCCGTCTCCGTCGCTGTCGTAGATGCACGTTCCATCGTCCTCAGTGGCATTCATGTCGTAGTTGTAAGCATCCGAGTANGTGCACCCCGGTATCGGGTCTTCTACGACAGGGTACCTGCATGATCCGTCGTCTTCTGATGCATCCTGGTTGTAGTTTAGAGCTTGTGAGTACGTGCATCCCAGTACGGTTTCAGTTGGTTCAGAGTAGATGCAAGAGCCATCATCAACCAAAGCAGATGAGTTGTAGTTATCNGCATCTGAGTATGTACAACCCAAGGCACCATCTGTAGCTTCGATTTCTGACTCTGTACATCCTGCCAATATACACGGAAATATCAGTAATGCGACAATAAATTGACTCTTCATGAATGTTTGTAGGCGAAATAGCAATTAATCCTTCNTCCAAACCGAGTATGTGGAGCTGAATTGATTGTCATCATCTGAGTCCACGGTTTCAATTATCTCCTGAGTCCATTCGGATTTATTCCATTCTGGGAACTTCACGTCACCACTGCCGGTAGTGTGGACCTCTGTGAGGTGGATCTCATCTACACGATCAAGGAAAATCTCGTAAATTTGCGAACCACCAATAATCCAGCACTCTTCGCTTCCTTCAGCGAAGGCAATCTCGATAGCGCGACCTACATATAGAGCATTAATGGCACCCTCATCGCTCCATTCAGTATCCCTTGACATGACTATGTTTACTCTATCAGGAAGTGGCCTGAAAGTTTCAGGAAGTGAATCCCAAGTCTTCCTGCCCATTATAACAGAGTTGAATCCATCTCCCTCGGTAAGTTTTCTGAACCTCTCCATGTCCCTCTTTAACCTCCATGGCAGTGCATCATTCTTGCCGATGGCTCCATCTTCGTCCATTGCAACAATAATTGAAATCTTCATAGTATCACTATACGGAAATTGGTGCAGAAATATGGGGGTGATGTTCGTAATCTACAATTCTTATGTGCTCGAATTTGAAATCGTCAATATCTCTTATAGATCTATCCAGATCCAAGGTGGGTAGCTTCAATGGCGATCTAGAAATTTGCAGTTTAGCTTGCTCAATGTGATTAGAGTAAATGTGGCAGTCGCCACCCGTCCAGATGAACTCTCCAGGCTCAAGATCGCAAACTTGGGCTACCATGCACGTGAGAAGGCTGTAAGAAGAGATGTTGAATGGAACTCCCAAGAAGGCATCAGCGCTTCTCTGGTACAGATTGCAAGAAAGCCTACCTTGGTTCACATAAAACTGGAAAAATGCATGGCAAGGCATCAGAGCCATGTCTTCAAGCTCCCCAACGTTCCATGCAGAAACGATAATTCTTCTGCTACTGGGGTCTTTCTTGATCAGATTTATTGCATAGTCGATTTGGTCGATTACCTTCCCATTAGGAGCCTCCCATTTTCTCCATTGCTTCCCGTAAACTGGCCCAAGGTCGCCATCCTCATCTGCCCATTCATTCCAAATCCTTACTTTGTTTTCTTGGAGGTATCTTACGTTGGTCTCACCAGATAGAAACCAGAGTAATTCATGAATGACGCTAGGCCAGTGGATCTTCTTTGTAGTCACGGCGGGAAATCCATCAGATAGATCGAACCTCATCTGATGCCCAAATAGGGATTTCGTGCCAGTGCCGGTCCTGTCCCCTTTTCTAANTCCATGACGAAGGATCCTATTTAGGAAATCGAGATATTGATGCATTGATACTACGACGCATAGGTGGTCCATCAAGAATGCGTAGTTTAGGGTGCACCCCTAAATTGTAGGGTTTCGATCATTTGGTCGGTAAATCTCCTGTATTTCTCCTTCAACCTAGCTGAGACATCATGCTCTTCTAGCTCTTCAAGTCCAATTACCCATTCATCGTCAATTCCCCCGCCATCATCACTAGACGCCCATTCTGCGAATGTAATGGGATCGTCAACTGTGATCTCAATTTCTTTCCAGATTCTCGGAATATTTGAGCCCGGTGGCATGAAATCTCTAGCTCCAATGTTCAGGATTATAGGGACTATGGGGACGTGGGGGAACCTCGCAGCTATTCTAGCGAAACCCGTCTTTCCAGGTTGTAGTAATGGAGGTTTGACTTTCTTAGACCTAGTCCCTTCGGGGAAAATTCCGATACAACCGCTATTTTCAATCACATCCACTGCTCTTGCAAGTGCATCCATGGCACCGGAATTCCTGAAGGTCTCAATCTGTCCAGTGGACCTCATAACGAACCTATTCGGTTGCTTCTTGAAGTGCCCTTCTTTTGCCAAGAAGTGTATAGGCCTCTGAGCAACGAGGATCTTCAAGAAAGGGTCTAGATTAGAAAGGTGATTTCCACAGAAAATTGCAGGTCCATCTCTGGGTACTTTGTGAGCACCTTTGATGTGAACATTAGTTGAGGCCCTCAATAAGGAAGGGACGTATTTCTCAAGGAATCTATACAATAACGGTGTCTTGAAAACCTCTCCCGTCCCTTCAAGTCCGACAAATTTAGAGATTTTCTCCAGAGAGGTATCAGAAAGACCCANGTCTTTCGGTACATACCATTCTGTTTCATACTTTCCAGTTGAATACGTTGAATAGAGATTGTGCCCATTGGCAATCATGGGCAGGGGGTGGTTAGCTATTTTCGCCTCTGCTCTTTTGGCACTTCCTATTCTTTCCCAGCCAGTATTGGCAGAATGGGGGGCAGATGACTGGATTTCGAATGTGATTGGACCAGAAAGACTGGAAAACGGCGATGAGTTTGGTTGCCACGGATACGAGGGTGTTGATACGGTTGTTGAGAATTGGGTCATATCTGAATGCAGGGATTACCTAATGGGGCTGACAAANGCCTCAAGATGGGGCGAGAGGCCGTTATCTTTTGGCATTAAGGCAAACGAAATAGATGCGAAAACTGCTGAGTCTCTCTCTCAATCGGGATTCATTATTGTGGGAGATAGAATTTCAGACGCACCGGCCGGATTAGTTGGCATGTATAGGAATGGGGCAAGTCTCGAGAAAGGAGTTGCTGACATCGACTTGCTNAAACAGGCAGAAGAAGACTCTCTTGTCTCTATTCACTGGAGGGCAAGAGTAGGCGATTTACGAGTTAGAGAAGACAAAGATGTAATTTCTTGGTTAGAGGATCAGCCAGTATGGTTCACAACGTGGGGGGAATGGTACTTGCACAGACTGACCGCCGAGTCTACATCGATAGCTTCCGAAGGAAACAGTATATTCACTCAATCTCCACAATCCACTATCTGGGATGTTCCAGGAACTTTGAGAATTAATTTTGAAGGAAGTATAGTTTCTGTGCATGATTCTTCAGGATTGGATTACCCCGTTCTTAACGAAACCGACAGAAAGCTAACTATTGGCTGGAGAGAAACAAATGATGGCGTTTTGTTGACCCAAGCTCCGGGTTCGAATGTTACGATACAGTTATCCAATGAAATCGAATCAATAGAAGTNGAAGTAATGAGAACTTTCAATGACCTCAACCATTCTGTAACCGTAGTTGGGCACCAAACAACCAATCTTTTTCGTTGGACACAAGACTTTTCAAATTCAGATTTGGTGTTTACGTGGCTTATTGAGAGACCGGCAAAGGAAGAAATTGGTTGGTTGATACCAACCCTAGCAGCCTCAATTCTTGTCGCAGCCCCTGCAACGATATACTACCTACTTAGGAAAGAACAGAATCTCGAATCTAACTACCATTCTAATTGACCACGGGACCATCAATTTGCACTCCCTCGGAGATCATTTTCGAGATTATTCTTTCAATGACTTCAGAGGGAAGACTCTCTGGAGCATGAACTCCTGGACCNAGTAGATACGGGTTCTGAAACCACTCCTGTATGCAGAAAATGGTTACCAGACCCGTGCATCTAGCCATTGAGTGGCCATCTGTTCTTCCGTGGTCACTAACAGTCCAACTCATGGTATTGCCCTCCGATCCTTCAGCAATGACTTCCATCCAAGTGAATTCGGGAATACTTGGGTCGTATTTCCATTCGTTGGTTAGCTCATCATGGTCTATTAATCCAGAATCCCTAATTCCAACGAACTTCTGAATATGGCCAGGCCACCGTATCGTGTATTCAGATAACTCTTCGGAGGGAATCGAATGAATCAGGCTCCTAAGCCCATCTGTAAGAAATGCCTCCATAGTCCCCATTTCTGGGACATCAATTTCGTGAATTTCAGATAGAGCAGGTAGTATGGTTTCCCTTGATCCCCTAATAACACGAGCAGGCCTTGTGTATTCCGCAATGACGTCATTGGGGGAAAATGGAGCCATATAGCTCCATCCAGAATCAGGATTTGTAGGATTTCCACCCACCCTAACTATGCCGTTCAATAGACGTCCCATAGTCCTGAATGCTTGNGCCATCAACATGTTCGAAAGGCCAGGGGCTATTCCTGTGTCCCATAGTATTGAACTACCTGACTGAATTGCTTTATCGTGAGATGCATCGGGGGTCTGCTCACTGAAACTGAGATCAACAACACGCCAGGGGAAGTTTGAGAGTGCTTCAGTAATCTTATGACCGATTTCTCCGGGAAGCATATTTACAATTATCGACTCTTGACTATCGAAACTAGAAGGATCACCATGCAATACNCTGTCAATCATCACATCCAGGGGATTGTCATTTTTCCCCATATTTTGGACTGAAACTCCTGAAACATCGAGTACTCTATCCGGTCGAGGATCGTATGCATGTACGTGATAACCGGCTTGGGCCAATTTCTTAGCAACATAAGAACCAACCAATCCAACACCGAAGCAGTGGACAGACGCCATAGTAACGCGAATAGAAGACAGTTATTCGGTGTAACGGTAACGCGGCCACTGAACCACTAGCATACTGATGATTTTGAAGTGAAATCCATCGATGCCTTGATTGGCTTCATTCACGACGACGGGGCATGGTCAATGCAGAGAGGATTGACCCCTGGTCTTCCGAGCAGTCGACAGACTACAGGCGCATTGTCGATAAATTTGGCCTTTCTTCTGTCGACTCAACACAACTACCCAATCCAGGCATGTTGCATCGTAGAGGAATCGTCTTCGCTCACCGGGACCTTGACGTTATTGTAGGTTGCATGCATAGTTCAGACCCATTCGGCGTCCTTACTGGATTGATGCCTAGCGGACGAATGCACTTGGGACATAGCATGGTAATCGAACAGGTTAGGTGGTTCCAAGAGCAAGGAGCTGATGTTACTGTCGCGGTAGCCGACCTAGAAGCTCTAGCCACAAGAGGAACTTCCCTGGACAAAGGGAGAAAAACTGCGATTAGCGAATATGTCCACAATTATGCTGCGATGGGCCTCGATCCCGAAATGACCAGNGTGTATTTCCAGAGTACTAGGCCTGAGGTGCAGAGGCTAGCATTCACACTAGGCAAGAGAACAAACATTTCCGAATTTGAAGCGATATACGGATTCGATGGTGAAACTAATCTTGCACATGTTCAGGCGCCCCTCGTTCAAGTTGGTGACATTATTCACCCGCAACTCGAGGATTTCGGCGGCCTCAGGCCAATAGTAGTACCNGTCGGAATCGACCAAGACCCACACATAAGGTTAACACGCGATATTGCACAGAAGACAAACTGGTTCAACGTTAAACCCAGGAAGTCAGGAGGCTTGACTATTGCACTATCGCTACAGGAAAATAACCACGAGCAACTAGGTGTAGGGCCCGATGGCAAGGTAGATATAAATTCAAGAAATAACCTATTCGATCGTATTGGGAATCTATTGTCTAACCTGGGATTTTCAGATATCGCGCCAAACCCCAAGCATGGGGTGATAGAAATTCCTGGTGCTACACTTGATGATAGGTCAATTATCCGAACAAAGATGCTTTCCCTTGAAAGAGAATTGGGCGGTATAGGAATTTTGCCCCCGTGCTCAACATACCACAGATTTGCAGTAGGCATGACAGGTGACAAGATGTCATCTTCGAAGCCAGAAACTACGATTTTCATGGATGACTCAATAGAGGAGATTACGAAGAAAGTCAAGAGGGCTCATAGCGGTGGTCAGCCCACGGTTGAGGAACACAGGAGGCTAGGAGGAGATGTTTCCAAGGATGTATCATTCCAATATTTGCAGTTCTTTTTCGAAAGAGATGACAATGCTCTTTCTGAAATTAGGAGTGACTACGAGAGTGGGAGACTCTTGGCTGGTGAGCTAAAGCAGATATGTATCGATAAAGCAACAGATTGGCTAAATGACCTCAGAGAGAAGAGGTCACAATGGGATGGCAGGTTATCCGAGTTCCTTGCCTCCGATGCTATTTGATTAGTCGATAATAGGAACATTAGGCCCCGAATCAAGGCTAGCAATCTCTTCATCAGTCAGATCCCTTGACTTGGCATGCTCGTGGATAATCTGACTTCTACCCATCGGGTCGAGTAATTCGACATCTACTATCTTGTTGCAGTTCCTTACTTCGTTTAGCTGACCAATAATTTCTAGAGCCCGGTTTNCTAGCTCTTCTGAATCCTCAGATCTGCACAAAGAAGCAATCGCTTCATCAAATCTCGTTATTACTCCTTCAATGTTGGTAATGTATCCTGATGATGATCCCCCCGGTGAGACCTCCAAGTCAAGCTGCGGAATCCTAATCGTGCATGATGAGGATCTAACCACTCTTGATGATAACTTTTCGACATCATCTAGGGTTAACGAACAATAACCGGGTTTTTCTCCATCGGAAGGAATAAAATCAGTATTCTTCCATCCACACCCACTGCAAACCATAGTTATTTGGGTGTGCTCACCGAAGTAAGGTATCTCCGATGAATGCGACATCATTGAGACGGTTCCCTCAGAGCTACAAATCTGGCAAGGCACATCGACTCTACTTTCCATCAACTCACTGTATCCTAGCACTGTCGAACGTTGGTGGTAGCAGCAATAGGCGAGTATTGCCAAGCCTAACTAGTTGACCATTCAGATCACGCTCAATGAAATCCTGGATCTTTCCCACAGCAAGCCTAAGCTCCATGTCCCTGGACATTATTCCTGTCATCTCAACAATAACAACATCGCCATCAGAAACCCAGTTCAATAGTTCAGGTATTCCTGTCACATCTTCCAATATTGCTCTGTGAACTATTACATCGTTCTTCATTCTGGGAACGGGAGCATCGGGAAACTTTAGACCCAAGTCGTGATAGGACTNTCCAGCTTCAATCCTGCCTACAGATTGGTCCGAAATACTGGGCATTTCGACCCATCTGGGCCCATCATCGCTATTGCCCACAAAATCTCGTGAGTTGATTCGTCCTTCATACCTTCGATTGTTATAGAATATATGTCTAATTTTTCATGCGTATTCAGGACCACGGCCCGTCGCATTGATAAGGGGTCGATTTTGAGTAATTATCACTCGGCACCTCGCCGGTGATCCCTATGGACGCTACTACAGACGCAATCAAGACCGGAACAAGCACAGTAGGAATTACCTACAAAGGCGGAGTAGTCGTAGGTGCAGACCATCGAGCTACGATGGGCCACTTCATAGCTAACAAGTCAGTACAGAAGCTGTTCCGCATTTCAGATCGTGTGGCTCTCACTACCGCCGGCCTCGTTGGTCATGCCCAGTCTTTATCCCGAGTCTTGGCTGCTGAACTCAAACTATTCGAGCTTAAGCGAGACCAACCCATGACAGTAAAGGGCGCGGCCACGTTAACAGCCAACATTCTTTCAGGCAGGCCTCATTATGTGCAACTACTTATCGTAGGGGTCGACGATTCGGGTCCTAGCGTTTACAGCATCGACTCTGCTGGCGGATCTATTCCCGATGTCTACTGTGCAACAGGCTCGGGTAGCCCATTCATGTATGGAGTACTAGAGGACCAGTTTCAGTCTGGTATGTCAAAGGACCAGGCTCTAGCACTGGCCGCCAAATCATTGCTAGCATCCGCTCAGAGGGATGCCGCCAGCGGAAATGGAATGGACTTAGCATTCATTTCCCAAGATTCTGGGTTCAACTTACTATCTGAGGAAGATGTAACTGAGCTACTGTCTACTATCTAACACATTCCCGGCTAATGCCAATTATTGGCCTTGACTGCGGATGCTGGAGGAATATTATGAGGCTTACACTACCAGAAATTAAGAAGAAGGTCTCCACAATTGTCCCGGAAGGAATAGATTACGAAATCACGCTAGAAGCTGGTTCGATAGCTATCGTAACCAAGCAGCCTAGGGAATTCTCAGGTAGCGGTGAGAGTCTCACTGTACGAATTGCTAAATCAATAAAGAGGCGTATTGTAGTCAGGCCCCACATAGACATTCTTTCAGATGAAAGAGATGTTCATGATTCTGTGAACAGGATTATACCTCCTGAAGCAGAGCTCAGGAATATTTGGCTNGATCCAGCTCTTAGTGAGGTAATTCTAGAATGCGATGACCCTTCTTCGGCAGTCGGTCCAAAGGGTTCTCATGTCAAATCACTTAGGGACGAAATAGGTTGGTTGGTAAAGGTCGAGAGGGCTCCTGCTAGGGAGAGCAGAACTCAACATGACATTAGGAGATACAGGAAGGAGCTCTCTGAAGAGAGGAAATCTCTGNTGAAGAAGTTCGGGACTAGGATTTACAGGCAACAGAGGCCGGGTGAACCTTGGGTTAGGGTTTCAGCACTGGGATCCTATAGGGAAGTCGGTAGGGCCATGCACCTGGTTACTACCAATGAGTCTAAGGTTTTAGTTGACGTAGGAGCAAAGCCCACAAGCAACCAGAACGAGGTACAACCATTTTTCGCAGCCCCGGAACTACTGCCCCTGGACAATCTTGACGCGGTTGTGATNACTCATGCACATGTTGACCATATCGGAATGCTCCCAGTGCTTTTCAGATATGGATACAAGGGGCCGGTCTACTGCACACCACCAACAAGGGATCTGATGACTCTTCTACAAATTGATTACATCAAAGTTTCACAGGCCGAGGGTAACGAGCCTCCATATTCCAAGGCAGACATACAAGAATGCATCAAGCACGTAGTTGACGTAAACTGGGGCGATAAGATCGACATTGCTCCCGATATCAAGATGACTATGGAAAATGCTGGTCACATACTAGGATCATCTAGTGTATACATGCAGATCGGTGAAGGTAAATCCGAGCACAGGCTGCTTTTCTCTGGCGATATAAAATACGAAAAGTCATGGCTCTTCGATGCTGCAACAGTAAGATTCCCTAAGGTCGACACTTTAGTTATTGAGTCAACCTATGGCGGCCCACAGAGCATCCAGCCCACTCGTCAGCAAGCAAGCCAGGATCTCCAAGATCTGGTTATTGATACGCTAAACCGGAAAGGGAAGATTTTCTGCCCCGTTTTCGCAGTAGGCAGATCACAAGAGGTTATGTTAGCCATAGACGAGCTGTTCAAATCCGGCAAGGTCCCGCCAGTTACAGTCTGGTTGGATGGGATGATTAGCGAAGCTAGNGCCATACACTCCAGCCATCCAAATTTCCTCAACAGGGAGTTAAAGAAGAGCATGNTAAAGGGGGGCGATGAGAACCCGTTCAACTCATCTTGGTTCAAGCAAGTCGANTCTAGGGAGCTCCGTGAGTCAATACTCCTAGATCCTAANCCGTGCATTGTTCTCGCCACTAGCGGTATGATGACTGGCGGACCAATTATAGAGTATCTGAAGCATTGGGCACCCGAGCCAAACAACACTCTTTGCTTCGTTGGTTACCAAGCTTCCGGAACCCTCGGAAGGAGACTGCAGGAGGGCCACTCTCACGTGCCTCTGATGGACAAGGGTCAGACCTTGATGCTCGATGTTAAATGCAATATGGTGATAATTGATGGGTTCAGCGGCCACTCAGATAGAAATCAGCTGATTGACTATGTTTCAGCATTGAATCCTACGCCAAGGAAGATCATCTGCCACCATGGGGACCCCCAGACTTGCAATGCTTTCAGGATGGGACTTCGTGAGAGATTCAAGGTGCAGACATATGCCCCTGCAAATCTGGAGACTCTCAGGCTTTCATAGTTTTATAGCACTGGAATGTCGAAACCAGCATCAACTGGATCCCCAATCCCCTCTGCAGAACTATCGTAATCATCTTCGTTCCACTCAGTTAACTCTTCTTGNACAATTTCTGTAATGTCTTCATTCCTAGATAATGCGAATGCTATTGGAAATGGNGTCAATAGCAGTATCCCCCANGATCGAGTAGTGGCTCCTTGTTCGATGAACATCAGTGAAACGGAGCAAATTACTAGAGAAATTGAGACGCCGATGCTCACGCTTCTAGCATTCATCATTCATGCCGGCGGTGCCATACATGTTCACATTTCCCTCAACAAGCTCAAGAACCTACGATTCCCACAATTAACGTGTCATCCGTATGGAATCTAATGCGTTGCCTCTGCGGCAGGTCTTTCGGAAATAGGGAAGGAACTAGAGCAATTTGCTCTAGGTGCGGCTCTTCTAAGTGCACAAAGGTTAGAGAATTCGACAACTCATCAGAGCTAGCTAATGCAGTCTCAGCAGCAAATATGCCCAAGGAGTTGTCAAATGAAATATCATCCAGGATCACAAATGAAAATAGGGATTTTGGGCGGAATAATGATCCCGGCAAACTCAGTACTTTAGTCAGTTCAATGAAGAATGCAACCGATGAAAATGGNGAAATCTCGTTGCGATCACTNAGTGCTGAGCTTAAAAAAAAGAATATCAAGGAAACNAGTGCAGAGCTATTGCTTGGTCAGGCTGAGATGGAGGGGGTGCTCTTTCGTTCTAGCGAAGAAACATGGACATGGCTCTAGCAAAGTTATTGACTTGAACCCATTCGTTCATACCAGGGCCTGTGGGTTAGTCTGGTCTATGCTTGTTGGTTTGGGACCAATAGACCCTGGTTCAAATCCAGGCAGGCCCACCACATATCACAATTAACCAACNGTTCAAGTCTTGCACCCCTTTCGTGAGGCATGGACATTATTCCCCCATCAAGCCCCCCCGGTGTACCTTCCAGAGTTCGGAACATAGACATTATACTATTCGTAGGAGTCGTTTCGGCGATATTGTATTATTTACTCTAGTATAAAGGCGGTGCATCTTAGATGGATATCAGACCAATAATCAATTGGGGCAGGATTCTGATAATCTCTATAATGATAGCTTTCGTTGCATATACTAGGACATCCATGCTTCGTTAATAATACTAGACTAAGGAAATATTTCAGCCCACTAGTGATGACCTGAAGCTCCTTGGAAGACTCAGATGTTTCCGCTAACCCTCTTTATTGCCTCTAAATCGAACATAGAAACTGCAATTCTTTCAGCCTCTTCTATTGAGAACCACCGTGCTTCCTCTATTTCATCATCCTTAGGGATAACTTCCTGTGCTTCTAGATCTGAATCACAGGAATAGGTAAATGAGACCCAATTAATCCCCTCTTCGTTGAAAATAGCAGTCTGAACTATCGAAAATCCACCCCCTAGCTTAACATCCCCCGACTCACCCAATTCGTCTGGAATTTCTATGGTAACTCCAAGCTCTTCCAGTGCCTCTCTTTGTGCTGCCTCCCGCGGATGCTCGGCATAGTCAACAAAACCGCCTGGGAGAGTCCAACAACCCGTGAAGAAACCCCTGGATACCTTGGCCATCAGAATCTCATCTTTTGAGTTCTTAATTACAACCTTGCTAACTACCCTGTGCAGGGTTCTGTATACAGACTCTCTAGCTATTGGGTCTACAGCGCTATCGCTGATTACTGAGTCCTTCCATGCCCAATTTTCTGGCCACTTTATGTCCGGAGTGCCGTAGGTGATTACGTGATCCTCTTCACCCAATCTTATTCGATTGACCCTCTTTACAGACCATCTAATCCCCATTGCCTCGGCTTCCTGAGGGGATGGAAGCCTAATTTCAGGACCATCGATTGCAGTCCCCCTACCCATCAGTGGTTTGGTAGGCCCATTGCCTTCCATATCTACAAGCAGGATCTTCCCATCGTGTTCTAGGTGGACGTGTTCCCTAGCCAAGTTATGAAACCCCATAATCAGTCCTAATATCCTAGTATTTCACTAAGTTGATCCTTGTAAAATGCCCCAGATCCTTGAAGACTTTCCAACTCATGATCCTCGAGATCCAATTCCAGGATTCTATCAACCCCGCCTCTTCCCAGAACTACGGGGACTCCGATGTAAATATCCTCCATGCCGTATTGCCCACTAAGATATGCGCTGCAAGGCAATACCCTCTTCCTGTCGTTAATCACAGACTCAGCCATTATCGCTGCAGCACTTCCAGGGGCGTAGAAAGCACTCCCCTTCTCTAGAAGCTTAACTATCTCACCACCACCACTAGCGGTTCTTTCGCATATTTCTCTGATCTCGTCATCGGAAAGAAGCTGATTCACGGGGATTCCATTCACAGTGGTGTAGTTCGGTAATGGAACCATGGTGTCGCCATGCCCTCCAAGAACCATAGCTTGCACGTCTTCATTGCTGCATCCTACTGCTTCTGAGATGAAGTGAGTCATCCTAGCACTATCTAGAATTCCTGCCTGTCCAACCACTCTGTTATGGGGGAAACCAGTAATTTTCTGCATATGGTAAGTCATTAGGTCGAGCGGGTTCGTAACCATCACAATAACACAATCTGGAGCATGCTCCTTGATGCCATTCCCCACCTCTGAGATAATTTCAGCATTCTTTCCTATCAGGTCCTCCCTAGTCATACCAGGTTGTCTTGGGAATCCTGAGGTTACAACTACAACATCTGAACCCGAAATATCCTCGTAATTCTTCGTGCCCGAGACTAATCCGTCATAGTTTAGCACTCTTCCTCCCTGACTCATATCGAGAGCTTTACCCTTGGCAAAACCTTCGAATATATCGAGTAGTACAATTTCACCAATCTTCCTCTCTGCCAAAACGAATGCGCATGTAGCTCCAACGTTGCCAGCACCAATCACAGCTATCTTTCTAGAACCCGTTGCCATGCACCGCGCACACTATTCCAGTCTTAGCACTTACCGGAGTAGATATACCTCGGACTTATCTCGCTATGATGTGGATGTAAAGAGGAAGGCCTTGATCGCTATTGTTCTAGTGGGTTTTGCTCCAACGTCATCAATTATCTTCACGCTTGCTTTGAATGATAACGAATTACTTTCCCAGTTGTTCTTCATGTTGTGTAAGATTTGGATATTCTTAGTACCTACATACTGGTTTCTCGTTATCGATGGCAATTCGATTTCTTGGTCCGAACCAAATCGCGATGGCCTACTTGCTGCAACAATCTCAGGAATCTCCATGTCTGCCTTAATAGTGGCAATGTGGGCAATATTCTCAGGAACCATAGACACCGATGCCATGATTTCTGAGATGGAAACTACGGGATTAACAGATTTTCGGATATATGTTGCTGGAATGTTTTACTGGATATTCATAAATAGTATGCTAGAGGAATACGTATTCAGGTGGTTCATCACTACTAAGGGCATCGAACTGCTCGGTTCTGAGGCATCTGGGATTGCACTTTCAGCATGCATGTTCACGTTGCATCATACAATAGCCCTGCATCTCTTTGGCTTTCTTTGGTGGCAGACGGCTATGGCAACCTTCGGATTGTTATCTGCCGCCGCAATTTGGTCATGGCTCTACCTTAGGTACAAATCTATCTGGGTTTGCTGGCTCTCCCATGCAATTTGTGACATAGCAGTATTCGGGATTGGCTATCTTGTATTATTCGGATGACAGCGATTCAAATTGCTTGGCCGACGGTTTCAATAACGGCCTTCAGTTGGAAGAGTCACCGAAATATATCACGGGGAATATTGCATGCGTCTGGGTGTTCTAAAGGAGCCTGATAATGAAAACAGGGTTTCTATTGTACCTGGTTCTATAAAGAAGCTAAAGAAGCTAGGATTTGACATAATTGTAGAATCTGGAGCCGGCGCAAGATCCCACAACAGTGATAGTGATTATGCGGAATTAGGATGTGAATTATCAGATAGGAGCAAGGTAATGCAATCAGATGTCATAATGTCAATTTCTATGCCAGAAACATCATCCATCAGCTCCGGCCAGATCGTTGTCTGTATCGCTGATCCCTTTAGAAATCCAAAAAGGGTCAGTGAATCGGTTGAAAGGGGGATTTCTCTAATCAGTATGGACATGATTCCAAGGCGCCTGTCTCGTGCACAAGCAATGGATGTAAATTCGAGCCAGGATAATCTAGCTGGTTACAAAGCTGTTCTGTTAGGAGCAGCACACGTTTCTCGAGGCATTCCAATGATGACTACTAGCGCTGGCACCGTAAGGCCGTCAAAGTTTGTAATTATGGGCTCCGGTGTAGCTGGCTTACAGGCGATTGCAACCGCAAAGCGACTAGGAGCGATTGTATACGCATCCGATGTTAGAAAATCTGCTGCCGAGCAAATTGAATCGGTCGGAGGGAGATTTATCGAAGTCGAAGGAATGGATGATTTCGAAGATGAGTCAGGATATGCGAAGCCGCTAACACCCGAATTCATTCAGAAGGTAAACGACACTGTTTGCCAAGTAGCAAGCGATGCAGACGTCATAGTTACTACTGCTAGGATATTCGGTCGACCAGCACCAATAACTGTTCCTTCATCTGCCGTTTCTACGTTCAAACCGGGTTCTGTAGTTGTAGACATGAATGCAGACGTAGGAGGAAATTGCGAACTAACAAGACCAGGGGAGATATTCACAACTGATAATGGCGTAACGATTATCGGCACAGAAAATCTTGCTGGCGAGCTTTCTTCTACTGCTAGTGTGCTTTATTCTAACAATATGACAAACTTTCTCACTACCTTGGTCAGTGAAGGCGAGTTGCGAATCAATCTGGAAGACGACATCCTCGTTGGAGCACCCGAAGGTAATGACTTCTTTGTCCCTGGCATGGGGGGCGTTCTTCTTTGTTATAAAAATAAGATACATGATAAGCAGACAAGACTCTCAGAGGTGATCAATTGACACTTACTTTAGCGGCTCTCGTAGCTAGCATTACAGTTTTCGTTCTCGCAATTTTCCTAGGTTTCGAGCTAATTAGCAAGGTCCCCCCTACGTTGCATACCCCATTGATGTCCGGTGCAAACGCAATATCTGGAATTACAATAGTTGGCGCTCTGATTCTGTCAAATACCGAATTCAATAATGGGGACCCAGGCCTTGCTGCTTGGCTCGCTTTCTCAGCACTGGTTATGGCCACGATAAACGTAGTTGGAGGATTCATGGTCACAAATAGAATGCTTGAGATGATTGCAGGTAAAAAGAGGGGGTGATTGGTTGGTAGATCCGGTTGTTTGGGATATTGGCTATCTTGCTTCGGCGGCTCTGTTTATAGTGGGGATAAAGAGGCTATCAAGTCCGAAAACAGCACCACAGGGAAACAGGCTTGGGGCTTATGGGATGCTTCTTGCTGTTCTAGTTACTATAGCAAGAATGGAAACTGAGGCCCCGGGCATTATTGGCTGGGAGTTAGTTGCTGGGGGGCTGATTGTTGGAGCAATAATTGGCGCTTGGATGGCCACCAGAGTTGAAATGACTGGAATGCCCGAACTAGTTGCTTTGTTCAATGGGTTTGGCGGAGGAGCTTCCGCATTAGTCGCACTCTCTGAAGTCTTGAAGAGGATTAACTCAGACGATATACCATCAGACAACGTCGAGTTGTATGCAACATGGATTGCAATCGGCCTCTCAGGCTTGGTTGGCTGGCTTACCCTAACTGGAAGCTTAATGGCAATGGGCAAGCTAAAGGGTGGCTTCTACATTCCTTTTACTAAGAAAGACGATAGAGGTAGGAGTAAATGGATTAACTTCCCAACATGGGGGCCTCCATGGCTCAACACGGTCAAGGCCTCTCTATTATTACTGGCGTTATTTTTGATCTGGATGACTATCCAAGATCCTAGTAACAAGGATATAATATATTCTTTAGTTGCAATCTCATCAGTTCTCGGAATATTGTTCGTGATCCCAATTGGGGGCGCAGATATGCCAGTTGTTGTCAGTTTACTGAACTCAATGTCTGGAATTGCAGCTGCTTTTACTGGCTTCGTTATCGGAAACAATGTGCTAATCATTGCCGGCTCGATGGTCGGCGCTGCTGGTTTGATCCTTACTTTCATCATGTGTAAGGCAATGAATAGAACCCTAGCTGCAGTATTGTTCAAGTCTTTTGGAGGCGGTGGAAAGGAGTCAGTAACTAGGACAAAAGTGGGAAGCGATCCAGAAGAGGTAGCAATGGTCTGCGACGGTATCAGTAAGTGCGTAATAATTCCTGGATACGGTATGGCAGTCAGTCAAGCACAACATGCGGTAAAGGAGTTTGCAGACTTGCTAGAATCCGAAGGTGTGGAGGTGAGTTATGGGATCCATCCTGTGGCGGGAAGAATGCCCGGCCACATGAATGTCCTTCTTGCCGAAGCAAATGTTCCATATGAACAACTTATTGAAATGGATGATATCAATTCAGAGCTACCTGAAACAGATGTCGCACTAGTTATTGGCGCCAATGATACAGTAAACCCTGTTGCGCGAACTGGCGAGGGCCCTCTAGGTGGAATGCCGATAATTGATGCTGACAAGGCAAGAGTTGTTGTCATAATTAAGAGGAGCTTGTCAGTTGGATATGCTGGAGTGGATAATGATCTATTCTACGAGGATAGCACCATGATGCTATTCGGTGATGGCAAGAAGATGATGAATGAACTTAATGCCTCCATTAAGGAGTTATGAGGGGAAGCACCCCCAACCGTTATTTGACACCTTCAACCGAGACACGAACGGTGATAATATGCGAGTTAGCTTAGGCAGGACAATTACATGCCTTATTATTGTGCTATGTATGTCGGCTCCTGCCTTCGGAATGAGCAACGGACCGGGCGCATACAACTCCAATGACGAGCTCACCGTCAAGTATGGGTGCTCATGTCACAATAACGGCGCTATGTCGGAAAGAGCTGTAGTGATGGTTACAGGTGTTCCACTAATGTATGAGCCCTCTGAGCAGTACATAATGACCATCAAAGTCGCTGACTCATTGACTCTTTCAGGTGGAGAAGGTAACACGCAGGCAGGATTCCTCCTATCATCGGACTCCGTTGGAAATTTCTCTTGGTCCGATGATGAGGATATCAGATATGCCGATGGTAGGGGGGACGATATTTCCCATTCCGACCCAGACTTAGACGGTGTTTGGCAATTTAGTTGGTCGGCCCCGAATGAGGATGTTGGACCAGTGCAATTCTGGCTAGCCGGGAACTCGGTTGACGGAGGAGGAATTCCAGATGACATGGACTATTGGAACATTCTCTCTTTCTCAATTAATCCCCCAGGAACAATCACAACAAATGAGTCCTCTTCTACCTTGCAGACTAGGACAATATCCGTTGGAACATATGACTCCCTCTTCCTAATCGAGGTCTCCGAAGAACAATTGGAGCAAGAACGCCAGGATGCTATTTCCCAGAGGGTTTTCACCCAAGGAAACCTACTCTATTGGACTAGCTTGGTCGCCCTAATTGTTGGAGCTGTAGTGCAAAAGGAGATCCTCGAGAGGAAGTATGGAGAGGGGCCAGAATTCTTGGCTATGGAACTTGCATATCCTCAAGGCTTGCGAAGAGGCTTCATTTCTATGGTCTCTTTTTACCTAGGCGTCTCTTGGGCTTCCTCTGAATCTCCAATAACTTTCCAAGGTGTGGATTTCACCAACTTCGCTACAGGTCTTGCGTTCTTCATCTCAGCTTGGGCTGCTTACGGAGTATACCGTACGATAATATCATCTAGGAAGGATCCTAGTATGAAGGACCTGATGTGAATATAGTGCAGCAAACTCATTATGATTCTCTTTCGGGTCACTTGAATGATGTCCATCAGATTGCAAGGATATCTGCATTCATCTTCGCCTTCCTATGTATTTTTTGGTCCGTCATGATTGATGATTTAGTACAAGAATGGTTGTCATATATCCCTGTAGAGACGGGTCCGACTAACGAGAACCTTTCCATATACGGTCCATTCGACTGGATTGAAATTAGGCTGGGGATAGTAATCATGGCTTCTTTGACAACCATGCTCCCCATATTCTCGACACAGCTTTACCGATATTCGAAGCCTGCTCTATATCCCAGGGAGAGAAACTGGCTAATTTCCATTCTTGTTCTTTCAACAACAATTGTCCCCCTTTCAATCATCGCCGTCTGGATTATTGGAACTCCAATATTTTTCGAATTTGCGATAGATAATGGTACGAATGATGCCCTTCTCGTTAGGTATGATGCAGCATCCGTGACCTCAATTGCACTAGGCTTATCATGGATTCTTGTTATCTGGTCGATTACAACGATTTGTTTGTGCATGACTAGGATTTTCGGTTTTGTTGTAGAAGGCTCATCCAGATTTAGGTACAGGCTACTAGCAATTTCATCGGGAATACTAATTCTTACCCTGCCCATTGAATTTGATGGATTGAGGCTACTCATTTCAGCTCTAGTTGTTATTTCAGCCGATTTGATTTCAAGGACATCTCCTGTTGCAATGCCAATTTGGAATGAGCCTAGAGATAATGACACAATTACTTAGCACATGTGGATTGATTTGAAAGCCCAAAGATACAGCCATTTACCGTGGACAGGTATTCAGGGTTAGAGGTTTCACGTTTGATAGCCTCAATTTTATTAGTTTCAGCATCTATTTTTGTCCAAATCAACTCTACCTCAGTGAACGAATCAATCAAAAAAGGCGTTGTAAATGAAGAGCCTGCAGAATCAGAAATAGTGGGACTAATGGACCAAGAAAATTGGCCGATTCTTCGCGCCGAATTTCCATCTAGTGATTTCCCCAATTCGAAATTACAGCAGTTATTCGAGGGCGAATTTTCAGCTCATGAATACATCGATCAGATCAGCGGAGGAAGCTCAGCTTTGAACGTATCAATAGTAGATGGAGTTTGGCAGTCTCCTTTCGAAGACAGTTATTGGGGCGCAGACTCCATTGACGAGCGGGATGTTGGCGAGGGTTCAGGAGGGGCAACTGAGATGGCCTCACTGGCTATTTCGTCGTTGTTAAATGGCCATGATCTATCAAATTGGGACTTGGATGGTGATAACGTTGTTGATCGTCTATTAATTCTACATTCGGGACAGCCTCAGGAGCTAGGTGGGACAGCAGGAAGAATTTGGAGCCACTTTTCACCCCTCGAAGAGCCGATTATTATTGGCGGGTATGAGATACAACACTACACAATGGCTTCAATATACGGAGGAATTGGCGTTTTGCTCCACGAGATGATGCATCAGATGGGAGCAGTGGACCTGTACGATGTTCACAGTGATTCACCAACTAAGAGTTGGCATGGACTTGGTGACTGGGACATTATGTCAAGCGGAAACTGGATCGGCGATGGATCAACCCCTTCACTTCCTTCATCATCCACACTGAATCTGATAGGGGCTCTGGACCCTATTGTAATTGAAAACATGGAAGATTCGACATTCTCTCTAGAGCCAATTTCACAAGGAGGTTCGCCTCTCAAGATAGATATTGGATTCGGCGAATATATCTGGGTCACCCTACGTTCGGACGTTGGATTCGACTCTGGCTTACCGGGACATGGCATTCTAGTGGAACAGCAGGATGAGAATTTCGGAGATATACAATCAAATCTAGTAAATACCGATCCAACTAAGCCTTGGTCTAAGATTGTCGAGGCAGACGGAAATGATGCATTACTTAGAGGAAGGGACTATGGAAGCTCTAGTGATGTTTTCTCTGATGGAGACTCATTTGGGAACACAGGCCATATGATTTGGGACAACACTGGTAGATTGGTTCCATGGGCAATTCAGGTAGTTTCAATGAACGTTAGTTCTGCAACAGTCCATTTTGAATACTTTGGAGATAATTCAACAACAATCATTACTCCTAGAAATCCTATTGTTCTACTACCCGGGGAGGAATCATTTGCAGAAGTGATTATTGATGAGTCCTGTGATTTTGTTGTAAATATCTCATCCATGAATGGAGTAATTGTTGAGAACTTTGTTGACCCTCAATCACGATTGAAAATCCTTAATGCCACAGAACAACTTTCTCGGAAGGGCACGCTTTCAGGAGAAATTGGCTGTTCTGGGAGAGCAATGACAAATGTGTCACTTGAATGGCAAATTGTCAATCATAAGCTAAGTGACAATGTCCTTGAATCCACAATCCCGTGGGATCAAGACTCTGTAGTATCATTTTATCCCGATTCATTAGGAAATGGGCCACGCTCATACTCAATCACAGTAGATGGCCCTGCAAGTAGAATTTCTTCCCCAATTACAACGGGTCAGTATTTTCCTGGAGAACCAATTGACATTCTGATTGAACCCAATGGTCTTCTTGAGCCAAGGATGATTGCAAGAGGGGAGTTAGTTCTCATCGATTCATACAATATTGAGCAAAGAATCCCCATTGTACTTACTGCAGAAGAAGATCTCCCGTTCGGCCCACTAAATTGGTTAGCTGAGCCTTCAAATGCCATCACTGCTGTATTGTTGCTCCTTGCATTCTCTATTTCAAGCTCTAAAAGAAAATAATACTACTTCCTAGTTGGATTTGTCCATCTCGAGTCTGATGGTGGCCGTGAAAGCTCGAGATAGCACCATGATTTACCATCATAGTATGGGTGAACCCAGTGCTTATTGACTCCTGAAGCTAACCTTGAAGACAGGCATGCAGCCGCCCAGTCTTTTGGTGAGTTGTCGCTAATCTTAGAATGTGGATCAACTACCAACCAAGGTGCATGACCTTCTCCGACATTACCTGGATAACACCTCCAAGCTGTCCCGTATTTGAATCCAGATCTCGTATTCAACCCTCTATTCCAAAGATCCAGTAGAAGGTTTGCACTCAAATTCAGCTCTTCGACAAGACCCAATTCTCCGCTATCCTCAATATTTCCTAGAATAATCTGTGTTTCTAAGGAGTCCAGTTGTCTACCTCCGTGTAACGGAATACCAATATTCTCAAATTTCCAGTCATTAGTATCAGGGAAGAATGCTCCAAATGAAGTATTTTCATATTTCATCTTTGCAATTTTTTGGAAGTCTTTCTTATCAGGTGGACGCATTTGACCTTCCATTTCAGATACGACAAGTCGATATGTCACAACTGAATGTTCTTCATCGACAACAATCACCTCAGCTATCTTTCCAGAATCTGTAACTTCAAGGCACCAATTATACAGATCACCTACTGAGAATTCTTCAAAAGATCTGAAGTAGATTATTTCCGAAGTAGGAGAGTCCTTCGAAGGGTGCTTGTCAGAAGGCCATCTCATTGCCCACGACAATACCGAATGTTCAAATCCAAAGCTTTCGCAATTTTCTCGAAGAACAACTTTGTTGCCAGGAACCCTTAGTGATTCGAGCACTGCGGCCTCTTCAAGCAGTGAGTNGTTTCTAGAAACTGCTTCTTGAAGCCAACCTTCGTATGGAAAATCGATATTCCGATGATCTCTGCAGAAGATCACTTCTGAATCGGAAAGAGCCAATTTTTCACTATCGATTATTCGGCCAATGGCTGACTTCTCCCAAAGCCTCTGTCTGGCAGAGCCAGTGTATTCCCAGCCATTCTCAGTACGTTTCACAGCACCTCGGTTGCGCCTACAAATTAGACGCTATCCCCAAATATCATCCGTAATGGCCCTATCCGGATGATGAATGAGTGATGATCCAGCGAAAGAAAGAGAAGATAGCCTGACTAGACTGAGATCATTAATTGACTCGATGGGGGGCTCTAAGGTCACATTAATTGGAGATACCATGTTAGACAGGTATCACCATGGATTCGCAAATAATCTAAACTCTACTTCTCCGGTGCCTGTTCTGAAGGTCACTAGATCCGAAGAGTCGGCAGGAGCTTCGGCTCATATCGCTATAGGGCTTAGCTCATTTGGCATGGACCTTTCTTTCCATACTTGCGTTGGCTCTGACCAAGAGGGTAAATCCGTGATCAAATCGTTGAACTCCTTCGCTGTAGATACTGCGAATACAATAGTAGTTCCAGATAGAAGAACTCTCACAAAAATACGATTTTTTGGTAGTAGGGAGAGCCTTCTTGATAGAGAACAGATTCTACTTCAGGCTGACAGGGGTCCTAACGAACAACTTGACCAGCAAATATCTGATTCTTTGGCCGAACAAGCTCATAAATCCCTCCAAGATAGTTGTGCCCTTGTAATTTCAGATTACAATAAAGGTGCGGTAAGTAAGGACGGGGCGCTATCACTTATTGAAGCAGCCAATGAGTCTGGAATCCCTTCCATTGTAGACCCAAAACTTACTGGTTTGGATAAGAGTCTGGGCGCTACAATAGTAATATTCGAGAAAAGGGGGCTTACTTTACTTTCCAGGAGGATGGGATCAATCGATTTAGATGAGGCTGCAGAGTCTCTTATCGATCAATATTCCTGGGATGGGATACTCGTTCTGGGAGGAATAAACGGGGTTTATCTTTATCAGAAGGACTCTCCAAGTATCCACATGCCATGCATGGCTCCAACCGCTGAGCAGCAGATTGGCATGCACGATGCAGCCGCAGCATCACTTGCTGCTGCTCTTGGATCCGGACTTTCGCTATATGATGCGGCACTTCTGGCATCGGCCGCTTGCGAATGTGTCTTATCAGCAAGCACCAGTGAGGAGTATATTGATAGGGAGACATTGGGGTTATGGTTGGATGAGCTTTCTTGGCAGATGAGGATATCTGATAGGTAATCATTTGCCCATGAGCTTCAATACTGTTGGTAATTCCGGGTAAATGTGAGCAGCACTCGTTTCAACTCGTTCTCGATAGTTCTACTATTGCTTTTTTTCTCGTATTCTACATTGATTTATTCAGTATCTTCAGAGTCAAATCACAAATACAACGCCCCAATAATCAATATTGATTTTCTTGATGGTCATACAATCGATATGGAAACAACAATTTCCGGCGAGATACTCTATGCCGACAACATTAATTCAGTCTCATGGGAATTAGTCGACTCAAGTGGCTCAAGAGGCTTTTTTGATATCACAGATGATTTACTGTTTCGTAGTTCAGGTGGGGCGAATATATCAAATTTTCAGATAAATATCGATCCTTATTCAATCGGCCCTTGCTCTTGTTTAATCGTGGTTTCACTGACTATTGAAGGTGGTGAGCCAATAATATCCTCAAGATCAATTTTCATAGAGTCGCCATCATTTCCGGACTGGATTGCAGGACCAACATTGAAAATACATAATACTCCAAATTCATGGGCAAGTGGTGTCGTAGAAATTTTCGGAATTTCGAGCACTTACTCGGGTAACGATGCCGAACTATACTTCTCAATTACAAATTCTANTGGTGTAAATTGCTTAGATGAAGAAATTGAAGATTTTACATCCGTAGAGCATGAAAGAATTTACGAAATCTTATGGTCTTCTGGAACTTTTTCAACAAATATTTCATTTTCTCACCTCGAAGATGGGCCATATCAGCTCACAATGTTTTCTAATGACACGCAAACTGGATTATTCGCCGATGATTGCATACCGATAAAGGTCGATAACACAGAGCCAGACGTAATTATCAACGGCGAAAATACAGTTTTTGAATCAGGTGATTTGTTGTATTTTGACGGCTCTTCCACTACAGACTTTCCCTGGGGCATAGAAGGAATGACATATGTTTGGTCTGTTTCCAGAATATCCGATTTATCGATTGAAAACATTATTGTTTTTTCAGGACAAAGTCCGTTGTCTCCNGGTATTCAATCTAACTATTCTGGGATTTACCAGGTTTCATTGAATGTAGTTGATAGGGCTGGAAATCGAGGATCAGANANATTTTCTTTTGAGATAATTAACATGCAACCCGAAGCAAGACTCCTAATAAATTCCGAAGAAGTATCAAATGGAAATGAGTTACAAATAGATAAAAATTCTACAATCTCAATCGATGCTTCACTTTCGTACGATACCGAGAACGATCAAGAAACTCTAAGATATATTTGGCGAATAAACAATGTGCCGTTATACGAAGGAATCTCTAGAGAGATATACTGGCCCGACACAGATTCTGATAGATTTCTATTGTCTCTAGAAGTAGTAGACGATGACTCCGAAACCTCAATCATTTCAGTTTTAGTTGTAGATTCAGAAAACACCTCTTCTCCAATCTTCACAATTATTCTATTTTTCTCAGCAGCAGTCTTCCTTTCTTATGCCGCCAACAAACATCGTAACACTGATACCCAATCTGACATTCCAAAATGGACATAATCCAATATAAAGTCCAAATAGTAACATCTGCGGGTAAATTTCGTGGCATTACCATTTGACAACTCGGAATACCTCCAAAGACAGGAGAGCTTCCTTTCTATGCTGAAAGGTACATGTACGGTAATTATACCAACAAATGACCAATCAGTAAGGTCAAATGACGTGAAGTATCCTTTTCGAGCTGGCTCATACATCCTATATTTGTGTGGNTGGGAAGAAGAAGGCGGCGTNCTAGTCGCTTCAAACACTAAAGGTGATTGGGAAACGACATTGTTTGTATCTCCGAGGGATACTTCTAAGGAGATCTGGGAGGGAAAAAGAGTAGGTGTAGAAGGTGCAAAAACTTGGCCAGTTAGCAGGACTGATTCCTTAGAAAATCTTGAGGAAAGTTTACAAAAATTAATTGATGATTCCGAACATGCTTACTCATTTCATGGGTCTTCACGACGAATTGATAAAATCATCAGGGGCATTGTGGGACTAAAGGATCCTAGACCATTAATAGACACATTGAGAGTGATCAAATCTCCTAGGGAGATAGATATTATGTCTGAAGCTGCAGAAATAGCCAGCATGGCACACATTAATGCCATGAAATCTGCATTTCCAAATATTGGGGAGTGGCATATTCAATCCATCATTGAGTCTTCATTCATGAGCTCAAGAAGTCAATGGAGCTTTCCTACAATTGTTGGAGGTGGTGATAATGCTACGATCCTGCACTATAGCTCAAACGACTCACCTATTGAAGGAGGAATGCTTGCACTAGTCGATGCCGGATGTGAGGTCCATGGTTATGCTTCAGATATTACACGTACATGGCCAGTTAATGGCCAATTCTCAGATGAACAGCGAGACATATACCAGCTAGTTTTAGAGTCTCAGGTTGCAGGTATCGACGCATGTATACCTGGTTCTGATTGGCTATCGATGCATAGGGCTACTTCTAACGTATTGGCAGAGGGCCTCATTGAANTAGGAATTCTAAATTGTTCATTTGATGAGGCAATTGGTAATCCTGATTCTTTCGATGGCAAATATAGGGATTTCTTTATGCATGGAACTGGGCATCTTCTGGGCCTTGATGTGCATGATGTTGGCGGCGGTAGACAAGGCGATGAAAACCCAGGCCCAATATTACAACCTGGAATGGTTGTTACAATCGAGCCGGGCCTATACTTCGGAAGTTGGAGAACTGACATTGATATCCCCGAAAAATACTCAGGAATTGGAGTTAGAATTGAGGATGACGTGCTAATNACCGATTCAGGCCCTGTGGTGTTATCATCTTCATGCCCAAAATCTATTGATGATATTGAAAGTATAATTGGCAATGGTGACTGATTTGAATCATTGGCAATCAATTATGGCTCAACAGTTAGGGGACAATCCACCCCCCCTTGATGTTGAAGATGCTGCTACCTTATACAGNGAAGCTCCACTACATGAGTTGATGCACGCATCGATGGAACGCAGGAAAAGGCAAGTCCCAGGAAATTTAGTAACATATCTTGTTGATAGAAATATAAATTACACAAACGTTTGCACGATAAACTGCCATTTTTGCTCATTCTATCGCCCACCGGGCCATCCCGAGAACTATACTCAGACGATTGATGAAATTAGCGCTAGAATCACTCAATTACAGGATATTGGTGGTAGTAGAATTCTTATGCAGGGGGGCGTGAACCCAGATCTTCCATTTGATTGGTATGTTGATTTGCTAATGGAGCTTTCAAAGAGGCACCCTTCAATCTCACTAGATTGTTTTTCACCTATTGAAATAGAGGGCATATCCGAAGTCTCTGGAATGCCCACATTCGATGTTCTATTGAGGCTCAAAGATGCGGGAATGCATGGACTACCAGGTGGAGGTGCCGAGATTCTCGTTGATAGTGTGAGGCTAGGGATTGCACCACAGAAAGGCTCATCTGAAAACTGGTTAAGGATTATGGGCGAGGCTCAAGAAATAGGGTTGGTTACATCAGCAACAAATGTCTTCGGTTTTGGCGAGACTATTGTACACAGAGTAGAGCATATGGAAAGAATTAGGGATCTACAGACAAAAACATTGCAAAATGGAAATATGGGATTCACATCTTTTATTTCATGGCCAGTTTTGCTGGAAAACAATACCTTTGGAAAAATGAATCGCGGNATGAATAAGCTAGAGCTTGGGGCCTGCTCTGTTGAATATCTACGTCATCTAACGGTTTCAAGATTATTCTTCCACAATATAGATCACATTCAAGCTTCTTGGCCAACAATGGGGATTGAAGTTGCGCAGATTGCCTTNTCGTCGGGTGCAGATGACATAGGTTCGACAATGATGGAGGAGAATGTCGTTTCCGCTTCTGGCTCAACGAAGACAGAGGCCACAATATCTGAGCTTNAGATTGCAATAACTGAGTCTGGTTTTGTTCCAGCTAAAAGGGACTCAGAATACAACATTATCGAGCATCGAGGGATTTCTGTATAATCAGAAATTGGATAATTCCGACCTGCCACTTCTTGTAGGAGTATTCGCNACAGATACTTTTTCTTTACTTTGAGGCATAATCAATGGTGACACCCATCTAATTATTGANTCATCGCTATCCAAGAATTCGATGACTATTTCCCAATGAACAGCTATCAGAGAAGAGTATACGGTCCCGGGCCATTGTGATTCAGGTAGATTAAGATCTATNCGCCCCCTATTGTAAATTCCAGATTTCCAACTACCAGATTCGAGAATTCTCATTGGCTCCAATATGACACTTCGGCGTGAAGACAATTGCATAGGAGTAGANTCCCCAACTCCAATTCCTACTTCGTCATCAGATCCAATTCTTTTGTCGGGTAATTTTGTTGACATTCCGGGTGCTGGCTGTCCACCCTCAATCCTCCCTAAAGTATGAATAATTGCACTTCTTTCTGGAACAGCTATTCCAACTTGTACCCTCGCTCTTAATGGCTTAAATTCGACATTATCACTAATCTCAAAGGAAATTACACCCCTCTCTACGTGCAAGAATTCAATCGGGTCTTCTATGNTAAGTTGGTTAATCTTGGCCTGTCTCGANATGTCCCTGAAATTTGCAATTGTTCTGAAAACAAGAGGTAGAAGAAAAAGGGGNAATGTGTAGAGTAGNAGTTTAGGGTAATCCAGAGGGCCAAGTGATACAGAGCCAGCAATTGAGTTCCCAATTACCCCCTGATTCAATAGCCACGGTTCGATTGAGTGTACAAATAATGAAACTATCAAGAGTGAGACAGTGGGAAGAATGAGCCTTCTTGAGATATTGTGTAAAGGATCAGGATTGATGTACCATCCGAGCCTTGACCTTGAGATGAATCTGGGGACCAAAGTTGATACATCAGATTCAATAATCTGATACTCATCATCTTCAGATTTTTTCCGCCATTCTACAAACCACCCAGAATCATTACCGATAGTGAATTCGGAAATCTCCAGATCCCCAGAATCCACTATCGCCTCTGATAAGGGGACTTGATTTGGTACCATACTATCTAGTTCGAAAGGCGGATACCTGATTCTTTGAACGTACAATGGCATCTTAACCCCATAAAACCGCTTTTGCTGCCTTACCAGCTAGTCGTCTAAATTCAGGNACCTCCCTTAGCATTCTGATGCCTAAGGGGATTGGATTCTCGATGTCTCCAACTTCATTNATCAATGCAGTAACTTCAGGCCTACGCCAAACTGAGAATATCTTTTCTAGCTCGTAATCGTTCATTTCAGTTAGGAATGCATCTCTAAGGGCCCTCTTCCTCCTCTGATCACGCCTAAATTCCTTCAACGAGTTTGAAATCTTCTTCATAGTGAATTCGGATAAATCATTNGAATCTAAAGCTGTGCTAATCATTGGTACTAGGACTTCTACTTGCTTGAATCCAGGACCGATTCCACCGCCGGTTGTTGGTTTACAGATTCCTGCAGCATCACCAAATAGTGCGACTCTCTCTAACATTGGTTTGCGAACAATACCGCTAGGGACTGGACCGCAAAAACGACCCACTTCGTTAATATTGCCAAATCTAGAATTCAGTTCAGGATTTGAAATTAGCCCATCTAGATATTCTTCGCTAGATATCCCATCCATCAATTCGGCCTTTGTCCATGTTCCTATCCTAGTTGTTTCGCCAGAAGGTATTGCCCAAGAAAAGAATCCTGGTGCTATCTTTTCACCCGTATACATATCGAGCATGCCTGGATCTCCATCGTACCCTGTAGCTTCGATTTGGAATCCGATCATTGTCTCTGTTGGTTTACCCATTCGCAACTTTCTTCTTACCCATGAATGGGCGCCATCTGCTCCACAAAGTAACTTACAATGGATAATCTCAGTGCCATTAGGCCCGGAGATTTCTACTGTAACCCTGTCATCATAAAGCGAAATAGAAGTAGGCTTGCTAGAAAGCATAATTTCTGAACCCGTCTCTATCGACTGCTTAACCAGCGCTTCATCAAACAACTTTCTACAAACAGAGTAGGTTCTAGGAATAGTTGGATCTCCTATGGAAACCTTCTTTCCAGAAGGACTGTGGATATTTGCTCCCCAAATCGTTGTCAAAATAGTGGTCTCTAGTCCTACTGAATTCATAGCACCGGGATTNACCAGTCCTGCNCATTGAAATGGCCTACCAATTTGTTCGTGTTCTTCAATCATCAGAACACTGTGACCATGCTCATTCAATACCCTAGATAGATACCCACCTACGGGACCAGCTCCAATCACTAAAACATCGTATGACCTAGTCAAGATACTACCTCGTTCACGTCTTTCTATTTCTCTTATTTGATGCTATCATTTTTTTCAAATTCGAAATTAAATTGCTTGCTTCTGATTTTGTAATATTCAAGAGAGATTCAGCTTGANCTATTTCCATAGCCTGTTCTATTGGCATTTGNAGATTTTCACACATTGAGCTTATCGTATTGACTTGTCTTTCAGTTGCTGGGGAAGACCTATCCATTTCTATAAGACTTCCAATAGCCTCGCTTGCACTTCCATCCCTGCCACCGGTTAATTCAGAAATATCAGAAATACCGAAACCACTGAGAAAATCTGATAATTCCAGTCCAAGCTTATCTGAAAGACGAATAATAGTGGAAAGTTGCTTCTCGCTGGGGGGGNTGCTGGATTGCAGATCTTTATCGATGCTATCAATGAATTCTCTAATCTCTTNTCCTGTCAGATCAGAAACTTCTCTAGTCCCAATTAACTCTACTCTTTTTTTATCGTCCATTCGGCTCAAGATACTATCAACGTACTGAATTTGCCTAATTGTTGGTTTCTCTCTTCGTTTTTCTAGCGCAAAATTGTGCATTTCACGAAAAACATCTGAGAATTCTGACCATGTCACAGAAGCTTCAGATTNACCAGATTCGATATTATCTAGCCGCATCTCCATATTCGAGGTAAAATCGTATGAGAATAGACCTTCAGAGAAGAGCTCAGTTTGATTGTAAAATGGGGCTACTTCAATCCATAGTGTCTTTCCATCGTCCGTTGGTATAAGCGAGCTACCTTCTTTGTAGACATATCCTCTGTCTACAATTTTGCTAACCGTGGTGACGTATGTTGAGGGCCTGCCTATTCCATCCTTCTTCATTTGTTGAATAATAGAGCTTTCAGTATACCTCCTCGGGGGTTTAGTGAAATCAGTAGTGATTTCCGGTCCAGTGTCAATTTTCCAGAAAGATCCTATCTCGAACCCAATTTCTGGAGGAGCTTCGATTATTGTCTTGGATGTCCACCTGAAGACTTCCTCCCACCCGGAATGTGTCCTCCAACTAGAGGTGCCATAAATCTCCTCAATCATATCATTACAGTTGAAGATTAGCGATCTACGCTCTCTAATTGAGTTGGACATCTGGCTTGCTGCAAATCTAGACCAGATTAGGTTGTAGAGCTTCNTTTCATCGTTTTCACCATCAATTGTTTGGATTTTNGGATTTGTAGGCCTGATTGCTTCGTGAGCATCCTGAACTCCATCTTTATTCTTTGAACCNGTTTCTCCAACACCTTTTCCAAGGTATTCTTCCCCAAAATTAGCCTTGATTAATGACCTGACATCATCCCTTGCCTTTTTGTTTGTACGTGTTGAGTCTGTTCTAATGTAAGTTATATGTCCCGATTGATATAATGAAGAAGCTATGTTGCTAGTCTTCGAAATTGACCACCCCAAGATAGAGCTTGATGTTTGAAGGAGCGTATCTGTGGTAAATGGTGGCTGTGGTTTTCTTGATGCTTTTCCTTCCTTTGATGATATTAATTNAATATCACCTGAATTCTGAAGAGCCTCNAAGGCTTTTCGAGCCTTTTTTAGGTCTGAAGTCCTATCTGGAAAGTATTTGTCAGCATCATCCCTCCAAGCATCTTTGTCATCGGATTCATGGAATTTTACCTTAATTTCAACCCCATTTGATTGGNCGTTTACGCTATGGTACTCAATTGGAATGTGAGCCTCTCTCTCAATCTCCTTGTCTACAATATATCCCAAAGTTGGAGTTTGGACTCTGCCCATGGACTTTAGCTTCCAAGATCTACAGAATTTTGAACATCTGAATCCAACAAGCCTATCCATTAGCCTTCGAACAATAGCTGCTTCAACTAGAGACATATCCAAACCCCTTGGATCGGAAATCGAATCCAATACAGCACTTTTAGTAATTTCATTAAAAGAAATTCTGTGAACAGAATTAAAATCTGAAAGTATCTCAGAAAGCCTCCAAGCTATGAATTCACCTTCCCTATCTGGATCTGTAGCTATGTAAACTTCTTCGACACCCGATTTCTCTGCCTTATTGATGATTTTATCCATTACCTGTTCAGCCTTATCGGTCCATGACCATGGTGGATTGGGGAGCTCATCCGCCTTGGAAGACCACATTGCCTTGGAGCTGTCCTTTGTTCCCCTGCCCGAGGGCAAGTCTTGTACATGGCCATTACATGCGTCAACAATCCATTCCTTTCCAAGGTATTTTTTGATTGTTCGAGCCTTAGCACCTGACTCCAATATTACAAGTTTCAAAAGTGCACCTCGGGAAGTGGCGGCCGTTACAACACCTGTATAAACATAAGTGAGTGCGATGCGGTCCAACGCACGCAAGCGCGCGCGTACGCGCGTAGCCAGACAGAAAATCAAGTCATTTGAAACGAAAAAATCTGCAATATTGATGCATAACCATTGTAGAATGAATGCCATTGNATATTATCATGGGGATAGCTTGGAGACTTCTAGGGCACCCATTACTGAAATTTATTGACTCGGAGACCGCACATAATTTGTCTATTAAAGCACTCAGAAATTTTGGCGATACTCAACCCGGTAATAATATTCTAAACAGCATATACAGATCACCAGANCTTCCAATAGAAGTATTTGGAAAACTATTCCACCATCCTTTGGGTCTTGCAGCAGGATTTGACAAGGGAGCCGAAGCCCTACTATCCTGGCCAGCATTAGGATTTTCATGGTGTGAGTATGGCGGAATTACTAGGTATCCACAAGAGGGAAATCCCAAACCAAGGATGTTCAGAGCAAACAAACATAGTGCATTAGTNAACAAAATGGGCTTCAATAACCCCGGTGCATCAGAGATTAGGAAACGAAACATAGACAGAAAAGCAAACGGAAGATGGCCGAAAACCCCCGTAGCTGCAAATATTGGCCGTTCAAAGAAAGTTCCTAATGACCATGCTGCCGATGATTACTCGGCAACTCTCGACATTTTGTGGGATCATGCCGATTTGTTCGTCCTCAATATTTCTTCTCCTAACACTCCGGGTTTGAGGGATTTGCAAGGAGATGAATATCTGACTAGTATTTTGTCGTCATGCAAAAAAATTCGTGATTTGAAAAACACCCATAAGCCTATTTTGCTAAAGCTATCTCCAGATACTTCTGATGAATTAATTTGTGAANCAATTTCAANCTCTGCGAGATTTGGGGTCGATGGAATTGTTGCTACAAACACTACAGTAAAGCGCCCTGCCCCAAAAAATACTCAGGCAAGAAAAGCTTTCGCAAATGATGGTGGCCTTTCAGGCAAGCCATTACGATCACGCTCACTAGAAGTGATTAGCATGTGTTTTAGGGAAACCGATGGAAAGATACCAATAGTTGGCGTAGGAGGAATAGACTCCAAAGAATCTGCATGGAANTCAATAATTTCAGGAGCATCATTAATCCAACTATATTCAGCATTGGTCTTCAAGGGACCATCAGTTGCGTCTTCAATCGTNAAAGGTCTGAGAGGTAGAGTCAGGGAGCNCGGCTTCTCATCTATTTCGGAAGCTGTAGGGTATAAACACATTTAGATGGGTGCTCTCTGAAGTGATCGTGGCCGCTACAAGGACTACTAGGCTGATNGTCGTTTTCGCTGCATCTTTAGCTTCGTTATTGCTAATGATGATTACAGTTGATCCAGAGGTACAATATTCCGTCGATGAGATAATGGATGAGCCGACTAGGTTCGAACGATCTGAAGTTTTCGTCAGAGGTGTGGTTTATTCCGAATCTCTATTTTCTGGTGATAATCTGTTCATACTTAATGGCACTTCTAGCAGCATCTTTGTAGATTTTACAAATGCCAGGATTCCCGATGGATTTGATGGCGGACGAACAATAGCTGTCCGCGGCCTTCTAGTTTTTGAAAATGGGANCTGGACAATAGAATCCACAGAAATTCAAACTGGTTGCCCTTCGAAATATGAATCATGACTACTGGTCAGATTGATAGGTAATCGCTAATGTGTAATGCCGGGCTAGGGGGGGAGTTGACGTGCTCTATTTTTCACAAATCGTCGAAAATGGTGACCTGAAGTCCGAGGGCGGCGCAAACGAGCGCATGGGATCGCATCAGTTGACTACGATACCTCGCCCCCAAGAGATCCAGGTTGTCGCAAGTCAATTCCGGAGGGAATTGATCAGCGTCTCAAGCCCGGGAACCAGGTCAGGCGCGGAAGCGAGCAGCCCGACCGGGGATGCTGGATGCCTTGG
>PAYZ01000011.1 GCA_002716085.1 Methanobacteriota archaeon | reverse complement strand
GTGATTCCATAGTGATCCCATGCCGGCTGTAGCCACATTCTGATGTCAGCTTCGTAGTCCTTGCTAGCATCTCCATCATTGGCCAAGTCGAACATTGCTACGATCTTGTTGGAGTAGTAATTAGCCATCCATCCATACGCCTCACAAGTAGACTGGTTGTCTTCGGTAGTCTGATGGGAAACTATGTTGTAACAGCCAGTGTAGTTCATGCTGTTGTTATCTGTTGCTGCGTCGTAGTAAGAATAGCCCTCACAAGAGGCCTGAGAGCTGTCTGCTGTGACAACGTGGGAGGCCATGTTGTAGCAGATCGAAGTGTGCTCGGCAACGTATGCTTCTATAACCCTGTAGAATGCGTGGCCCTCTGCCTGATGCTTGTCGTAGTCTGACTTGTCTCCAGCAGCTAGGTCATCAGTCATCTTAGAGGCATATCTTACTGAGGCCTGTGAATATACGATGACAATTTGCTTGAGAATCTCGTCTCGTGCATCTACTAGTGCCTGCCTGTCCTCGTTCTGCATAGCGGTGAGTCCTGCGTTCATTGCCGCTAGTGTTGCGACATTGGTAGCCGCTGTGCCAGCAGAGTTGGCGGTTCCGAAGTTCCCGGCCCTCTTGTCGGCAGTGGCATATGGCCCGCAACCGTCGTAGTCGTGATTAGAATCATCGGGACCGTGGTAGAATGCCCATCCCTCGTCCCAGGCGTGCTGAGCATCATCTGGTCCCCAGTTTCCAGCGTCAGCCTTGATTATAGCAGCGTTTAGCTCGTGGATGGCGTATGCGGTCATGACTCCATTCTGGATTCCCTTCTCGACTGCTTGATCTCTGACTGTGTCAGACTCGCCTGCGAATGCTCCAGTTCCAGAAATGGCGGCATCCACGAAGTCGTGCCATGAGCCGTCAGCACCATAGTATTCGTCATAGGCGTGATTCTTTCCTGATGCATCGGCAAAGCCCTTCAGGGTCCTGTAGGATCCGTCGGACTTCTCAGCGTGCTTCCCGTTCTCATAGATATCCGACACTTCATCCCAATCATAAGCCCCGGACAGGTCTTTGATGTCACAGACATCACCCATCAGCATCCGGTGGTTGTCGACATTGGAGGCGTATTCATAGCCACCGTCCTCTTCATCCAGATCAACGTCGTCTCCGGCGCATCCAGAAAGAGCTGAGGCCATCATCAGCATAGTCATCATTATACTCTGTAGTTTTCCGTTCATTTTAGGTCAACCTAAATCTTCGCAGAGCATTCTTCTTATAATTTTTAGGTAAACCTAAATCTCCTTTAGATTGAAAATATTGCTATCTGACTAGATTTCATCTGATTACAAATTAAAATGGAACAAGAAATGTTCCTAAGATTACAATTATTACTGAATTTTCTACCAATTTAATCATGAAGAAGAGGGGAGTCCTCTTGATGAACATCGGGACTCCAGATGAGCCCACTATAGAATCAGTAAGGAGCTATCTCAGAGAGTTCCTCTTGGATCCAGATGTAATTGATATCCCTTACCCGCTAAGGCAGATTCTTGTCANAGGAATAATTCTTCGAGTTAGGCCGAGAAGTATTGCTCCGAGATACAGGAGTATATGGATGGATGAAGGTTCTCCGCTTAGGGTATTCACCGAAAGGATGGCTCAGAAACTTAGAGAAGAGATAGTTGGAACTGAGTGTGAAGTAGGAATGAGGTACGGTAATCCTAGTATCAAATCTGCTTTGGAGAAATTACGAGAAAGGGGAGTTGAGGAGTTGCTCCTAGCGCCTTTGTTCCCTCATCATGCTCAAGCTACTACTGAGTCTTCGATGAAAGAGGCATTAGTAAAATTGAGAGAAATTGAATGGAGCCCAGATGTTTTCGAATTGGGACACTTTGAAAACGACCCGGAATTCATTTACCCATTGGTTGAGTCGATTAGGCCTCATCTGAAAAATGGAGAACACTTGTTGTTCTCATATCATGGTCTTCCGCATTCGCATATTCGAAGAGGAGATAGAACAGGATCACATTGTCTTAAGGTTGAAGGTTGTTGCTTCCAAAAGAAGGAAGCGAATTCGATGTGTTACTCGCATCACTGCCACATGACAACAATGTCTGTTGTCGAAGAACTGGGGATCCCAGATGATAAGTGGACAATAAGCTTCCAGAGCAGATTGGGTCCTGCGAAATGGCTCAAGCCCTCAACTCTCTCAATAGTTGAGANTCTTGCTAGGAACGGCGAAGACGTGGTTGTGGTTTCTCCTGCATTCTTAGCAGACGGTTTGGAAACGCTTGAAGAGTTAGAAATTGAAGTGAGAGAGCGATATGAGGAAAATGGGGGTGGGTCATTCACCTTAGTAAAATGCCTCAATGACAACCCGGACTGGATAAAAGGCCTCGCTAGAATTATACATCGTGGTTTTTCTAATGTTCAAAACTCGGAATTCTCAAAATGAAAATGGTCCCAATTATTCCTAGAATTAAAGTTGAAATCCTGGAAATCAATACATCCTCTGGAATAGCATAGAATACTGCAAAAAGTATGAATNCCCACATTNTAAAAAGGATTTTCGGCTTTACTCCCTGTGATATCCCATTTCCTTCACGATAATTCCTTACATGTTCCCCGAACATCTTGTTATCTATGATCCAATCATAGAACCTCTGACTAGATTTTGCAAAACAAGCTCCAGCTAGAATCATCAAGGGGGTTGTCGGTAGACCTGGAATTATTATTCCAACCAGGCCGATTGAAGTAGAAATTAATCCCAATATGAACCAAATTGTGCGATTAAATGTCGAACGATTCAAATCAACTAAGTGAACGTCCTCTNGCTCCATGAGTCTCCGGTGTGAGTCCTCACTTAGTATATTCTTAATTGAAAATCTCAGATTGTTAACGGGGCAGCCTTGATTTCCCTGTTCCATACCCGGTGGCCTATGGCGGTTGCGGAACTAACTGAGTTTGAATCGAGGCTACTAAAATGGATTTCAGCCTCAGACTTTGTTGAAGTAGCTTGGTCGACAAAGAGAGCTGCGCAGGCATTCAAAGTTTCTGAAAAGGAGGTTTACGAGGCTCTAGCCTCTCTGACATTGAAAGCCAAAGACCACATTCAGATTTTCTACGACGGTGGCTCAATAAGGATTGTAGCAGACTACTGAGTACTCATTCAGAAGTTTTCCCAAGTTTTATCCTAGTCGTCAGAATCACCCCTGACCAGGTAGGCGTGTTTATTTCGGACTCGTCAGTGAAAAATGAGCGAAGATATATTGAGACTAGATCTATCAACATAACAACCAAGAAAATAATGAGCAAGTAAGCTGCAACCTTTTCGTATTGTAGGAACTTGAGATATAGGTTGATGTAGTAACCAATCCCTCCGGCACCGACAATTCCTATTACTGTCCCAGACCTTACGTTGTATTCGAACATGAAAATTGCTTGAGCGATTAGATGGTTGGCAGCTTCAGGTATTACCACTCCCAAAGAAATCTCAGTCTTTGACAGGCCCATCGCATTAGCAGCCTCCAGAGGGGTGCTATTCATTCCCTCTATCGCCTCGTACTGCATCTTACCTAGATATCCTACTGTGTAAATTGTCATCGCCATGGTACCTGCAATGGGCCCGAGTCCGACCAGAATTACGAAAATTATTGCCCAGATTAGACTAGGAAGGCTCCTACAAGCGGAAATTACGGCTCTTGATGGGTATGTGATATACTGAGGGAAGAGGTTTCTGGAACTCAGTAGTGCAATGGGCAAAGATAAAATCATGCCGAAGAACGTAGCAAGAATTGCTATCTTTATCGTTTCTAACATCCCTATCCAAGCAGTAGAGCAAGTAAACTGGAGTAGAAAATTTGCTTCGCATGGAGGATAGCTCTGGGGCTCAATTACGCTCCAACCTCCCCAGTCCCAAACTAGCCCGGAAGTTAGCATGAGGGAAAACCAGAAGCCAAACAGAAGGACAAAAACCGATATTAGCAATTCTCTTAGTTCTCGGTTCGGAATGTATCGAGCTTGCCTAAAAGCCGATTCTTCTCGAGACAAACTAGACCTCCATTATCGAGGTATTGCTGAGGAATGGGTTTAGCCTCCCGTCATCAATCACAAGAAGGCGGTCCGAAATCTCCTTTGCTCTAGTAATATCGTGCTCTACGAGAATCATTGAAGAGTCAGTCGATCTTACATATTCGATCACTGAATTGACCACCCTATCGGATGTTTCTTCGTCCAACTCGCTGAGGAATTCGTCAGCCAAAATTAGTTTTGGGCGCTGTGCCAGAGTTCTTGCAGTAGCTACTCTCCTCTGCTGACCCCCCGATAGGCGTTTTATTGGTTCATTCCTCTTTTCTATCAATCCGAGTGCCTCAATGGAGTCATTCGCATGCTTTCGTGCTGTTTTCCTAGGATTGCCGGCCTTCGATCCTAGCATTACATTGGCAAACACGCTTGAGTGTCTAACTAGTCCTAGCCTCTGGGGAATATATCCAATCATTCCTCTTTCTGGCCTATTTGGAAGAGTTGCGCCACAAACTTGTACACTGCCAGAAATTGGTTTCATGAGTCCTGCAATAGTTCTCAGAAGTGAAGTCTTTCCGATTCCAGATGGGCCGGTAATAGAAATTACTTCTCCAGCAAAAACTTCGAAGTTTTCGATAAACAGCAATGGACTGGATATGTGGAAGCCAATTTTCAGATCCCTAATACTAACTACCGCTGACACATAATCAGGGGGGCAGATTTGCTTTTGATGTTTAGGTAACCCTAAATTTATCACCAGTATTCGTCTCGGCGTGATTCATGGATCTGTTTCAAGGTAGAATTAGAGAAGTATTCCAAGGAAGGGCCGTCCCTGTTTCTATAGTAGCACTGTTATTGTCTGCTGCTGTTTTGTGGGCCCTCTTCACAGTGAATTATGACGAATGCGGAGATGATGACGATTGTATTAGAATAGCATACGAGGTGAAGGACACTTACCTTTTCTGGGAGGCGAATCCGCAAGAAATGGCTGACAAGCTTAGCGAGCTAACTGGAATGAAGGTGGTGGTTTTCCCTGTATCTGATGAGGTTGCAGCCATAGAGGCCGTTGCTAACGGGAACGCGGAAATCGCGATGGTCGATGGAGCTGCAGGATGGCTAGGATACAAGGTATACAATTTGGATGTAGTAGCGGTTGAGAAGAAGCCCGATGGGAGGGTTTTCTACAATGCTGCAGCATGGGTGAAAGCTGACTCTGATATTGCAGCCGCGCATCTAGATGATGATCCCGAAACTGACCCGTTCGCAATAATGGAGGGCAAGAAATCGTGCCACACGGGATGGCTGAAGAGTGCTGGCATGCTGATTCCAATGGGCTATCTTCTCGGAAATGGGTATGCAGAAGTCATAGGCGANCCCCAAGAGATTGAGTCTTTGAGAGCTACGGTCACGAACTTCTTCCATGAGGATTCGGAAATCCCAGAGGGTGGTACGCAGTACTCGGGTTACAAAGGGGCTCTTAAGTGCATGATGACTGGCCACGGTGATGTAGCCCTCGTGAAAGACACTGCCTACCGACTGTATTGCGATGAAGACGAGGATGGCGTTCCTGATGGCCCTGACTGGTGTTTGGATCGAGATGAGATTGTCATGCTTCCTTCTTTTGGCCAAGCTCCGAGTCACCCTGTGATGTATAATCCGGCAACAATGGATCAAGATACAATGCTGCTGCTTCAAGAAGCGCTTCTAGCTCTGGATGATGATAGCGAGGGTCGAGAAATTCTGAATGACGTGCTCAATACCGCAGGAATGGTTGCAAGCACCGCTGATGAGCATCTAGGTACATATTCAGACGCAGTTTCAAATGTTCCTGGCATTCAGGCTTACCTAGAGGACAAGGCGTAAATGAGAAGAATAGCATTAATTCTCCCGACCCTAATCATTTCTTCGGCCTTAGCAGGTTGCCAGGGTGAAGAGGNGTTCGTTTGGCCTGAACCGGAAACATGGGAGTGTGAAATTGATGACGATTACGATCTTGAATGTCACACATACCTGGATATTCTCGACAGCCCGATCCTCACCCTAAAGCATCCAACAAAGAACGAGATTTGGATCTTGGAACAATCTGGGGGGATTAAATCCTGGGATGGTAACGTGACTACGCAAATTGCCAATCTTAGTTCAATAGTTAGTGACTGTCATGTAGAACAAGGCCTACTTGGAATGGCTTTCTCGGATGACTTCCACGAATCTAGAACAATTCTGCTATCATATGTGGACGAAGGAACTTGTGAAGGGCCAAATGAGTCGAATCTAGTTCTTGCATCTGCGAGAATAAACTTAGAAGGGAAATTGAACATGTCTAGCTTATTGACGTTGAAGTCAGTAGATCAGCCATTCAGGAATCACAACGGAGGTCATATCCTAGGCATCGGAGACAATCAATTCCTCTGGGGAATAGGCGACGGTGGAAGCGGATATGATCCCGATGGAAACGGTCAGAACAGGGATACTCTACTTGGCTCAATACTTCTCTTCTCATTCAAAGAGGAAGTAGTATTACCAGTTTTACAGAACTCTTCCGGAGATCCATTTGTACTACACAACGGACTACGTAATCCTTGGAGATTCGACTTGGACGAAAAGGATAGACTTTGGATAGCCGATGTTGGCCAGAACTGCTGGGAAGAAGTAAATCTGGTATCTCTGGAGGGTCCTGAAAACTTGGGCTGGGCAGAAATGGAAGGCTTCCACCCAGTGGATAATTCGGGATGCATGGAACCAAAGATTGAGCATGGAGAAGGGGGGAATTTCACGAGTCCAATTCTTGCATACCCTCATTCAAACGGTAACTGTTCCATCACTGGAGGTTTCTGGATGAACTGGGGGCCAAGCGAGCTTCGAGACGGATACCTGTATGGGGACTTTTGCTCTGGATCAATTTGGATTCTGAGAGAAGTTGGAGGGGTCTGGACAGATGATTTGGTTGGTTCTAGCGGAGGTATGATTGTGGGTTTTGGAGAGGGTTTGAAAGGAGAACTACTAATCTTCCATTGGACTGGAGAAATTATTACGATTGGATGATCTGCTACCCATCTAGACGATACTATCATGTCCTTTGGTTTCTCGACAGTGGTAGTGAAAGCTGCACGGATGGTAAATCTCGTCCCAATATTGGTAATTCTCATCGTTCTAATACCATTTAAGCACCTCGTCACTCATGATATACTTCCCGAACATGAAGAAAGGAGGGAGCAGTTCGGGGGTGGATCCTTCGAAGAACGATGCGGGTCGATAACTTTCGAAGACATGTTNATCTACGACCAAGCTATTTTCGAAGTTAAGGTGGATGAGGACTGGAAATCAGCCCATGTTGATGCCAGAGCTTGGATTAACTGGACCCTAGCAGACCAAATTAGGAGTGATCTGGACGCATACTTGGAGGGCATAATTCCTTCTGGAGGAGACGGATGGTTATCTACTGACGAGATTGAGACAGTAATTGCGATTGCTGCTGATTGCTTGGAGTATAGCATTACTAGGATTGGGATTAGAGATGGGGCCCCGCACAGAGGTGGCGTAGGAGTAGGTTGGGAGAACACTTCATGGCAAAGCGACGGAATGATTGTTGGACATTACAATGGAATTCCTTCTGCACATTCTCAAGGTAGAGATTGCCAGGGCTTTAGCCAAGAGGGGTGCTATGAGATTCCAGTGGTACCTTCTGTAGAGAGGGACTGCGACACAGATTCGAATCAGTCAGGGGCTGACGAATGCAGAATAGAGCTTTGGCTAAATGCAACTATGCTAATTGAGGGGGTTTCGGATCCGAATAACTTCACTATTGCATTCAATTCGTCAAACATGAGTAATGCTAGGCTTGAGTTCACATTCCCCCCAATCCCAGATTTAAGGTTGGACATGTGGGAAGAATGTGAGGGGAGATTCGTAGGACCTGATGAGAGCAACCCTCACACTGACAAGCCGCCGATTAGAGGAAGCTGCATTGGGGACGGGACCGCAAACCATAGCATCGAAGAAAATGATGATGGTAGCCTTACCTATACCCTGAATTCTAACTTCTCTAGAGAAATCTGGCCCATGGGAGAAGACGTTTACGCTGATTTCACAACTGCTCCTATTCCGATAGATCTACCTCCGACATGGACTTCAGCTGCACCTGCAGATGGGACTTGGATTCCTGTCGAAATGGAAGGTGCAACTAGGTTGTCCAATTGGGATGAGATGTCTAAATGGTTCAATGATGAGTCAGGGGTATCTAGTCTTGACATCATATGCATTACAGGNGGGAGCGTGATTTCACAGAGTTTCGATGGAACAATGTGGATAAACGTGGAGGGAGTAGTTGAGGTTACTTGTGGAGCTACTGACTCCATTGGACAGGAAACTGGAAACAGGACCTGGAAGGTTGGAGTTCCAGTTTCGGTTTCCACCACGAGTCTCGCCCTACAGGACCCTCATCCGATTGTTATCTCAATGAACCAGGATTGGGAATACCAGACATCTGTGGAAATCGCATTCACACAAGGTGGGGAGGGTTCAGAAAATAGCATAATCATCGAAAATGCATCTTCNGAAGAAGTAGATATTGTTCCGGTTGGAATGGTTCCTGGCCCTGTGCATGTATGGATTAGAGTGGAAGCTGGAGGTATTTCATACGAGAGGACAATTGATTTAGGAATTCAAAAAGATAGCTTGCCCCCAACTATTATTATTAGCTCTTCAATTTGGGAAGATGGGTTATGGAAAATAGGTGGGCAGTACAGTGATCCAGATGGTCAGGAGGTACAATTTACACTCTCCATAGGAGAAGAAGAGCTTGGGGAAGTATTAGTCTCAGGTAATTCCTGGGAGAGCGATTGGCTAGATATTAGCGACTATGGCCCTGGAGTGAACCGTGTAGAGGTATTGGGTTGTGATGGGTCTGGAAAGTGTACAAGGGTCTTCCACGAAGTGGACAGCTCCGCTATTTTCGAAGAGGTCATTGAAGATGAGTCTGAGGATGATGTTTCTAGCATTCCAGCCTCTGGCCTAATGATATTGGCATTGGCGGTCTCGGCTGCAATTATGACCAACAGGGGAGGGAGGAAAATTTGAGTTTCTCGGGAAGGGTTAGTCGAGAATCCCATGAGGGGGGACTTCTAGTTTCTTTTGAAGGAAAAGCCCCTCGTCTTGGGGCCAGAATCAGAATCTCAGGTGGGAGGATTCTAGGTAAGGTGGATACCGTCATAGGAAATACTGTTTCACCTCTAATCCACGTCCATCCCCTTTATGATGGAATTGATCCAAGAGCATCGATAGGATCCCCTGTTGAGATAGCACCAAGAGATAGGACGCCAAGAAAAAGCCGGAATAGGGCAAATTCATCTAAGGATTTTCGCGGTAGAGATGGTTCTAGAAATAGTAGACAAAGGAAGGGCGGACAGAGGGCGGTTCGAGAAAAGAGTANCAGAGGAAGATTTGAGAGAGATAGGAAGAGGCCTGGGAAAGGCCACAAAGGCCCAATAAGAGGTCGAGGGAAGGGGAGGAGGGGGTCTGGCTCAGGAAGCAGGAGGAGTCCGAGTAACAGATTCAAGGGCGGACGGAGGCGTTGAAATCCGGACCCCAGCATTCTTCATCCGAAGTAGGTTGCAGGATTCGTGTCGAAGAGCCCCGAGATGGTTTGGCTTGATGCCATAGAGTCCAATGAGAAGGGTGACAGGGAAGCTGCTCTATCCCTAGCTGAAGAGGTGGTATCTCAGGACGAGGGTCATTCGGATGCTTGGATGGGAATAGCCCAGTGGATCCTTCCAACTGACTCGAGAGGCAGGCAGATGATGCCAAATCTTAGTCAAGCATCAAAATCCATCTCTGCTCTTAGGAGAGTAGTTGATCTGGATCCAGAAAATGAATATGCCTGGCGTCTGGGAGGCGAGATCCTAGTCGGCCACCTGGGAATGATGGAGCATGCCCTCCAATGGTGGGAGGAAAGAAAGGGTGTGGCTCCCAATGACGTGGTCCCTTACTTTGAGCAGGTTTCAATTCTTGTTAGGCTCGGTTACTTCGATGAAGCAAAGGGATGCCTAGATGATTTGGACGAGATAGTATCTTCGCAACCCAACAAATCACTTGAAAACAGAGTGATTAGGCTCAGGGGTATTTTTGAAGAGCAATCGAGCATGGAAGAAGAAGTTGGTTTCTCCCCGCAAAACAACAAAGACGATTCCTGGGGGATGATTAACAGAATGCGGAAAAAGAAGCCGATCACAGAAACATACTTCCTTCTGATGTTCGTTATGCCGATTGTCTTCCTTCTCGGTTCAATTGCCATGATGTTTTTCTCTGAAATGAGGTACGGGACGGCAATTGTGATGCTGTTCATCATCGGATTGTACTTCTGGGTTGCTAGGCTTTCAAGGCGGCTATTGCTAAAGCTGAACAGGCCAGAGAGCTTCCTGAACAGGGCACTTGACTTTGAGGCCTGTTCAGGGAAGGTCTGCATCCCGGACGACATTAGGTCATCAAAGCTCTACTCATTCGTCATTGGCAATAGGATGCCTGCATTCCAAGAGAGGATCGTTCTTATCGAGGAGTCTGGAGAGCAGCTTCCTCTGAAGTGGGAACTGAGTCATCCGACAGCCTGATTCAACCGCCACCGCCCTTCTGTTGGGCATAATACTGTGCATAATACTGGGTTGCATACTGCCTTGCTGTATGCTCGTCGTAACCCTGCGCAACCAGCTGCTGAACGTATGCTTCGACTGGGTCCATCTGCTCCACTCCGCCGAATGACTCGACGGAGTCCTGCTCTTGCTCGCTACCTCCTCGCCTCATGAACATCACAGAGATCGTGATTACGATCAAGAGGAAAGTCGCGCCAATTCCTGCCATCATCACTGTGGAAATGGAGCTCCCCTCTTTCTCTGTTTCTTCTTCTGAATCATCCGACCTCGGAGCTGTGTAGAGTTGAATTTTCTCATCAATTACGTATGATCCCTCTGAAACCCTGATGTGGATGATGCCTGCATTACCCTCTTTTACCATGTAAAGGTGGGAGATGTTTAACGAGAGGAAGTACTGCTGACCATCACATAGCCCCTCCTGCCAGTCGAACCTGCCTAGAGCCTTCTGTGCTCCCTTTATTTCATCGCTCTTGTCGAAGATGGATGTGTCGTCCAGTGATGCCTCTACCCTGACGTCACACTCTGCACTTGCATCGTTGTCAGTCACAGTTCCTGTGAGGTTTACGATGTCAGAGCTCAGAGCGGCAAATGACTCGCCATCAGCCGAAACTATACTGTCGAATTCGACTTCAGGCTCCTCGTCGCCGAACAACTCCCCCACGACCTCGAAGAATACCCTAGCAGGGTTGAGGTTCGGTTGATCGCGCTTGTCCTGGGCTTCTAGCTCGACCATTATCGGGTCTTGTCCCGTGAGATTTCTGAATGTGTATTTCCATTCCGTCTGGCTTCCTGGAAGTTCGTAAGAGTGCTCGTCACCGTCCCCTACAACCTTCCAGGTGAATCTATCGATCCCAGTTCCGTTGTCCGTGCTGTTAGCCGATGAGAACTTGATGGTGGTGTCGCCGGTTTCCGATAGCCTGACCCTGAACTTGGGGGAATCGATGTAAACGAAGGAGTCTAGTTCGCCGTCCCCATCGGTGTCAATTCTATCCCTTGTGGGAGACTGCACGGATCCTGCTGATTCGACTAACTGTTCGAATACGGTGTCTTCTACTATCGTGATCTCGGCTATAGGGTTCTCGTAGTCAGCCGCCGTGTCGTTGGTGAATACTGTGATGTTGGTGATCCTGGTATTGCCATTGGAGTCATGGAGGAAGAGCCAGATCAGCCACTCGGCATCGATCTTGCATCCAAGGGGTTCCGAAGCGTCAGGTACGCAGAAGGTTNCATTTACAGAGCCAGAGGAGTCTGACTGGTGAACGTGGTTGTTGTCCTTCGTCAGAGTATTCCCGTCCCATCCAGTAACAGAATCGCCGTTGCCGGACTCGATGAGCCAGTCCGCGTGAATGCCAGGGACGTTTGTCTCGAAGCTGAGCTCCAGTCTGGCGTTGCTGGCCAAAGCCCTTGCCTCATATCCTCCCAAGTTTTCCCCAGTATCTAATTTCATAGGATCCCCATTGATGGTCAAATCATATCCGGTTCCGGCAATCTCGAAGCCTTCCGGGTAGGGAGTAAGGTGGAATGATAGGAGGTTCGATAGCAATGGGAAGTTCTCTCCTCCGAACCTCTCTGATACCTTCTCGACATCGATTGTCGTGACAATCATCCCACCTAGATTGAAGTTGCAAGTCGATACTAGGGCTTGGTTCGGGTTCTCACTGTCCCTCATTAGGACATTGAACGTTCCACCGTCAGAAATCCGGCCTTGCTCTAGAGTTCCAACTCCGCCGTCCGCGCACGATGCTGGGATGTTCCAATTGTTCTGCTGGGAGGTATCGAGCCCAGAGAGTGCCACGTGGGTGCCTCCGTTGATCACATCTAGGGAGTCCATGTTTATCCCCTGCATTATCGGGTGGAACGGGTCTAGGACTTCGGTAACGTTGGATTTTATCCTATAGTCTACGGAATCGTTGTTGAAGTCCCTCATTACAACGTCCATGTCGAAGGGGAGTCTGTGCTTCGGGATGTCGGAACCTACGCACTGGCAATCGTAGTCGCTCCTGTATGGGCCCAGGTGTACTTGTAGGGTTCCTCCATCGTGCATGTAGTCGCGGAGTACCTCTGTCAGGGTAATGCCAGAATCATCATCCGGAGTCCCCATTATCTCGTAGTATGCCCCGTACTCCACGTTGTAGTCTGTCTGCCATGGCAGGAGGACCTTAGAGTAGTGCTCTAGCCAGTCTGACTGGCCGTAGAAGGGCCAGTCCCCCAGCTCCAGCTGGGTGTAGGTTTTGTTCATCGCCTGGAGGTCATCCTTAACATTCTGGAGTCTGTTCTGGTCCGTTGGGTTGGAAAAGATGGCAACATCGATTTGGTCATGGAACTCTATAGTGAAGAACCTCTCGTTTCCAGAACCCTCGCCTGTCTCCCTGAGCGTTGCTTGGAAGCTGATGTTGTAGCTATGGCCATCGAACCACTGGTCATAAGGCGCGGTCCAGTTGGCCTGACCCCTTTCGTGGGGGTCTAGGGTGAACGGTCCGTTCTCGGCTTGCTGGTTGTATACCGTCTGGCCCGTGTCCTCGTCCACGATCTTCATCGTTAAGTCGTATATTCCCTCAATTACGCCATTCAAAATCGGAACTGCGAAGTTGTGGGATTCCTGGCCTTGGGTGTTTGTAGCGTACACGCAAGAGTACACGGTGTCCACGACACAGTCCAGTACGTCCGGCTGTAGGAGGGTGATGTCTGCGTTTGCTATCTCGAAGAGGATCGTTGAGATGTTGTTTGCCTGGCTGATCTCCGGCTTTCCGAACCACTTTGTATCGTTGTGTGTGTTGTTGTAGAGGGTCATCAGATCGATCCTGTAAAGGCCCCTCTCGAAGCTATGGGTGCCCATCTCGACTACTCTCTTCTGTGCTGCGTCCATTCCAGTGACGTTCTGGGCGTATCTCCCGTCGTCGTCGAATGTGTAGTCGTCTACCCTGATGTTGTCTATCCCGAAGCCCGCGTATCCTGCGTTCCCGTTCACTCCGTCATCATTCGAGTAGAATCGCCACGTGAAGGTAACATCTGCACCCGCCAGGGTAGTGCACTCCTCTGTCCAAGCGAATGAGTCCTCGCTGGTCTGGTTGTACAGGTGGACGTGGGTTAGGTCGATCCTCGCAGTGTTGACCAGGTTGTCGGTGTCGAACCATGTGACGAACCCGTCCTCGCCGATTCCTCCTGAATGGTCCCCGCTGTACTCCACCTCTTCGTAGAGTCCGTTCAGGTCGAAGTCCTCGCAGTAGTGGAAGAATGTGTCGCTGACCGAGTTGTAGCCCGGCCTCAGTCCGTTCTCGTTCAGGTCGGTCCAACTACCGAAGATTATGCCGTCGTAAACCTGCCCGTCCTTGACCCAAGTTGCCTCGAGCTGTGCGAAATCACGAGCCTGTAGCGCATTTCCGTTCCTGTCTGCTATGTGGTCCCCCTCGGCATAGTAGTCGAATGTCAGGAACGTGAAGTCTGCGCCACTGTCGCTGATCTCTATCGGTTCGAGAGTCAGAGTTTCGTTCCAGCNGTCACCGTACCCCTCGGAAGGATGGCCGAGCCAATAGGCCTGATTCTTGAAAACGCCCTGGTTCTGGGGCAATAGGTTAGCCGCTGAGGAGTCGTCCATCCTTGTCCCATTCTCGTGATCCGGGTCATCGTTGTCGTCTTCCCAGATCGATAGCCCCACACCCGAGTCCGAGGAGAAATCCTCCACAGCGATAAGCTCTGGAAGTGCGTTTCTCACCTTGGCCTCTACTTCGAAATCTACGAAGGTGTTCCCCCAGTTCTGGACTCCTATAGAGATGGGCATATCCGCCGATGCGTACCTCTCTCCGTTTACAAGGTTCAGCCAGGGCTCCTCGAACAGTCCGGGATCGTACAGGTTCCTTACATTGAGCTGGAACCTCTTCTGATCATTTGTGCTGTCCTGGTCTGGCTGATTTCCTCCCAGGTTCATGTTGTTAAGCTGTGTTGAGATGAAGTATGTGGTGTTGTCAACGAAGTCTGCCTCCAGAGAGACGCTGAAGCTCTCCCCGGCTACAAGATCTAGTCCTGTGATTGACTCACTCGTCGTTTCTTCGGTTCCGAAGTCTATCTGCCTAGTTCTAATCGAGATGTTATCTATCGCGAATCCGTCTAGTCCCGAATCGTCAGCTGAACCGTCTGGTCCGACTGACCCCTCAAGGCCGCTTCTGAACCTGAATCTGATGTCAATTACCTGATCGGCATATGGTGTGAGATCTATCGAGTTCGCGGTCTGGTCTAGTTCCCCGTCGGGGTAGCATCCGAAGAACTCCCAGAACCCGAATCCCAAAGCAGGCAGGTAGCATGAGTCCCTGAATCCCCCTCCGTCGGTGTAGTTGTTCCATAGGGATGTGTGCCAGTCACCGTAGAAGTCCCCGTTGTAGTCGTTGTACTCGGGGTCTGGGGCGCTTGAGACTCTCTCTTCGATTCTGTACTTCCTTTCGTTGTCCCAGCCACCATACCTCCATACGGTCTCCCAGCCAGTCCCCTCGCTCCAAACCTCGATACTACAGGAGTCCTCGTAAAGCCACCTCTCGACGACATCGTATGCTTCTGCAAGGAAGAGTTGGAAGAATCCGGCGCTACAGATGGCGTCCATGTCCAGGAATGCCGCATCTGCACCTGTCAGATCTATGTTCTCCAATATCAGTGCCTCGTCCATGTGGTTGTAGTATCCGGAAGCCTCGGTGGTGTTTCCATCGTCGAGTTCGTAGGTGTGGGAAACTCCTGCCCACATGTAGTTAGTTGGGTTCGCATCTGCCTCCCAGAAGGCGTAGAATCCCTGCTCCCAGGACTCGTTGTCCTGCTCTGGGTTCGAGTTGCAGGAAGTGGTGTTGTTGCTACCGCACCAGTAGTCGGAGCCGTTGTAGGAGACTACGTCGCCTTCCTCATAGGTCGTTCCATTGACCCAGTACCTGTCCTCATCTAGGTGCCAAGACGAGTTTCCAAGCTCATACTCCCCTGTGTAAGAAATTTTGCTGAAGGGGGAGTCTGCTCCTAAGTCGATGTTTGCTGATGGTGATTCGAAGTCATTGAAGTAGACGATTGTGTCATCGCCCCCGAGGACTTCCTTTACCTGCAGATCTACAGTAAGGCTTCCACCTGTGATGGGCATTAGGCCGGTGTTCTTTACCGTCAGGTTGACCCATCTAGTTCCCTCACCCACGATGCTTTGGAACGTTGCTGGGTCAGTTACAGAGGGCTCTATCCCAACCCTTGTAATGCCCAGATCGAAGTTATCGAGAGCCAAGACTGAGAGATAGTCTCCCTGGCCTGCATAGCCCTGCGTGTCAAGCCACATGGCGTTGTTTGAGAACCTGTAAGAATAGTCGGCCTGACCAATCACCACCTCTAGAGCACTGCCTTCACCTCCCGCCAGCTGACCGGGCATAGCCATTGTAGGCCTCCTTCCGACGTCAAATGATAGGGGCGACAAATACTCNTCACTGCTAGGGTCGGCTAGCAGAATCTGGACGGTGTTTAGTGCCCTCATGTTCGGCCGAAGAAGGAATGTCTGATTCTGGACCGTCGACTCTTGTGTGTCGAGAAGTGTGATCTCAGTGGGGACGAAAAAGTCCAGTTCGTCGTCTTGGTTTACGTCTGCAATTGTCACTGACGCCCCTAGGTATGCTCCGAAGAAGGCATAGTTCTGTGTATCCCACGAGTTACCATTCCTTGTTGCATAGGACACGTTTCCTGTGATTCCGTCTACTGCTGCGATGATGTCTATCTGATTGTTATCATCATCGGGATTGGAGTCTGCGATGTCCAGCCCGTAGAGGGGGTAGTCGTGCTCTGCATCGAGCTTGAATTCGTGTATAGTCCCTGTTCCAGTCGGGTCCATGGGGTTGGGGTACTGGCCTGTTACGCAGTCGTACTCCAGAACTGACATGTTGTCGAATGTTCCCGAGGAGTAGCCAACTCCCGTGTTGTATGGGGGTGTCCTCAGTAGCCAGAGGTCAAGGTCCTCGCACTCTCCAGGAAGCGTATTGCCCAATGGATCCGTCAGCAGTGTCTCCCCCCAGTTTCCTAGCATCAGATCCGTGTAGTATCCACTAGTCAGTGGAACTGAAATTGGAGGATGCTGGTTGCTAGGAAGGGAGAAGTCTGGGCCCATGTATATCTGAATGAATTGGTTAGCAAACGTCGAATCAGTGGATGAGAAGGCCACGTCTGCATTTCCGTCATCATTAATATCCCCTACATCCAAATCTGCAAGATAGGGGTTCACCACTGTGATCGTGTCGAACATCTGCTGCCACTCGTTGACCCTTAGATCGCAGTCACCCTCCAGAACTGTGAGGTTCGCCGGTCTGATGAAGGTCTCTCCGACGAACCTGACGTTCTGCTGATAGTAGATGATGTCGTTTTCACCGTCGCCGTTCACATCGGCGATCTCTACCCTGTTTCCGTCTGCGACGTCCCTGAATCCTGCCCTGAAAGAGTCGTTGTTGGAGATCTGGATGTCCTGCCTGTCTCCGAAGCCGCCGTTGCCGTCGTTGTACAGGAAGCTGATGAAGTGCCCCATGCCGCTTGCAGATGCTATGTCGTTATCGCCGTCACAGTCTAAATCGCCGATGGAGATGTACTCGGGGTCCCTTTGTACGCCATACTGGGTAGTATGGGATGCAGAGGCGAATGGTACTGCTGAGACGAAGAGAGAAGTTAGCAATAGAGCCACTAGTCCTAAAGCCCTAATTCCCTTTCCGTATCCGACATTTCTTGCGATACTAGCGTTCATCATGTATGTGCGGACTTTCCGGCCACTCTTATGCATTACCGAGATGTGTGTTTTTGTTGCATTGCGGATATACGTAACAACTCACTTCAACTCTAGCCAGCTTGGGTTTGGCGAGTAGCTAACTTCCTGAGCCCCGTAGACCTTCTCCAGCCTACCCATTATCCATAGTCTGTCAAGGAAGAGTTCGAGGTCTATTCCCTCTCGGTTCATCTTCTCCCCGACTAGGACCTCGATAGTGCTAATCGGCAACGAGGATTTGCCGTGCTCCCTCACTACCAGCGTTAGGAGAATCTGGAGCCATGACTCGGCCATTGGATCACCGGAGAGATTGTTACTGAGGGGCTCGAGGTCCTCAACTTCCTCCAAGAATTCCCTGATTGCAGAAATGTCTGGGTCGGTCTCCTTTGAGGCCCCATGCTCCTCTGCCCTTGCTTCAACATCCAATTCACCTATGGCCCTCACCACCGATGGTATGCTTGAGGGGTCGGGTGGGGGGCCTGGAAGCCCCTCTTCATCGGATTCTATCTCTTCCATCTTCCTCCTCCTGAATCTCTCACTGCGAAGGCTTTGGTTTAGCTAGGTTTCTGAGAACTGTTTGCAAAATCCCACCGTTTCGGTAATACTCTACTTCTACAGGAGTTTCCAGCCTCACTACTGCAGTGAAGGAGATATTTTCTCCGTCTTCATTAGTTGCTGTGACCTTTATCTCTGAGAAGGGCTCTATTTCGTCGGATGCTGGGATGCTGAAGTACTCAGTTCCATCCAATCCAAGGGAGTCCGCATCCTCTCCTTCTAGAAAAACCAGAGGCAGAACGCCCATTCCAACGAGGTTTGAACGGTGAATCCTTTCGTATGATTTTGCGATTACTGCCCTGACTCCCAGAAGGAGTGTCCCCTTAGCCGCCCAGTCTCTACTGCTACCAGTACCATACTGAGACCCAGCAATCACTACCAACTCTGTGCCATCATCTTTGTACCTTTCACTAGCATCATGAATCGTTGTTACCTCGTTACTGGGGAAATGGGTGGTTAGCCCCCCCTCCGTTCCTGGGGCAATCTGATTCCTCATCCTTACATTTGCGAAAGTCCCCCTCACCATCACCTCGTGATTACCTCTCCTACTCCCGAATGAGTTGAAGTCCCTTGGCTGCACTCCTTTGCTGACAAGATACTCTCCCGCAGGTCCGCTTTTTGGAAANGCACCTGCTGGACTGATATGATCCGTAGTTACAGAGTCGCCAACTTTCACCAGGACTCTGGCATCGACAATCTCCTCTATGGGCGGGGGGGATTGTTCTATCCCTTCCAGGAAAGAAGGGAGTCGGACATAGGTTGAGTCATTGTCCCACGGGAACAGCTCACTAGCGTTACTAGGAATCGAATCCCATCTAGGTTCGCTCAGGATGTCCGAGTACCTGGAAATGAACATCTCTGGACTAATTGAGCTCTCAACTGTGTCTCTAATCTCTTCGTCCGTTGGCCAGATGTCTGCAAGCATTACCGGCTTACCATTCTGATCATGGCCCAAGGGGTCCTTATCGAAGTCGATTTCTAGCGTTCCTGCCAAGGCGTATGCCACAACCAGAGGGGGGCTTGCGAGATAGTTCGCCTTGATCTTCTGGTGTATTCTGCCCTCGAAGTTGCGATTACCCGAAAGAACGCTGCCAACAACTAGGTCGGCCCTATCGATTGCATCTTCAATTTCTTGGTCAAGTGGTCCTGAGTTGCCGATGCATGTCGTGCATCCGTAACCTACAACGCTGAATCCTAGGGAGTCTAGTTCTTCTGACAGTCCTGAAGCATCGTAGTACTCCGTTACTACTCTACTTCCAGGTGCTAGGCTTGGCTTGACCCAGGGCTTGATGGAAAGGCCTCGTAATCTAGCATTCCTAGCTAGTAGCCCTGCTGCGATCATCACGCTAGGGTTGCTAGTATTTGTACAACTAGTTATTGCCGCAATTACTACATCCCCATGCTTCAAATCTGTTTCTCTGCCCTCTATCCTTGTCTTATCTTCATTCCTTGAAGGTTCTAAACCGTGTCCTTGATGGCCTAGAGGTGCATTTAGGCTATTTTTCCAATGGCTCTTCATTTCGGAAAGAGAGACCCTGTCTTGGGGTCTCTTTGGCCCAGATAGTGACGGTTCAACTGTTGAAAGATCGAGGCCTATACATGAAGTGAAGTCTGGAGTCTTGGTTGATTCCGTGTAGAGGAGCCCCTGAGCTGAAAGGTATCTCTTTACGTCCTCTACTTGAGAAGGGTCTCTTCCAGAGAGTCTTAGGTAATCCAAAGTGATCTGATCAACTGGAAAGAAGCCGCATGTGGCACCGTACTCGGGTGCCATGTTTGCAATTGTGGTTCTGTCTGGGAGACTTAGGTTTGCCAATCCTTGTCCATGGAACTCTACGAATTTACCCACACATCCGTGTTCTCTTAATATCTCTACAATTCTAAGAGTCATGTCTGTGGCAGTGACACCGGGTCCGAGCGAGCCTGTTAGTTCGAAGCCTACGACCTCTGGAAGTAGCATGTATATCGGCTGGCCAAGCATGACCGCCTCCGCCTCAATGCCACCGACCCCCCATCCAAGGACGCCTAGTCCGTTAATCATAGTCGTATGTGAATCGGTGCCCACCAATGAGTCGGGTAGCCAAACCCCACTCTCTTCACGGGCGACGCTAGCAATCCATTCCAAGTTCACCTGATGAACAATCCCTCTTCCAGGAGGTACTGCTCTGAAGTTGTCTAGACTTAGTTGGCCCCATTTGAGGAACTTGTATCTCTCAAGGTTCCTCTCATACTCAATAGCCAGGTTTCTCTCTTCTGCATCGGGGAAAAGTCCAGACACATCTACTTGCACAGAATGGTCTATTACCAAGTCAACCGGGACTTGTGGGTTGACTCTCCCTGGATCCCCACCTAGGTCCTTCATCGCGTCCCTAAGTGCTGCAATATCTACCAAAGCCGGAACTCCAGTGAAGTCCTGAAGGATTACCCTGCTAGGACTGAAAGGTATCTCCTCTGGAGTCATTTCCGGGGACCAATTTGCTATCCTCTTCACATCGTCCTCGTTTACGAGAAAGCCGTCGCACTTCCTCAACGCTGATTCCAAGAGAACCCTGATTGAGAAAGGAATATTGTCCAAGTTGCATATGCCTGATTCCTGAAGAGNATGCAAGTCAAAGAAAGATGAGCTGGTGCCGTCCGATTTCTCGAATTCAGATAGTGCCCCGAAGGGATCGGCATTACTCATTTTATCTCCCGAATCATACTCGTCATTAGGGGTAAATGAAGTTCACTAACGAAATTTGACTCTAATAAGTGACTTGTGCTGAGACAATCCTTACTGGATTGACAGGAGTATTATTTGGATGTCCCGTTGTCTCAACCTTACTTATGTCAGTAACATGGTCAAGTCCTGAAATTACGTAACCGAAAACAGTGTGACAAGAGCCGTCGTCATTTGGATCCTGTGTCTCCTTCCCTGTGCAGTCCCTTCCTTCTTCCCAATCTAGATGACTCGCTTCCCCGTTTTCTGGAACAATGTAGAACTGGCTCCCATCTGTATTGACACCTGCATGCGCGGCGGCTATTGCCCCCTCTGTGTGCTTAAGCCCATTTTCATGTTCATGGGGGATGGTCCAGTCTGCCTGCTGGGGGCACTGCGATTCTGGAGTCTCCTCCCCGTTGCAATAGCCGTAGTAGCGTGCCGCATAACCTCCAGATCCGGCTTTGTTCTCGATATCCCCTCCTTGAATCATGAATCCAGAGATAACCCTGTGGAACTCTACTCCATCATACCGGGAGGCTTCAGCGTGTTCAATAAAGCTCTCTACGTGCATTGGAGCGTCATCGATATACAATTCCACCTTGATCACTCCGAAGATCATCTCACCTTCGCTGGATGTGTACTGCACCTCCATTTCTACAATGGGGTTCCCACCATCATCAAGAAGATCTGATAGAAGCTTGAAAGAAGTTAACACAAGAGCCAGAGAAATAATCATGACCAAGATTCCCATGGGTGTTGGGTTGCCCTGGTCAAACATCTGGAATCCGATCCCCAGAGATATTGCCTTCTCATCCATCATCGATGCTAGCTTATTCATCTTCCTACGGGTCTCTTTGTTCTTCGGATCGATGGAAATCGCCCTGCTGTAGTTCTTGTATGCTTTCTGCCAGTGAGCCTTCTGACTCTTCTGGTCCTTCAGACCCAACTCTGTTCCAGCATCTGCGGCAAGAGACAAAGTCTTGGCCCTCTGAGCTTCGTTTTCTATCTCATCCCAAGCATTTCTGAGGGCATCGAGAGAGGATTCGGGGTCGTTATCCTCCTCCAGAAACTTGGAAGCATCATCCCAAGCTTTCTGTAGCCGCGTTGGAACTGGCACGGCACGGCGAAACCCCCATCATTGAAAACTTCAACGGAAGACTTCTAGAGTCGGAAATGGGATTCCAGCAGGACAACGCATAAGACCCTCAGTCATTGCCGACAACACGCAAGCGAAAGTTTTAGTGGCACAGCGCTGGGGACAAAGAGAGCAATGGGGAATATCGCAAACGATTTCGTAATTAACGTCGCAACTGCGAACGGAACAGGTTCTCAGTCATCTAACTTGATTATACTCCACTCGATGTTCGAGATGGGAGTCCCAGTAAGCGGGAAAAACCTGTTTCCAAGCAATATTTCGGGGCTTCCGACTTGGTTCATAATTAGGGCTAGTGACAAAGGATATCAGGCTCCTGGGGATATAACAAATATTCAGGTTATTATGAACAAGGACACCTGGATTAATGATCTGGAGAAGCTGGAGCCGGGGACCATTGTGGTTTTCAATGAAGATGCCAGAATGCCAGTTGACAGAGAAGACTGCGTGGCACTAGGGATGCCAATGACAAAGATGGCAAGGAAAATCAATCCAAAGCTCGGGAGGCTTATTTCCAACATGTACTATGTTGGTGCACTTGCTCATCTATTGAAGATTGAAGATGATGCTATCAAGAAGGCCGTTGAAGCCCAGTTCAAGGGAAAGGAGAAGGCCATCGAGCTGAATCTCCGAGCTATTTCGGAAGGAAGATCTTACGCGGAGGAGAACTGGGACTTTGAGTGCGAGTTCTATGTAGAATCTAGGGGAAAGGATCCAAATTCATTCCTGATAGAAGGAAACGAGGCCACCGCACTTGGTGCCATATACGGGGGAATTAACATGCTTTCATGGTACCCAATTACGCCCTCTTCTTCCCTTGCAGAATCTATAATTGGTTGGCTTCCAGAACTTAGGAGTGATGGAGAAGGGGGATCGACATGTGCCGTAATCCAAGCCGAAGACGAGCTTTCTGCTGCAGGGATGGTGATTGGGGCTGGTTGGGCCGGAGGGAGGGGGATGACCTGCACTAGCGGTCCTGGAATTTCCCTAATGTCTGAGTTCATTGGCCTTTCCTACTTCTCAGAAGTACCGGGAGTTATCTGGGATGTGAATCGTGTAGGCCCATCAACTGGCCTTCCAACAAGAACCCAGCAAGGAGATCTGACTATGCTCTACGAGGCTAGCCACGGAGATACCCAGCACATAGTGCTAATTCCCGGGTCTGTAGACGAGTGCTTTGAATTTGGATGGAGAGCCTTTGACTATGCCGAGAGGTTCCAAACCATGGTTTTCGGATTCAGCGATCTAGACCTGGGAATGAATCGCTGGGAGACTTCTGGATTCGAATATCCAGAATCACCGATGGACAGGGGCAAGGTTATTCGAACACAGGAAGAAATGGATTCGATACCAAATTATGGCAGGTACAGGGATGTGGATGGAGACGGGATTCCTTACAGAACCCTCCCTGGAAGCGGTCTCGACCCAATCCTATACAGGGGCACAGGGCATGACGAGGATGGAGTTTACTCCGAGGACCCTCAAGTGTATCACGACACAATGGCTAGGCTAAGGATGAAGATAGACGGAGCTAGAGAGAAGCTACCTGAGCCAATCATCAGAGAGGAGGAGGAGAAGCAGGTTGGGGTGATCTTCTACGGTTCAATGGAGAGCACAATCGAAGAAATCGACGACATGCTTGAACAAACCGGACTGTCAGTCAGTACATGCCGGGTGAGAGCGCTCCCCCTACACTCTGGGGTGGAGGATTTCATTCGAGCCCACGAAAAGACGATAGTTTTGGAGATAAATAGAGATGGCCAGCTGTATGGGATAATTAAGAAGGAGCTGCCTGACGATATTGTGACTAAAGTGTCCAGTGTAGCATACAGCGATGGTATGCCACCGAGAGCGCGAGTTTATGCCGACAAGATTCTAGAAGAAATTAGTGAGGGAGAGTCATGAGCGTGATGAAGCTGAATGTCTTAGAGCTTGAGAAGTCAGAGTACAGTGGTGGCAAGTCATCTCTCTGCCCCGGGTGCGGGCACGACCAGATTTCCAATGTCATCATCCAGGCAGCATGGGAGAACGGAATCCACCCTGAGAAGATTGCCAAGATGAGCGGGATTGGATGCTCATCAAAGACCCCGGCTTACTTCCTAGGCAAGAGCCATGGTTTCAATACCGTTCATGGTAGGATGCCATCGGTGACCACAGGTGCCAATATGGTAAACAAAGGCCTGTCTTTCCTGGCCGTTTCAGGTGATGGGGACACTGCTAGCATAGGAATTGGACAGTTCGTTCATGCTATTCGCAGAAACCTAGACATGGTATACATCATTGAGAACAATGGAGTTTACGGACTCACCAAGGGACAATACAGCGCCACTGTGGAAAGAGGATCGAAAAAGAAGAAAGGTTCTCCGAACGAACAGTCCCCTATCGACCTATGCGCGATGGCAATAAATCTGGGATGTAGCTTTGTGGCTCGTTCATTCTCAGGGAGCAAAAAGCAGCTTACTGCGTTGATTCGAGCTGCGATGAGCCACAAGGGTATGGCAATTATTGATGTCATTTCCCCATGCGTGACATTCGCTAACAACGACGAATCCTACAAGTCATACAACTACGTAAAAGAGAACGATGAAGTCCTCCACATTNTTGATTACATCCCACACTTCTCACCTCTTGAGGAGGTAGACGTGCCTGAGGGGGAATTCAGGGAAGTTGGCCTATTCGATGGATCTACTCTAAGGATTGAGACGGTTGGCTCTGACCATGATTNCTCAAATGCGGTTTCAGCATTGAAGGCAATACATGATGCGGAGAAGTCGGAAAGACACGTTACTGGACTGCTTTACTACGATCCCGAGGTTCCTACCGCAACTGACTCACTTGGCCTGTCTGAAACCCCTCTGGTAGAGCTCGAAGAAGAAATGCAAAGGCCCAGCAGAGAGAGTCTTGATGCAGTTAATTCTACTTTCAGGACTTGAATAAGGAACCATTGCACTCGGTTTTCTTGAAATATCCTGCCCTACTCCGTGTCTCACCAGTCCCTTGGTGTAGCGGTCCATCATACGAGACTCTGGATCTCGTGACCCTGGTTCGAATCCGGGAGGGACTACCAATCGACGTTGACGGTTCAGCCGACGTATCTGTATAGGAGCTGAGATACCCAGCTGACCATCATTATCACCATGAACCAACCCAAGGCAAGTTTAGCGATCCTTGATGGGGGTTTCTTTGGAGGAAATGGGTCAATTCCAGCATCTAGGGCCTGAGCGATAATCTCGAGTTCCTCCTCTATAGTCTCTGGAGGCCTCATAGGTCAACAACTCCGAAGCATGATCTAGCTGCAGGCATTTTGCTTAACAAATTCTGCTAGGTTTTGTTGCATATTCAATCGTTGTCATAGCGAGTTTGAAGCCTCAAGCCTCCTCGAGGTGCTATGGACGAGCTGCCAGAAGGTTTCTCTCTGCCCCAGTCAATTGAATCCGAGCCAAGAAAATCGGCCTCTGTAATGCTTAGCAGAGTTTCTGGATCAAGGCATGAGATTCTGATGGCTCACAGAATCTCAGAGTTGCCGGCCTTTCCTGAACTCTGGTCATTTCCTGGAGGAGGCGTTAGCAGAGTAGACAGGAAGGCAGCGGAACAGCGTCCGGAATGGCTAACAGATTACGGTTCAAATCGACTGCAGGTGTTTACGCTTCTTAGGGAGATGGTTGAGGAGGTAGGAATATCCCCTGATGGTAAGGGAGGATTTGCAGAGGTGGGCCTAGAGACTAGAGAGATGGTATGTGAAGACAAGTCGGCATGGTTGGAAGCTGTAGAGTCCGGGAAGCTCCATACGTCAGGATTTAGGTGTCAAGTTATCACAGAGAGGACAACGCCACCCCAGTCTCCAGCTAGATTCCACAACCTATTCTTTCATGTCGATATGGGGGACTCAGGTGCAGAGCCAACTTTCCCCCCCTTCAGGAGCGAATTTGATGAGTTTCGCTGGTGGCTACCGGAGGATCTAATCTCTTCTTGGGAAAGAAACGAGTTGCACCTCCCTCCTCCGATAGTGACCTTGATGAGAGATATTGTGGAGAAAATTGCAGACTCAGGAGATTTGATTTCGGCTTGTAAGATCCTTGCCTCTAACCCTCCCTCCGGCCCACATAGATTCGAGTACGGACCGGGTGTTGAGTGTGTCCTTATCCCAACAGAAACCCTTCCTCCTGCCACGCACACGAACTGCTTCATCCTAGGTGAAAGGGGAGGCCAGAGAGCCGTGATAGATCCGGCAATTTCTGAAAACGAGGGTTTTCTTGAGTTAAGCTCCAAGGTAGATGAAATCAAAGCGGATGGTAGTGAGATCGTTTGCACCATCTTCACGCATAAACATCGAGATCACCTAGGTGATCTGGAAATGATTTCTAAATTATACCAAGCTCCAGTCTGGGCCAGCTCCGAGACTCTAGCAGAAGTCTCGTCGAATGAGCCTTTTCGTGAACTAAGGGAAGGGGATTCCTTCGAGCTAGGGGGTCCGAATGGGATTTCGGAATGGAAAGTTCTGGAAACTCCTGGACACTGCCCGGGACAGATATGCCTGGTTGGTGATCCGGGCATCGTGTCAGCCGACAACTGCACAATGGTTGGAACAATTCTGGTTCCATCCGGAGATGGAGATATGGGAGACTACATCGATGGACTCGAGAGGCTTAGGAAGCTGCAGCCTCACACCCTTTTCCCTGGCCATGGCCCATTAATTCCAAATCCTGAGAGGATCCTAACTGACTACATCAATCATAGAAGGGAAAGGCACTCAAGGGTACTTGAGGCAGTCAGATCAGGAAATGATTCCATTTCCAAGATTGCCGAATATGCCTATTCAGACACTCCGGAGGCTCATCCTTCTCTGGCACAGGATCAAACCCTGTCGCACCTCAAATCACTAGTAAAATCTGGACGTTTGTTACATTCAAATGGGCTCTACAAACCGTTGTGAAATGAAAGATTAAATTTCGAGTCCGGCCACGTAGCTGAGTGGGCTGGTCAGACGACGGATTCCTAGGAATCAGATGGCTATCGATGAAGGAAGCTATGTGGATTTCCCTATTGGCTGTCTTTACAGGTCTGGCCTTCTGGGCATCATCTCATTTCGTCGGCAACATGACTCCTACCACTGTTGGAACTGTGCAAGAGGAGACCTACTACTACGAAGAATACGTCCAGAAAGAAGAGTGCACCAGGATCAATCGTCGTACAACTTGCAACACCTATTGGGAGTATGACTGCACGGCCAATGTGAACTACACATATGTCGTGGATGGAAGAGAGTACCAGGGCAGAGATTGGGTCCTGGTTACTAGCCACATGGATCCAGGGTGCAAAGAAGATGTGGAGACGAATCTTCTTCCTGTAGGAATTGGGGTCACAGTCTACTACCAAGAGGATGATCACAGTAAGAGTGCATTGACAGACACTTCTATTGACAACGTAATCTGCAGTTTCTGCTGTGGAGTATGCGGGGCACTCTTTCTTGTAANTGCGGTTTTGAGATCANGAAAGCACAACAAAACAAAGCTATGGTGGACGGGAGTTCCTCCAGAATACAGCGAGTGAATGTTCAAATCTTCTCTGCTTTTGCTGTTTACTGAAAACATGCCGAGTAGGAAAGTGGTCATCACACCAGATAGGCAAGGAATGTACTTTGTTGAAGGGCACATCAATGACCATAGAGTTACCTTCCTGGTAGATACTGGTGCAAATCGCTGCTCAATGTCTGATAGGTTGGCAAATAGCATAGGTCTGAAAAGGGGCAGGTCAAGGATGTCAAATACGGCAGCGGGCACTGCTGAATCCTTCGATACTAGATTAGAGTCGGTAAGGATAGGAGAAATCGAAGTCACAGGTGTCCTCGGTGGAATAATTCCTGATATGGAGATTTCAGAAGTTCTCCTAGGGATGTCCTTCCTTAAACACATTGAGTTCACACAAGATGATGACAAACTAATTCTGTATGAAGACCTTCCAGAATCCATGCCTGAGGAAAAGTGGTGGGACAAAGACAAAATCGAGGATGATACCGATGGACCTCAGCAGGAAGATGAAACTCGCGAGGAAGAGATAGCGCAAGCCGAGCATGAGGCCAAGATGGCCCAAATTGAGTTCGAAGAGTCCGAGGCTAAGAGGAAGCTGGCCTGGACCAAGAAAACAACCCCAATGGTATACGAAGTGGACAGAGACGGGGACGGAGAGATCACCCGTGAGGAGAAGATTGCCCATGAGACTGGGGGAGGGGTTATGGGGCTATGGTGGCTTACCCCGGAAGAAGCAATCACCATCGGAGTATCTGCAATGCTAGTCATATTCACCCTAGGGATGGGAATGGTCATTTCCTCTGATGAGAAGGATTGGGAGGCTGGCGAAGGAACAGTACTCTTGGGTACCTCGTGGTGGGAGGATGAATACGAGATTGAGGATTGCCTGTACGACGAGTACAACGACGAGTACTACGACTGCCAATACTACCTACNGTATGAGTGTGGGGCTGATGTCGACTACGAATTCACCTTTGACGGGGCAGTTTACTCTGGAGAGGACGGCATTACAATCGGATCGTGGGATGACCCCTGCTTGGAGGAGGTCGAGTTCAACGTCATCCCCATAGGCAGCGCAGTGACTGTCTGGTACGACAAGAATAAACCAGAAAATAATCAACTGAGTACGCCCGGTGGTACTGAATTCCTCATCTGGTTTTGCTGCATGCCATTTTTCTTATTACTTCTAATGGTCANGCTTGTAAACGCTAGGTTCAGCAATACTCCCAAGGACTTCGATTATGGAGAAAGCCGCATTGTAGAGGGCACCCCAGGAATGTTTTCCCAAGGCGGGGAAGGTGGGGAAGTATCAGGAGGGGCAGTGCACCACTACCACCACCAAGGACGTTGGGGATGGGGTCGTAGGATGTTCGGAAGGCCGAGGCGTGTCCATAGGGCACGATCCAGGATAAGAACGGGGCGGAGAAGTTCTGGAGGTAGGCGTTCCACGGGCGGAGGNAGAAGATCAGGTGGCGGAGGGAGAAGGTCCTCCGGCGGCCGCAGAAGATGATTCCCCCTTAGAGAAATTGTGATACCAATAAGCCGCTCCAAGTGTTTGTGGATGGACACTGGAATGGGGCCCCAGAACTGGATGGAGCCGATGCTGAGGAACTATTGGTTGAAGTAGAGCCCGGAGTATCAATCAGAGTGATTGTTTGGAAGCCTGCGAGGGCAGAGGATACATCCGACGGAACAGTAGTCATGGTGCCTGGTTGGGGTTCAATGTTCGAGGGATGGAAGCCACTAGTCTCTGAGTGGGTTAAGAGCAGGCATCTGGTCTACATTGAGACAAGGGAGAAGGCGAGTGCGAGAATCGATAGGAGAATTTCAAAGTCCGACTTCTCCATAGAAAGGCACTCTAACGACATTGCCGCCGTACTGGAAACATTGGGAATAGACCATTCCAAGGTAGACTGGTACTCCTCCTCCCTGGGATCAACCCTCCTCATTGACGCCTACCAGAGGAGGGAGCTGGGGGGGAGAAGCTCGGTTCTTCTTGCACCGAATCCAGACTTCGAATTCCCACTTTGGTCCAAGGCGATAATATTCGCTCCCTTTCCTATGTTCGTATACAGAAAATTAGTGGGCTTTGTGGCATGGGTAGTAGATAGGAGAACCAAGGAAGAGGGTCAAAAGATTCGATACAGACGTGCTCTGCTTGCCCAAGACGTCGAAAGAATGCTCCTATCTGCAAGGTGGAACATCGGTTACAAGCTACCGGATGATCTGTCGGCCATTGAAGTCCCGTGTGCAGTGATGACGGCAACCTCAGACACAATCCATGACTTCGACAAGGTACAGAGGGTGGTAGATTCCATCCCCAACTGCCAATTAATCGAGGTCTCGTCAAACCAGTATGCTCACGAACCAGGAGTTCTGAAGGAAATTGAAGAGTTCAATTCTTCTATTGGGAATTGATTTGACCGATTCTATCGATTCCCTGATGAAGGGCCCTCGGGCTGAGTAGAACGAGTGACATGCGAGAACAGTCTTCCTCATTCGAGATAGCACGCATAGTTCGAGAGCTATCAGAAATGATTGGAGCAAGGGTAAGGAAAGCTTACCAGCCTCACTACGAGCAGATTGTTGTTAGGTTGAATCAGAAGGGAAAGCCATCAACAGACTTGGTAATTGTGAGGGGATTGAGGGTTTATGCTTCCAATAGAGATAGGCCGATGCCACCTCAACCTTCACAATTTGCGATGATTCTAAGGAAGCACCTGAACAACGCCAGACTTGTTGAGGTTGAGCAATTCGGATTTGACAGAGTTATCCGACTAGGCTTTGAGCACGGAGGAGGAAATCTTAGTCTGATAATAGAGCTATTCAGAGACGGCAATGTCCTCCTTCTTGATGGGAAAGGAGTAATAATCCGGCCACTGACTCATGCAAAGTACGCTAGCAGGTCTCTCAAGAAGGGGGTTCGATACCAACCACCTCCCGAAGCAGTAGATCCGAGATCAATCAGTAGAGAAGAGCTAGATAAGATTCTCGATGGTAGTGAACATGCCCTAATTAGAACCCTAGCATCAAGGGTGAACCTTGGCAGAATTTACGGATCTGCAGCCTGTTCGATTTCAAATCTGGAGGAGGACTTGATCAGTAAATCTCTTTCAGAAAGCCAGAGAGATTCTTTAGAGGAGTCATTCAAGAAAATGCTGGAAGGACTTGAGAAAGGGAAAGGAGCGAATATCTGGCTTTCTGATAAGGATGCGAAGAAGTCTTGGAACGAAGCCGATAACGAATCGGAAAGGGACTCTGCATCCGCAGCAATCATCGAATTCTCACCAATCAAACTACCAAAAATGTCCGATGATAGTAGGGTTTCAGTCTCCAGCCTTTCCTATGCCTACGACTGTGCATTCGGATCTCACGATGCAGCTGCCTTCATTCGCAGAGAAGAAGAGAAGTTGGTCGAGGCAGGAGATAGGGCTGAGGACGAGGGTGCCAAGCTTTCAAGAAGGGCCTCGCAGCAGAGGGCTGCTATCGAAAAATTCAATCAGAGAGCTGCAATTACTCAGAACCTTGGAAAGTCTATCCAGGAAAATTGGGAGCATGTGGATTCAATTATTTCACAACTAAATAGGGCTGTTGANAATAAGGGATGGCAGGATATTGCGGAGGTTGTTTTCGAAGTGGAATGGATCGACAGCGTTGACCCATCAAAGCATTCTGTAGTGGCCTTCCTGCCTGATGAAGAGGGAGAGCCAGGTGCGAGCATCACTCTTGAAGTCTCAAAGACCGTGCATCAGAACGCACAAAGGTACTTTCAAGAAGCTCGTATTCAGAAGAACAAGGCCAAGGGAGCTCTCGAAGCTCTAGAAAAAACTGAAGAGTCTCGAAGCAGGGCTGAAAAGAGAGCTGCCAAGGAAGCTGCTTCTGGAAAGCTTAGAGGTAGGGGGAGGGCCAGGAGGTTCTGGTTCGAGAAGTATAGGTGGAGTGTAGTTTCAGGGGGAAACCTGATCATTGGAGGTAAGGATGCTAAGGGTAACGATGTATTGGTACGAAAGCATCTTTCCCCAAGAGACCTGTACTTCCATGCGGACCTGCATGGTGCTCCTTCATGCTCTCTCAAGCTAAAGGATGGGTTGATTCCAAGTAAATCGGCAGCTGGAATTGTTCCAGACGGAGTTGCGTCTATGCAACTTTCCCAAATCCTTGGAGAGGATATGGAAGATGCTAGGGATTTGGATCCGTCCGTGTTGTCCGAGGCCGCTCAGATTGCAGTTTGCTGGTCCAGGGCCTGGGGGGGAGGGGGTGGATCTGCCACCGCATTTCATGTTAGGTCTAGTCAGGTGTCGAAGACAACAGAGACAGGCGAGTCACTAGCTAGGGGGTCATTTGTGGTCAGAGGAGAGAGAAGCTGGCACAGGAGCCTGCCCCTTGAGCTAGCTGTAGGTTTGGGAGTGGTTAATGGCGTCCCAATGCCCATCTCAGGAGTTCCGAAAACGATCTCCGAATTGTGCGACAGGTGGGCAAAAGTTATCCCAGGAAGGGAGAAGAAGGAAAGTGTAGCAAACAAGATTTCAAAATCCACTGGATTGGCTCATGAAGACGTGCTATCTTGCCTCCCCCCGGGAGGGTGCATGATAGAAGATAATGGCCTTATCCATCCCTAGTCTTTCTTCCACTCTGAGGAGGTAATTGCGTACATCACTGAATCTACATAGTGGTCATACAACCACTCCCTATCCCTAGAGGTGCCCTCAAGTCTCATTCCCAGTCTCTCAGCGACAGATATGCTGGAGTGATTTTCAACAGCTGCCTCAATCACCGATCTATGAAGTCGCAGATTGGTGAAGCAGTGGTCAATTAGCCTGGAGCAGGATTTTGTGATGATTCCTTGGCCAGTAGAGTCCTCTGAAAGCCAGTAACCCAAGCCGAAGCTTCTATTATCCCAATCGACCCAATTTAGGCCCAGAACCCCAACAATCCTCCCACTTATACGGATCAGGTAAATCTTGGATGAGCCTTTCTTCTGCGCCTCCATTCTAATGAGAGATTTTTCATCTTCAACTGAGCTTACATCATCCAACCAAGGTAGCCATTCTCGAAGATATTCTCTATTTTCCTCTACTAGTGAAAATAGCTCCTCTGCGTCTTCTTCATTGGGTTCGTTGAGTTCCAAGTCATCCTCAACTAAGAGATTAGCCGCAAAATCCGGCCTATGTGAATCCGGATAAATGGGCAATTCCCCGGGTTCCGCCATGCAATGATGGGAATGATGGAGTAATATAGTAATTCTAGTCGGGCGACAACCCTTCAAGTGCTATCCCTCATGGGTGGTTCATGAGTAGCAACGGTGGATCCGAGAATTGGACCTATGGCGACTATCTGAGACTTCACGATTTGTTGAAATTACAAGGCGAAGAGCGGGGAGTTTCTTCGGATGAAATGCACTTCATTATTGTGCACCAGACGTTCGAACTCTGGTTTAAGCAGATTATCAGGGAGCTGACAGAAGCAAGGGACATTTTGTCCAAGGTACCTGTTCCTGAAGACGATATTCCACGTGCGGTTGATCATCTCTCAAGAACCACCGAGATTTTCCGGCTGATGGCAAATCAGTGGACGGTCCTAGAGACTCTGACTCCGCAGGGATTTCTTGCTTTCAGAGACGGGCTTGGCACCGCATCGGGCTTCGAGTCCTTCCAGATGAGGGAGTTTGAGGCACTATTGGGATTGAAAGTAGAAGATAGGATGTTTGGAGTAGATCCCATTACTACATTCAGGAAATTGGCACAGAGGGGAGGTGAAGACCAGGAAGTTCTAGAGAGGCTTGAGTCCAGATTGCACCAGGACTCGTTGAACGACTCATTGATGAGGTGGGTGGAGAGGACTCCGATAATGGGGTCAACATTCGGAAGCGATGGCGACGACGAAGAAGTAATCAACTATGTCGAGGATCATATCGATTCTCATAGAAGAATGGGGCAAGAAGCGTTGGATAGGATGATTTCTGTGGGTGCAAACGACGTGGATTCTGTGAAGGCAAGGTTCGAGTCCGCCCATGAGTCTGCTATTGAATTTCTCAAGCCCGATGGGAATGTAGATCGAGCGCGTGCGGGTCTCCTATTCATTGAGTCTTATCGAGAGCTTCCTCTGCTAACTTGGCCTCGGAGGCTGATTGATGCCTTCGTAGAGCTCGAGGAGTCAATGGCTAAATGGAGGCATGACCATGCTAGAATGGTAGAGAGGATAATCGGGAAGAGAACTGGGACAGGTGGGACAAGTGGAGTAGACTACTTGGATGCCACAGCAAGATACAGGATCTTCAAGGACCTCTGGGAAGTTAGGACTATCCTTGTGAAACCTCAGAAGAGGCCGGAGCTACAAAATGCTAGTTTCTATGGCTACACTGCAGATTCATAGAACAATACGAATCGTGCCATTGAATACTGAGTCTTCAGTCGGCCGAACATGNACGTTCCAGTAATTTGCGCATACGCCCGTACTCCAGTGGGAAAGTACAGGGGGGCGTTGTCTGGATACAGCGCAGTAGAACTTGGTACTTTGGCAGTCAGAGAGGTTCTATCCAGAGCAGGGATAGACCCGTCTAGCGGGGTTATTGATCAGTTGTACATGGGACAAGTGCTCCAAGCGGGATCTGGCCAGGCCCCCGCTAGACAGGTTGCCATTGGGGCAGGGATGCCTGTGGAAACCCCATGCACGACAATCAACAAGGTCTGTGGATCAAGCCTTAAGGCGGTAATGATCGGAGCAACAGAAATCAGAGCAGGAGTCTCAAGAGTAGTCGTTGCTGGTGGAATGGAATCCATGAGCAATGCCCCTCATTTTGTCAGGAGCGTGAAAAGGGGAGAGGATGTCTCATTCTCTTCACTAGAGTCGATCCTGATGAATGATGGGCTCAACGATGCTTTCACAAATGAGGCGATGGGTAGCACAGGAGAAACTGTGGCTTTAGAGCACGGGATAACCAGAGAGCAAGCGGATTCATTCTCTGTTAGATCTCACACTCTGGCAAACAAGGCCTGGGACGAAGGTTGGCTGGAAAGCGAAGTCTTCCCAGTAGACTCATTGGAAAGGGACGAAGGGATTAGGCCTAGCACTACGGTAGAGATTCTGTCCAATCTAAAAGCCGTCTTCAAGGAGAATGGGCAAGTCACGGCAGGCAATGCGAGTCAAGTATCGGATGGGGGTTCTGCTGTCCTAATTGCTTCTGAGGACGCAGCCAATGACCTTGATCTTCCTATTTTGGCTAGGATTGTGGGTTATTCAACGTCTGGAGTAGAGTCTTCCAGGGTGATGTCGGCTCCAATTCCAACGGTAGAAAAGTTGCTAGATGAAACTGGATTCTCGATTGGAGATGTGGATATCTTGGAGCATAATGAGGCTTTTTCTTCAGCGTCATGCGCTATCAAAGAGGCCTTCGAGTTCCACGAGGAATCTTTCAATCCCCATGGTGGTGCCGTAGCTATTGGCCATCCACTCGGTTCAACTGGAACTAGATGCCTGATGACTCTCGTTAATGCTCTAATTAGGACCCAGGGTGAAAGGGGCATTGTGACCATGTGTCTCGGTGGTGGTAACGCCGTAGCCATGATGATTGAGACAAAATAGTTCAGAATCCCAGTCATAGACCTTATTTGGGGGTCTCCGGTCGCCCGCTCGATGGTTGAGCCCACACGTGCCCACACAAGATTCGAAAAGGCCAGAATAATCGGGGCAAGAGCCCTTCAGATCAGCATGGGAGCACCCTTGTTTGTATCAGAGGATGAGCTTAGGGAGAAGTTCAATGACGAGCTTGTCCAGCTGTATGGAGTTGATGATGCTAAAGAGAAAGTTGTTCTAGATCCAATGAAGATCGCGACCCTAGAGTATGAGCAGAATAGAATCCCCATTGACATCGACCCTCATATCGAGGAACAGTGAAGGGCAGAGGCCCCTGACAGGGGATGATTGTAATTGTCTTCCTTGGAGCTATCGAAGAAGCTTACTGCTTGGATGCTGATAGTTACAGCCGTGGTGATTGGCCTTGGGGGTTTAATTCGAATCTATGATGCTGGGGAGTCTTGTCCGGATTGGCCTACATGCTTCGGCACTTGGGGTTTCGAGGTCTCGGAAGAGGAACAGGGGGATTGGTGGGAAGAAAATCCTGACGAGGTCGACTCTAGAGGATCGGGCCATAGGTACACCACTTTCCAGATCTTCACTGAGTGGTTTCACAGGTTGCTAGCAGGGGCTATTCTCGGTCCTCTGGTTCTCATAAATTGGTATCTCATCCGAAAGAGCGAGGATTCAGAAGGAGAGGTATTGCTAGCATCTACAATCTCAGCTGTTCTGATCATTTGGCAGGGAGCTGTTGGTTGGCTAACTGTGGAGATGGACAATCTACACTGGAGTGTTGCCCTACATCTGAGCTCAGCTCTCTTATTTACAATGAGCCTAGTATGGCTATGGATTTCGATATGTAGAGCAGGAGGTGGATTGCCAAAATGGATTTGCTTCGATGTGGGGGTTTCTGCCAAGTGGAGATTGAGGATACTTTTGCTTTCTTTGGGAGCTTTTATTTCTATCTTCTCAGGAACATTCGTATCGACCACTCCGGGTGCAAATTCTGGTTGTGGAGTCAGTGGTTTCCCAGACTCATGGCCCCTTTGTCAGGGTGAATTTGTCCAACCCATAGATGATTTAATTGCTCAATCGAAAATGATTCATAGATGGATTGTCGGAATAGTCTGGACCTCACTAATCGTGGCTTCATATTTTGCCTGGAAGGATTGGATGGATTGCCCCGGAGAGGTTATTTTTCGTTGGATATGGGCGTCTGCTGGCATCTTCACGGCAAATGTAGCAGTGGGTGCTACTTACATCCTAACATGGGATATGGAGGAAGGATTCTTTGAGTTTCTCTCGTTGGTTCATCTGATGCTGGCATCGCTAACTTTCCTTGCTCTAGCAACGACATGGGTTGGTTGCTCTATTTCTAATGAGGAGGTTGTTTAGTTGGGCGGTGTTTCTGACTTCATTTCACTAACAAAGCCAAGAGTAGTGGTGCTTCTGCAAATTACGGCAATGTGCTCTGTTCTAGTTCACGACTCTATTGGGACGGGTTTGGGGTTTGACACAATTTACACTATGGGGATTGTCTTTGTAGGAGGATATCTTACTGCAGGGGGTGCTAATGCCGTCAACATGTGGTACGATAGAGATATTGATCCGAAGATGAGTAGGACAGCAAATAGGGCCATTCCGAAGGGAAAAGTTAGTCCCGAGTCTGCCCTATACTTTGGTCTTGTAATTTCAGTTCTTGGCACTTCTTGGTTCTACTTACTTTCCAACGCAGTGGCTGCTTTCTGGTCTGCTTTTAGCATCTTATTCTATGTTATTATCTATAGTATGTGGCTTAAGAGGTCCACACCTCAGAACATAGTAATTGGGGGAGTTGCGGGATCGACGCCTCCTGTAATTGCCTGGGCTGCAAGCGAAGAAAGCCTGATTTTGTCTCTTGATTCTGTGGGCTCCCTAATTCTTTCAATCTTTGACATAGGCAGTCTTGTTCCATGGTACATGTTCATCCTGATTTTCCTGTGGACGCCTCCTCACTTCTGGGCCCTAGCCCTCTATCGTTCTGATGATTACTCCAATGTTGGAGTTCCTATGATGCCTAATGTCAAAGGTCCAGAAAGGACGATAATTGAAATGAAGGCTTATTGCATACTCTTGGTTTTGCTTTCTTTCACAGCTCCTGAATCGTTCGGAGAAATGGAACCAATGGACTTAGATTATCTTCTTCTTGGATCTTCAACTGTCGGACTAAGTTTATGGTACTCTTCAACAGTTTGGAGAATAGATGTTAAAGAGAAACCGGATGAATCTGGTAGAATTGCCAGTGCTTCTAGTTCGTTCTTCGTTTCCTTATTATATCTGACACTGATGTTTATCGTACTTGTAACTGCGAGTCTAGGATTTACAGGTTCCATCCTAGGATTTGGGATTGCGTTTCTTTCAATCGCAAGAACTGAGATGGGGTCTCACTCAAAGTAGCCCGATGGTTTCAAACACCGAGCGAACTATGGGGGTGCACGGGTGAGCCAGTGGATGAGGGAGATCTAATTTACGACTGGAACGAGATTGACTACTCAATAGATCGAGTAAAGTCGAATCACCCTCACGATTTATGGTTTGACGACGAGACTCTAAGAGACGGACTCCAGAGTCCAAGTGCTAGAAACCCTTCGATTGAACAGAAAATTGAGTTGATCGACTACATGGAGAAGCTAGGTATTCAGAAGGTCGACCTAGGCCTACCAGGAGCTGGTCCTTTTCACGTCGATCACATAGACTCGATGCTGAGTCATATGGGTGAAAACGACTACCAAATAAGGCCAGGGTGTGCAGTAAGAACCGTAGTCTCGGACATAGAGCCACTGGTTGACCTCCAGGCTAAGCACGAAAGGCAGATTCAGGCCAGTGCCTTCTTGGGAACTAGTCCAATTAGGCAATTTGCTGAGGATTGGACAATGGAAAAGATTCTCGCCACGGCGGAATCGGCAGTCAGCTATGCTGTAGACAACGATGTCCCAGTAATGTTTGTCACTGAAGACACCACTAGAAGTAAACCGGAAGAGATCAAGGAGGTTTACTCTAGGGCAATAGAGCTCGGGGCAGACAGAATCTGCGTATGCGATACCTGCGGGCATGTTACTCCGAATGGGGTAAGGAAGCTGCTTGGATTTATTCAGGAAGAGGTGATTCCCGATTCGGGGGCAAAGAGGAGAGACATAGAGGTAAATTGGCATGGGCATCAAGACAGAGGACTGGGTGTTGCCAACAACCTGGCTGCTTACGAAGCAGGTGCTGATGTGATTCACGGCACTGCCCTTGGAGTTGGCGAGAGAGCAGGAAACGCGCCCCTGGACCAGACCTTGGTAAATCTCAGTCTAATGGGGGTAATCAAGAATGACTTGACTTCGCTAAACGAGTATATGACGAAGGCAAATGAGTACATCGAGGTGGCCCTCCCACATAATTATCCAGTCTTCGGGGAAGATGCCTTCGAGACTGGTACCGGAGTTCATGCTTCTGCTGTAATCAAAGCGATGAGGAAGGGAGACAACTGGCTAGCAGACAGAGTTTATTCTGGTGTGCCAGCAGGAGACTTCGGGCTAAAGCAAATCATCAGAATTGGACATATGAGTGGTCGGTCTAACGTAATTCATTGGCTCGAGAGCAATGGATACCAGGCTGAAGAGAATATAGTAGCACATTTGTTCGAGGTAGCAAAGAGCAAAAGACGCATGATGTCGGACGAAGAAGTTCACGCAGCAATCGCGGAATTCAGGAAAGCTTAGACATCGGACAAGTTATACCACAGCAAATTACTCGACATACATGAGACCTAGTTCAGTAGCCATAACGGCCCTGGTCGTGCTAGTAATGCTGGCATCACCTGTGCATGCACAAGAAGAATCCGAAGAAGAAGGGAATGTAATCATCGATGTAGTTCTTCCTTTATCGTTGGCATTCATTATGTTCTCACTAGGACTTGGACTGACTGCTGATGATTTCTCCTTGGTTTTCAGAGAGCCAAAGGCTTTCGCAATAGGGGTCTCAAATCAGATGCTCGTTCTCCCTATAGTGGGTTTCTCTATTGCTACTCTGTCTGGGTTAGAAGGAGAATTGGCGGTTGGGGTGATGATCCTAGCATGCTGTCCAGGAGGAGTGACTTCCAACATTCTCACCAAGCTTGCAAAGGGAGACACCGCCCTATCAATATCCTATACGGCGGTTGTGTCAATTGTCTCGGTTCTCACCCTTCCCGTGATCGTGGGACTATCGATGGATCATTTCGATGTAGGGGGTGATGATTTCGACATTGTGGGCCTAGGGATTACAATGTTCTTACTGACCACAATACCAGTTCTGGTTGGAATGGTCGTGAGAAGCATGAGGGAGGGGATAGCGGANAAGGTGGAAAAAGGAGTGAATTCTGCTGCTGCTATACTTTTCGTGATAATCGTCCTAGCTGCCATAATTAGTGAATGGGACACATTAATGGACAATATTGGGACACTTGGTCCCTCGGTCATCGCACTTAATGTGATTATGCTTACAGTTGGTTACCAAAGCGCAAAGTTGCTTGACCTAGAGGANGTCAAGGCAACAACTGTATCGATCGAAAGTGGCATCCAGAATGCAACTGTAGGAATTACAGTTGGAGGTTTGATCCTAGCTGCCGAAGATGGAGGACTCTCCACACTGAGCCTCCCATCTGGAGTTTACGGAGTTCTGATGTACTTGGTCATAGCTCCCTTCTTGTATTGGAGATTGTCTTCTTCTGAAGCTTAGAAGGTTAGTTTATTCTAACATGGAAGACGAACGGCTATATTCTCCTGTTGTTGGAGGTGGGCTGTGAGAATCGCATCCTTGCTGATCGCTATGCTGATTTTCTCCCCAATTACGCATTCAACGGCAGAACAATTGCATGACTCAAAACAATTTGTCAATTCTGAGGTCAGTCACACATACTCTAGAGCCGTTCAGATTGCNTTAGAAAGAGTCTCGGATATTGATTCGTATGATCAGGCTCAGCTTTTGATTACTGAATCATGGCTAGTTGTAACAGGGATCGCCATTGAAGATCATCCTAGAACAATGGCCTCGCCGGACAGTTCGACCCCTTCTCCTTCCCTAGTGGGGGCTTACATATGGAATTTCAATAATCCGAAATCGGCTCTTGATAGGCTGACTGACTCACTAGAATCCGGCCAAATAGAGTCATTCTCACCGTTAGTGAAGCAGGAGTTCTCCCCGAGGCTGATTCCTAACGATCCGAATTTCGAGGACCAATGGCACCTTCAAAATTCAGGCCAGTCTTCAGGGACGATTGGTGAGGATGCGAATATCACTGAGGTTTGGGACAGCTACAATGGTACAGGAGTAACAATTAGCATCATTGATGATGGAGTGGATCATGCTCACGCTGATCTCGCATCCAATTATGTTTCTTCTCTATCCTACGACTGGTGTGGTTCTGATACAGACCCGAGTCCTTCGGTAAACGATGAGCACGGCACGGCAGTGGCAGGAGTCGCCGCTGCAGTTGGGCAGAACAACATCGATGTTATCGGAGCGGCATTCGGAGCGGCATTTGCAGCTCACCGTTTGATTTCTTGTGGTTTCTCAGATTCTACTGCAGCAAGCACACTAAGCTTCCAAAACAATCAGATTGATATCTACTCCAATTCATGGGGCCCAGATGACGATGGGGTTTCTCTAGACCCTATAGGGCCTCTGACTATTGCCGCATTTGAGAATGATGTATACAGCGGAAGGGATGGTCTTGGGAACATTATCACTTGGGCGGCAGGAAATGGATTGGGGTCGGATGACAACTCGAACTACGATGGTTATGCAAATAGTAGATTCACCATAGCTGTCACAGCAGTGAGCCATACTGGGGTTCAATCTCCCTACGCTGAACCCGGAGCGAATATTCTAGTAGCTGCGCACTCAAGTGGGTCTGGAGTAGGNATCACCACCACAGATAACACTGGTTCTGGCGGGTACAACACTTCGGGAAATATCACCCACACTTTCGGAGGGACCTCTAGCGCCACACCTTTGGCTTCGGGAGTGATAGCTCTGATGATCGAGGCAAATAGAAACCTGACTTGGAGGGATGTTCAGAATATTCTGGTTCTGAGCTCAAAGAAGAATGACGAGAATGATTCTTCATGGAATGAAAATGGGGCAGGTCACCTAGTTTCTCACAAATACGGTTTTGGAACGGTGGATGCTGGAGCTGCTGTTTCGATGGCTGAGAATTGGAGCTCAAGTGGTCAGGAAGTGAATGCTAGCTTCGGACCATTCTCCAATTCGACCCCCATTCCGAACGGAGGGTCGAGCTGGACCGAATTCGAAATCTCCGTTCCGGTAGACTTGCAACTAGAGTCTATCGACGTGACAGTCGACATCTCGCACACAGCTAGAGGTGATCTCGACATTGTTCTGGAGTCTCCAAGCGGCCATCAGTCCTGGTTGGCCGAGGAGAGAAACGACAACAATAACGATTACTCGAACTGGACATTCGGAACTGTTCAGCACTGGGGAGAGTCTTCATCCGGAAACTGGACCTTGATGGTTAGGGATTCAGTGAGTGATTCGAACTCTGGAACATTTAACTCATGGGAGATTTCATTCCATGGAGTAGGAAATGTTTCTGATTCTGATGGCGATGGATGGCCGGATTACAATGACGATGACGACGATAACGACGGTTGGAGCGATGACATCGAAGAAAACTGCGGTTCCGACCCCCTGGACAACAGCTCAACCCCTGGTGACCTCGACTCGGACGGGATATGCGACTACGTGGACGATGACGATGACGGAGATGGATTCGGGGACTCGCTAGAGGAGTCATGCGACTCCGACCCCCTGGACAACAGCTCAACCCCTGGTGACCTCGACTCGGACGGGATATGCGACTACGTGGACGATGACGATGACGGAGATGGTTTGAGTGATGCCAACGAGACGGTCTTTCACAAGACTGATCCTCGAGATAACGACACCGATGACGACGGACTTAGCGATTACGAAGAGATAATGACATATTCTTCTAATCCTTTGAATCCTGACTCTGATGGAGATGGCCTTGGAGACTATAATGAGGTCTTCATTTATGGCAGTAGCCCTAATTCCCAGGATTCCGACGGGGATGGAATTAGCGATTATGACGAAGTCAAAATCTGGTCTTCCGACCCAATCGTTTTCGATCCTGACAACGACTCAGATTCGTATTACCATTTCGAGGACTGTGATGACGATGACCCGGGTGTAAACCCTAGTATTCAAGAGCTTCTAAATGGAAAAGACGATGACTGCGACGGATTTATTGATGAGGGATTTGATGAGATTGACCAAGATAGTGACGGGCTGTCTGACTGGGAAGAGTACAATCTTTACGGTACAAGCATAAACAGCCCCGATTCTGATAGCGACGGTTTGAGCGATTACCAGGAGATTGTTGAATTTGGCAGTGATCCTTTGTTCGTAGATATCGATAACGATGGTGATGGAGTATACTGGTTTGACGACTGTGATGACAATGATGTCAACTTGTCCCCTTTGCTGGCCGAAGAGCTTGATACTCTCGACAATGACTGTGATGGAATGGTCGATGAGGACTTCTTCTGGGTTGACTCAGATATGGATGGAATTACTGATTACGCCGAGTATTATGATTATTCCACCGACCCAAACAATGGCGACAGTGACGGAGATGGGCTCCCTGATGGGATAGAAGTGAACGAACACAAGTCGGATCCTCTATCTCCTGATCCAGACTCTGATCTTGATGGATGGTACCATTTCCAGGACTGTGATGATGGTGATTTCGAGAGATCACCAGAGAGGCCAGAGGAACTGGATGGAAAGGACAACGACTGCGACGAATTGATTGATGAGGACTTCTATGATTTGGACTCTGATGGAGACGGTCTATCCGACTTCTCTGAATTCCATAACTATAGCACTAGTCCCGATTCAGTAGACTCCGACCAAGATGGGATGGATGACTGGGCAGAGATTGTAGGAGGCGAAACGAGTCCCTTGGTTTACGACTACGACAGCGATATGGACGGATTCTATGAATTCCAGGACTGCAACGATCTAGTTGGAAGCATTTTCCCTGGTGCTACAGAACAGTGGAATCAGGTTGATGACAACTGCGATGGATTAGTTGATGAGTCGATCGACAGGTTGGCCGAGCTTGGTTCGAACAAAGAAAAAACGAGAGGNGTCGTGTTTAGTGAAGATGGNTCGATCCTAGATGGACCTAGGTTTTTCGACACTCAGCCGAACTTCTGGGATTCCGCAAACAGCTCAATCACCATTTCCCTAACAGGGATCCAGATGTCAGATGGAGTTCATCTCTCTTGGTCTATTTCGGGGCTTTCGTTGGCTTCGAAGACTAGTGAAAATGGGAGATCCGTAACAATTCCAACAATAGACTGCAAGAACCCATTGGACGACATCCAGAGACAGATCTGTGGCGAGGGAGATTCGATGCAAAAAGTGAAGGCAGTTATCTCAGAAGAAGGATTTGTCACGGAGATTGAGTGGACTGTTCAGGTTTCAATTTGGGTAGAGCCGGAAGAAGAGTCTGGTTTGATTCCAAATATTTCCGAAGCCACTCTATTTATTGGAGCTCTCGTATTCTTAGTGGGAATTTCCGGAGGAGGAGTNCTAGTTGGATTGAGATATGCCAAGAGTAGAAAATTGCAAGATGCTTTGGAGGCCTACGGAGTAACCCCAGAGAGGCTTTCTATTAGGCCAGAGAGAAGGGGACTGGAATTGCCCTCGGCACCAGACTTCTCTTGGTCAGAAGAACAGAAAAAGTGAGTTTAGAGAGTCTTGATTGCANAGATTGAGCTAGCTGTCTTCTTCCTCTGATGAGTCCTGTGGACCCCATTCTGCATCTGGTGATCCTCCCGACCACTCTCCGAAAATTGCGATGTCCTCTATTTCTTCGTCCTCTCTCCAAGGTGGCTCTCCGTCTGAGCCNCTAATGATGAGGCAGCCCTCGTCGTCTAGCCTTTTCTTGAGCGTGGCTACGCCTCTCTTAACAGGGAGTAGGTGTCCTATAGGTGAGCCGGAATTGACAAACGGATGAGTCGCTGAGCTAATCAACAACCCTCGAATTGGAGAAATCACATCGTGTTGTACCCCCGGGAGCTCTGGATCGGTTATAGTAGCAACAATCTCACCTTCCTCAACGAAGCTTCCAGCAGGAGCAAGTACGTCCAGGAGGCCACCTTGGTCAGATCGAATCCACACTGATCCCGAAGCCAGCATCCTGAAACGGGGTTTGCTCGGAAATCCCGGTAACATCCTGAGGCTCCGAAGAAGATTGATGATCCCATACATTGCTATCTGGACTGACTCAGGGTCTGCTTCGTCTGAAGCTCCTCCCTCATATGTTATGCAGGCTATATCGTGATCGTTTGCTACCCTCCTGAGTGACCCCCTAGGACCCTCGCTGTCTAGAATAGTCTCTATACCAAATGAGCGCGCAATTCTGTTGCTACTTGCATGGGCCAGATTAGCCCTAATCTGAGGAATGTTTGTCCTTCCTTTGGCTGCAGTGTGAAGATCTACNATATAGTCGCTGCTTGAGATGATCTTGTCCCAAAGCTTGTTCGCAACACGAGATGTTGTGTTNCTGTCTGACTTTCCAGGAAAGCACCTATTCAAGTCCCTTCCATCGGGGAAGTCCCTGATCATCCTCCTATAACCAGGTAGGTTGACTATAGGGGCAATCCTAATTGTTCCTGCTAGAACGCTAGCATCGATGACCTTTTCCGGGCCCATGAAATTAGGGCCACAAAGGTATGTCAGAGCTAGTGGTCCAACTAGTTCGTCGCCGTGAATAGCTCCCAGCAGAGTCACTACTGGTCCAGGTCTTGCTCCATGAACAATGCTGATAGGGACGGGCCATGACTCTCCAATCTCTACGTCAAGTAAGTCATACTCAAGATGCCTAATTGTCCCAGGCTTGATTCTCTTCCTCATGAAAACGTGGTTCTTCGAACCATCCTTCCTAGACCATTTTGCAGGGGTCTCACCGACCTCCCCCAATGCTCTCTCAATCTCCTTTCTGCGTCGCATTGGAATTTGATTTGCTATTTTTATTGGAGCAAATCTTCTTCTCTTTCTTCGAGGTGCTGGCTTGTCTTGATGAGTTTCCTTCGCACCTTCAACCGAGGTCTTCTCGTCCTCCTTCACCTTCTGCGCGAGGGATTGGTGAATTAATACAATGCGTAAGAGGTGGGTCGGTAATGTTCAACTCCTTTGGCATGCCTTAGTGGAATATGGGCGACTCGGGGGGGCTATCTGTGCAAGAGCTCCACGCTCCNAGTAGCATTTGTTTTGGATGCGGTCCGGCAAACGAGGAAGGCCTCAAGATCAGGTCTTTCAGATCAGAGTCTGGTTTGGAAATGGAGTTCGAACCATCTATGGAACACCAGGCATTTCCTGGAATGATAAATGGAGGAATAATTGGTACTCTTCTTGACTGCCATGGGAACTGGACAGCAGCGATTGCACTGATGGACAAATCAGGAGATTCCGAGCCCCCTTGCACAGTAACTGCATCTTACAGTATCAAACTTAGAAGGCCTACTCCGTTCGGTTCTACCCTAAGGGTGACTGGGGAGGTAACGAGCATTAGGGACAACAGTGTCAATGTGAAGATGGCTCTGATGGCTGAGGACAAGGTTTGCGCGACTGGAGAGGGAGTTTTCGTGGCTGTCACGGAAGGGCATCCAGCCTTTCACAGATGGAACTGACTTTGACTCGGTATCCTTTAGAACGGTCGAATACGAGTTCATTCGTGGACGATACTGGCGAGAGCAGCGGTACCAGTCTTGATGACTTCAATTTCGACAGTCGTCTGAAGTTACTTCTAATGGAGAAGTTGGGGATAAAGGATCTATTTCCGCCACAGGCAGAAGCCCTTCCCCAATCACTAGCAGGGAGTAACATTATGCTAGCCATTCCCACTGCCAGCGGAAAGTCTCTTGTTGCTCACATCACTTTGGCACACAGACTGTCTAATGAGATGAAAGGNCTGAAAGGTGTATACATTGTTCCACTAAAGGCACTTGCTTCGGAAAAATTCGATGAATTGAGTGAGGTCTGTTCCAGTGTTGGATTGAATGTAGGACTGGCAATTGGGGATAGGACCAGTGAGAATAGAGGAGTCGATAGTTTTGATGTGCTTGTTTGTACGAGTGAGAAGCTAGACTCGATGCTAAGATCTAACCCTGCATTGATTCAAGATATTGGAATCGTTGTTGCTGACGAGTTTCATTTGATGCATGACCACAGCAGAGGGCCGACTCTGGAGATTCTGCTCTCTAGGATTAGGCACAAGAATCCTGAGTCNCAGATCTTGGCCCTTTCCGCAACGGTGGGTAATTCAGAGGAGCTTGCAGAATGGTTGAAGGCATCGCTGATCAGATCAAACTGGAGGCCAGTTTCCCTATACTCGGGAACAATGACGGGTTTGGACATTAGATATCACTCAGTGGAGAGTCCAGAANGAGGTTTGGATTTGCCTGAGCAGAGGCGCCTTGAGGGTGGTTCTCAGAAAAATCTCCATGCTGTGATGGATGACACGATTGGAATTGGTAAGCAGATGCTGGTTTTTGTTTCCTCTAGGACTTCCGCTCAGAAAGAAGCAAGAGAGTTGTCAAGGCATATATTGAACAAGGAAAAATCTGGGNATAAAGAAATTACAAAAAAGATGTGGGATTCTTGGAAAAGTGTAGCTGACTCACTATCTTCCGGAGAAAATGGTTCTGCTACAGTGAAATCCCTAGAGAGCTCCATTAGGGGGGGCGTGGGTTTCCATCATGCAGGACTCACTTCTGCACAAAGAAGGACAGTGGAGGGGGCATTTAGGGAGGGTTCACTTCTATGCATAGTGGCCACCCCCACATTGGCTCAAGGTGTGAATCTTCCAGCAAGCAGAGTAATAGTCAGAGACTCCAAGAGATGGAGCACTGTTGCAGCCAGAAGAATGCCATTGCCGATTATGGAAGTTAGNCAGATGATGGGAAGAGCTGGTAGGCCNGGGTTTGATGAGTTTGGCGAGGCTTTCCTAGTCACGAAAAACATCCAAGAAGAAAATGATTTGGTGGATTTATACCTAAATGGAGATTTAGAAGACGTTACTTCCAAACTTGCCAACCCCAGTGCTACTCGTGCAGAAGAAGATGGGGCACTATTGACCCATATTCTTTCCATTGTGGCCACTGCAGGAGTTAATGACAGAGACGCAATTTCTCGTTTCCTATCGAAGACTTTTCTTGCTAGTCAGATGGATAGGGAAAATCTAGAATCTAGAGCTGATGATGTTTTGTGTTGGCTATGCTCTAACGGAATGATACACAGACTGGGGGAGTCGGAAGAAGTCAGGAAACGAATAAAGGATAGGGTTCCTGATTCGAATGTTGAGGAAGATTGGGAGGACGAAATGCCCACCTGGGCAGACTCGGCTACAACAATCCCTGGTCTAGATTTAGTTTCGAAGAAGGAGTCGCTCTCGAGAAGACTCGCACCGAGGAAGGGTCCTGCAATTTTTGGATTTAGAAAGGCCAGTCAATACGAGNCTACGGAGTCTTACTTACCAGAGCCTTCTGCTATGGCATATTCCCCCACTGCACTTGGATCTAGAATCTCAAGGCTCTACCTAAACCCAATCTCAGGAAAGATAATTCACGATGGGCTAATGAAGGCAATTGAGATTCTATCAGGGAAAGACGAAGTAGGGCAGTTGTCTCCTCTCAGTCTTCTCCATCTAGCTTCCTGCACTCCGGATTTCTTACCTCTCTGGCCAAGAAAGAGTGACTTAGATGCGATTCAGGAAGTTATGCATGGAAATGGAAGAGAGTTTCTGGCTCAACCGGTAGACTTGGAGGAAGAACGGAGGATCAAGGGGGCTCTGGTGGTTAAATCATGGATGGAAGAGGATTCGCTTGAAACAATAGAGGAGGAATGGGGAGTCCAGCCCGGNGACCTAAGGAGTAGGGTCGAGCTTGTTGAATGGCTGCTCTTTGCGATGAGGAGGATTCTCCTAGAGGATGATGAAATGGATAGGATTGATCGTAATGCTCACAAAACTCTCTTCGAGTCTGTAGATGAGNTTCACCGTAGAGTTAGGTTTGGCTGCAAAGCGGACATNCTGGGTCTAGTTGCAATCAGGGGAGTAGGGCGAGTGAGAGCAAGGGANATGGCATCTACTCTNGGTTTTTCAAGTGCTTCAGACATCTCTGAAATGACAGAAAGNGACAGAGAAAAGCTTGCAGATCTAAGAGGNTGGAGTCCTAAGCTAGTGGAGAATCTCATCGATTCCGCAAGAAGATCACGCTAATCAAATTCTTCAACCAGACGGCATCGGGGCACATGGACGGGAGCCAACAAGTTCCATGGTTCCCAGCCTGGGGTTTGAGTCTCCCCAAACCCATTGAAAACGTGTTCTCGGTAGTTTCGGTGGTTAATGAATGGAGGACCAGTAATAGATGGCTTTTGGTTTCATTCGACTCGATTGCTAGTGAAGTCCATTTGTGGACAGCATGGTATGCCCTACGGAGGAATGAAGATTCGGAGGAGATGATTGCCAATACACCCGATACTGAGTTTCTCAGGATCCTTTCCGGGACCCACCAGATTAACAGAGCTTTCGAACGTGCAGGAATCTCCGTGGGGGATGAGAGGTGTTGGATGATATATCTTCCCGAAGATGATCTCGGGGGGGGTTTTGGGGAGTTCGTGATCCCTTCTGAGTCCTACAATCAGTCCTCCGAAGAAGCAACCAAGCTAATTGAGCTCCTAGGTGCAACTATGCTTGCCAAGAGGCCAATACCCAGCATTCGTGGCCTAGAGAGAATAGGGTATAACCCATCTATAGAATTGACTGTCCGTGAAATGGAATTAGGGTTTCTGAGTCATATGGCTCTATCAGATCTGAGATGAGCGTTTTTGAGTAGTCATATTCATAGGCGAGGCATTCGAGCAACAATCGGTAAAGATGCCAAAGTTCTACGGATTCGGATCATGCTCTGCTTGTGGAATAGCTTGCACGCCTGGAAACTTCCTAGACCACCAGGGGAAGAGATTCTGTACCTACTGTTGGATTGAGAGAGAGAATCCCGAACATCCTGAATTGAAAGCCATCAGAGAAAAGGTTGAGGCTGCAGTTGAGGAATGGAAATGCGCAAAGTGGTCGAGAGATGAGGGGCCGTTACCTCTTGGACCTAGGCCAGTCAAGAAATGAGGTGCCCCTATGGGAAGAGGTTTTGTTCCCGAAGAGTTTGATCCTACAAAGTGGGAAAACGTGGAGCCGATAGTGAGTGGCCTTCTTGAAAGGGAGCTTAGTTGCTCTAGTTGCCTCGAGGGCCTAATTGCAGATTCATCCGAGCTTGCAGAGCATGTTTCCGAAGCTGGAGCTCTACTTTACATCGCAATGACCTGTGATACAGAGAATGAAGAGAAGAGGAGATCATTCCTAGACTTCGCCGGGAACGTTAGGCCAAAGCTATCTGAATTCTCCGACGCTCTAAACAGAAGAATAGTGGAGCACCCATCGGTAGGAGACCTACCAAGGCGTTACGATTTGATGCTCAGGGGGATGAGAACTGATGTGGAGATCTTTCGCAAAGAAAACATTCCCCTAGGCGTCAGGCAAACCGAGCTTGTCACAGAATCTCAGGCGATCAATGGAGCCATGACAGTGGAATTCGATGGAGAAGAGAGGACTTTCCCGCAGATGAGAAGCTACCTTGAGTCAAACGATAGGCAGCAGCGAGAGGCTGCATGGACTGCAATGGCTCAGAGAAGAATGGAAGACAGCGAAAGGTTGTCGGAGATCTTTGACGAATTAGTCTCGATTAGGCATCAGATGGCAGTAAATTCTGGATTCGATAGCTATACTCATTACATGTTCAAGGCAATGCACAGATTTGATTACACCATTGAAGACTGCCTAGAGTTCCACCAATCTGTTGAGACTGTTTGCATGCCCTTAGTGGCTCAGATAAATAGAGAAAGATGCGAAGGGCTTGGGATAGGTCAGCTGAAACCCTGGGATGTTAACGAGAAGTCCGGATCTGGTCCCGATGTTCATGGACGAGAACCTCTGAGGCCATTCGAAACTGTTGATGAAATGGTAGAGAAGCTTTCGGAAATGTTTCACGAGATCTCGAAGGACCTAGGAGGAAAGTTTGACAAGCTAGTAGAAATGGACACATTGGACCTCGATACCAGAAAGGGCAAGGCGCCTGGAGGATATCAGTACTATCTCGAGAAGAGCAGGGTTCCTTTCATCTTCATGAACGCTGCTGGACTACAAGGCGATCTTGAGACGATGATACACGAAGCAGGGCACGCCTTCCACTCCCTATATTGCGGTCATCTGGATCTAATCGACGAGAGGGATTACCCTATTGAGTTCGCAGAGGTGGCTTCTATGTCAATGGAGCTTCTGACACAACCATGGTGGGATAAGTTCTACGAATCCGATGAGGCAGACAGGGCTAGAAGAACCCACCTAGAGGGTGTTGTTTTCCTATTGCCTTGGATAGCTACGATAGATTCTTTCCAGCATTGGATATATGCAAATCCTGGTCACTCAAGGGAAGAGAGAGAGGAGGTGTGGCTTTCTATCAGGGATAGGTTCGGGTCAGAAATGGACTGGACCGGGCAAACAGACTTCAGGGAAGTTTCTTGGCAACAGCAAGGACATCTTTTCGGAGTGCCGTTCTACTACATCGAGTATGGGATTGCCCAGCTAGGTTCACTTCAACTCTGGAAGACCCAAATGAGTGACCCCCAGAAAGCTCTTGATGACTATGCAAATGCCATGAGTCTTGGGAATACAAGGACGTTGCCAGATCTTTTTTCTGCAGCTGATCTCAATCTTGGTTTTGACGAGGGGCACTTTCTCTCTCTTCTTGGTACTGTAGAAGAAGCTCTTGCCGAGCTTCCAGCTTGAGGTTCCTCGGACCCCGAGGCCCACGCTAATCGCGCAGGCCCTCGGATGTCACGGTGAAGACTGCCTCTCCCTCTGGAAGGTTTGGACTGTCGATTAGGCGAGCTATCCTGCGGCCCCCCTTCGACTTCCTTAGGTAAAGGCGGAATGTGCTAGCGTGGCCGACAATGTGACCTCCTACTGCTCTAGTGGGATCCCCCCACATAGCGTCGGGCTTCGATTGAACTTGATTTGTTACAAGCACCAGTGCGTTCTGAACATCGGCGACCTGCTTGAGCTCCTTCATATGGCGATTCAGCTTCTGCTGCCTGGCTGCCAACATCCCCCTACCGATGTATTCTGCACGGAAGTGACTGGTAAGTGAGTCTACGATTATCAGCTTCACTTCTATGCTCTTTGACATTCTCTTTATCTCATCCACAAGAAGCATTTGATGGGCTGAATTGTATGCCCTTGCGACATGGATCCTGTCAAGTGCATCGCTTGGCTCTATTCCCACTGCCTCTGACATCTGTGCTATTCTCTCAGGTCTGAACGTGTCTTCAGTGTCAATGTAGACAACTTCCCCATCAAAGCCGCCCTCCTCTAATTTTAGGATTGTGTTGACAGCCAATTGGTGGCCGATTTGTGTCTTTCCACTACCGAACTCACCGAATACCTCGACGATGGCCTGTGTCTCGAATCCACCTCCAAGCAGCTCGTCCAATGAAGAAGCACCCGAGGTTAACTTCTGAACCCTCTTTCTCCTGTCCAATAGAGCAGCTCCGCTAACAAATCCCCCTATGTTGGCGAGCTTCTTTGCCCCAGCAATAATCTTCGACGACACTGCTTCTCCAAGTTCTGCCTGCTCCGATAGCTCAGGCGGGCTCATCACTGCAATAGCTAGAAGATCTTCGAAGCCCGCCTCTCTGAGCTTTTCGGCTGTGGCCGGACCTACTCCAGGAAGGTCCTCGATTGTTGGCTCCGGGTCGTCTACGTCAATAACTATCTCTTGCTCTTCGATCTTTTCGCTTGCAGTTTCTTCTGTCATCCTATCACCAATATTCGTCTCGTCAGAATCGGGGGTATATGAACAAACGAAGGACCCCTAAGTACTCAATGAAAGTATTATTCCTGAGTGTTGACTTACAGTCTATCGTTTTTTCACTTTCACTTTTTTTCCTGGTAGCGAGTGGTGGATTTGAACCACCGGTCTCCGGGTTATGAGCCCGACGAGATAACCTGACTACTCCAACTCGCTACCCCTTCGCTGGGGCACCGATTATTTGAAGCGAGCGGGGCCGGAAAATCGAGTCATCGATGGGAACAGTATTGAGATGCNAGCATTCCGGTAGCATTTGAGCCCACCATGGATGGTCATTTGCTAATTCGGAATGCCTCACTAGTATTGGCTNATCGTATCGTCGAGGGGGACNTGCGNGTTTCTAATGGCTCGATAGAGAAAATTGCTGAAGGAGGTGGTTTGGAGCCCAATATTGGTGAGCTACTNATTGANGCGACAGGTTTGCATTTACTTCCCGGAGCCATAGACCCGCATGTCCATTTCAGAGAGCCTGGACATCCGGAGAAAGAAGATCTTGAGAGCGGNAGTAGGGCTGCAGCCGCNGGCGGNGTAACTGCATTTCTTGATATGCCAAACAATATCCCCAATGCCACTAATAGGAAGGCACTAGAAGAAAAAATCTCTCTAGCAGGGAAAAAGGCAGTATCTCACCATGGTTTCTTCATTGGGGCGACGAAAGACAACATCAGTGATTTGCAAAGCGTGCAGGGAATGGATGGTGTATGTGGAGTCAAGATTTTCATGGGGAGCAGTACAGGGGANCTGCTGGTCCACGAACAGAAGGATCTTGAGCAGATCTTTGCCAACACAGGAGGAATAATAGCTACCCATGCAGAGGATGAGGATCGTCTCCAGCAAAGGATCTCTGACTTTCGACATCGGACTGATATCGCCTCCCATGCGGAGTGCAGAGACGTTGAGTCTGCTTTCTTAGCTACTAAGAGAGCTGCNGCTCTGGCTAAGGATCACGATCATCGNNTCCATATCGTGCATCTAACTAGTGGAAAAGAAGCAGGCTGGTTGAAGAAAAACAAGGGCGAACTAATCACTACTGAAGTTTGTACACAGCATCTCACTTTCGATCAGGATGACGTCGAAAAACTGGGTGAGCGTGTTCTAATGAATCCACCTATTCGCTACACAGAAGATAGAGATGCCCTGTGGAAGGGGCTAAAGGACGGAACTATCGATTGCGTAGTGACAGATCATGCGCCCCACACATTGGAGTCTAAGTCTGTGGGATATCCTAAAGCTCCGGCAGGGATGCCTGGAGTTGAGACCTCTCTTCCTCTAATGCTGACTCACGCAATGGACGGTAAATGCAGTGTCTCTGACGTAGCAAACTGGATGTGTTCAGGTCCTGCGAGAGTCTACGGCATGAAGAATAAGGGTTCTCTAGAAGAGGGATTTGATGGTGATTTGACTATAGTTGATTTAGACACACGAAGAACAATCACTGATGCAGATACTTGGACAAAGGTTGGGTGGACACCTTATGCAGGAATGGAGCTAACTGGATGGCCCATTTACACAATCATCGATGGGACAGTAGTTCACCAGAGAGAAATCGGTGGATCCCTGAGAGGTAGTTCCGTAGCAGCGGCAGGTTCAGTGGGAAGAGCGCTGCAATTCCGTAGGTAAATCTAGCCTTCACTTTGGGGTTTAGATTCGTTTGAGCTCCCCTCCGATCCCTCTTCCTCTGTGGTTTCTCCATCAGCAGTTCCTTCAACTGCGATGGATTCTCCGTAATTGTACACTTGTGGTTCGTTACCAGGCANCTCGAGCTCCACCACCAGTTGTAGGTCTTCTGTCCTGTGCACTGTAGCTCCTCCGGATGAGAACGCGTAAACATAGTCCCCCATGAAGATCGACCTTCGGATGCTTGTGGAGCCGGACCACCAGCTAGAGAAGCCATCCTCGTTGTAGAATCCNGAATGCTCCACTTCCCCGTGGGTGCTGAGAGTTCCGTTGTCTACGTCTACGTCGATCATCTTNAGCATCGAGACGTACTGGTATCCTGAGTANGAGTATACTCTGCCATCTACCTCAATCTGGTCAAACACATATCTATGAGTGGAAAGTGGGACTGCGAGAAGAGAGTCCGGCGCCCAGAAGGTGAATGCTTTGTGCTCATAGGTTGCCTCGGAGTAGGACCATGACCATCCACAGGTCCTGATGTCCATGCAGCTCTCATCGGTGAAGGCGGGAGAAAGAGGAATCGTGTCGGCTAGCCTAGGGCTGCTAGTGTTGCTGACGTCGAAAAGAGACACCTGCGTAGTTGACCAGTCTAGACCCAATCCGTCCTCTCCTCCGGCGATACCTATNGTTAGGAGGTTGTTCTCATCTACAGGATGGATGTANGTGGACACGCCTGGCACGTGAAGCTCCCCTAGAATCACAGGATCGTAGGGGTCTGAAAGATCCAGTACCCAAAGAGGGTCTATGTTCATGAAGGTCACGAGATAACCCCTGTCACCCACGAACCTAGCGCTCCAAATCGTCTCCCCCTCGGCAATTCCGCCAATGAACCCGGTCCTGGAAAGTATTCCCCTCCCCATCATCCATCAGGATGGTGACTTGATTTGTCGGGCCATTCCAAACTTGTTCCCCATCCTCGTCGGTTTCTGATACTCTCCACCACATCCCCCAGTTGTCAAGCGTGGAGGCTACCCTAATCGCGCCATCGTGCTCACTGATTGAAAACTGGTCATTGACGGTTCCCTCGACTCTTCCTGACGCGGAGTAGGTGGTGTGATTGGCATCGCTGATGTCAAATGAGTGGATGTTAGTGGCATCCTCCCACTCCGAGTTCCTCCAGAACCACCACCAATCGTTGGCTGGCTCGGCTAGGACAAGGGTGTCCTTGGAGGAGTAGACGTGCGCCCAGGAGGATGTGATGTGATCGACCTCTAGAGAAACTTCATCGCTGAGCATTTGGATTGTCATAATGGTGGTGAATCCCCTTCCAGCGCTGTCTGAGCTGGCTGAGAACTCAGTGCACTTCTCATAGGTTAGCGGGTGGTGGTAGATTCCATCCTCAGAAGCCTCGTAGATATGCGGTACGAAATCATCCAGAGTAAGATTCGAGATAACCTGCTCATTTTGGACAATGGTCTTGTTCATGGATTCGTTCCAGATTTCCATCCTCTTGTCCATGTCGTCCTCAGACCAGTAACCGTCGGGAAGGTCAACCCAGTTCCTGATTCCGTCAAAATAAGTCCACAGGTGAGTCACAGACCTTACTGTCCCGTCTACCAATCTTGCAGTGTGGTAGTTCCCCTCAATATAGAGTTCCTTCTCTACTGTGGGGGACGATCTATCTGATACGTCAACTACGGTATACTTGACCAAGTTCTGTACCCTAGTATATGTGTAGGAGTAATCCTCAGCAGCACCATTTTCGTAGTTCACTGTAACCTCTTCTGACATTAAACTCCTGAGCTCGCTGTCTGTGGGAAGTGCCCAGTAGTAGATCGAAGAGGCGATGACTAATCTGTCTTCATCAATCATCATCTGAGTTGGATTGCCCTCTATGGTCAGATTTGACTCAAGAGTAAGATTACCAAACTCAGGAACTCCCATGATCAGAAGAAGTTGTCCGTTTAGCATGTATATGTGGTAACCGTCCGTCTTTAGGAAGTCGGCCTCATCCACTCCGGACTCCTGGTTGTTTGTCCCCGAGAAATCCCCCTCTCTGGATGAGTCGGAGGTTCCCAGAGTTGAGGGATTACCCTGTGTTGATCCTTGGCCATCCGATTCAGCAACAGCTGCATCGTCGACGAATGCCATATCCTCAGCCATAAACATCCATGGATCTGAAATCCAGTGCCAGTAGCTCTGCTGGTCCAAGTTTACGATCATTTCATCGTACACTGCCTGCTTCAGGTCCTCAAGAAGTGTTTCACAAGCGTCGTAGCTCTGCAGGACTGGGGAAGAGCGAGTTCTCTCCGGAAGTTCCAGTTGAGGATAGTCGCCCTCCAAGGCATCAATCGTTTGCTCTATGGCTTCGGAAACGTCTTCCAATGCCCCAAGGCAACCCGAATTTAGAACGAGGAATGTCATCATTAACGAGGTAAGATTTCCTTTCTCCATTAGCTATTTCCTCCATCGCAGCTCTTTTGAATCTATAGTTAGCCTTCAGAAAACGACACAAGTTGTCCGGTTCGTGGGAATGTCTGGGTATTCCGGACTCACACTGTTCGGAGCTGGCTCTTCCGACTCCTCCGCTTCTTCGCTCGTCGTTTCAACACCACCAGTGTGATCACTGGTGACGAGGCTTCTAGTGCCTGCCAAGAAAATCAAGGCAGCAACCTGTATGTCCAGTGTTTGGTCCATGGAAGCTCTACATCTCCATCTACGATTTAAAGAAATTGGCGGCATGCTTAGCTATGCTTCAGGAGCATTGAGATGGTTAATTGGTGCGAACACCGGGAGTTGAACCCGGGTTAGCAGGTTGGGAACCTGCTGTCATAACCACTAGACCATGTCCGCTGTGTCGAGCGAACTGGTTTTGGTAATTGAGCAGCTCGGTGGAATGTGGTAGGATCTTTGCCCTAGACAAATCTTCTCAGAGACTCCATGGCCAAATCGGCCTCCTCCAGTAGTTCTAGGCATTTTTCGATGTTTCCTCTATCGAGCTCGGCCTCAGACTTTGACAGAGACCCATCCGCTGATTTTCTCTGTGGATTTCCAGGGGGAACTCCTGCGGANTCAAGCCTTTTCCGTAGATTCTTCCAATCGTCGCTCAAGAATTCGAGCATCTTCCTTGCCTCTAGTCCCTTTAAGACGAAGGAATCTAGATCCCTAGTCAGATCATTGATCGATTCTTGTGCTTGCACCCATTGGCCATTAGAGGCTAGGGACTCAACTTTCTCTAGCTTCTCCATCCATGCCGACCTAGTCTCCCCAGNTGGAATTGACTCTTCGATGCTCTTTCTCTGCCTTAGTGCCCTCTGAACACTGGACTTTGCCTCTTTCTCATTTCGAATNGATCTCGTGACCCCCTCTGCCAGCCCTATGGCTAGAGATGCATTGCCAGAATCAATGGCCTCCCTAGCTTCATCTAATCTCTTCAGATTCTCTTCAGATNTGCTAACTTCGGAGGACGAAATAGCACTATTAGCCTCCATTACCGATCTGTTTGCTCTAGACATTAGGTCTTCTACATCGCCCATCTGTGAAGGAATTTCAGAGACTATTGAAANTGCATACTCGGGGTCCTCTTCCTCCATTGCTTTCCTAGCTGATTCTAGAGAAGATCGGAGTCCTCCAACTAAGTGCCCCTCTTCGCTTCCCAATGCCTCTTCTGCCTCTGATATCGCCTTTGTNGCTGACTCCCAGTGAGTGACAATNTTTTCGGCCATGGTTTTTGCCTCTCTGAATTTATTCTCTGCTGATCTGAGAGAGCCGTTTTCCATCTCTTCCGAAGCATCTTCGAAGATTTTCCTGGCCCCTCCCTTCGATCCAGTAATCCCTTCAGACCTGACTAATGTGGACTCTGAGCTATCTCTAATGTCGACTAAATCCTTCAAGAAAGACATTGTCCTNTGAATCTCATTCTCTGCTTCTGAAATAAGATGGAGTCCTCTTTCCGGGTCCTTCATCCCATCCTCTCTAGCCTTCTTAAGGAGGGAAATTGGCTGCTGCATAGGGCCATTCTCAGAATTNATATCAAGTANTCTCCTCTCTACATTCTTTAGCCTGATCAGGAAATCCCTCCTGTCTCCCTCCAAACCGTCCTTCAATAGAAGAAGTGGTGCTGACGAGAATATTGCTGGCACTGCAATTACGAGCCATGATGTGGGGTTTGAGTTAGTCAAAATTATAGGAATCGCTAACCCGAATCCTACAATCGTACTGAGTGCCCTCCATCTTTTTGAGTTTAGATCGGAAGAGAGTAGGTGGATAGAAAACAACAACAGCACAAGAGATAGCGCTACCAAAGAGAACANTGCGCTGGAATTTCCCTCACTTTGCCTATAGGTCTCTGCAAATGCTAGCATGGGTGGCCAGGCAATGCACAAAGCAGTGGAAACCCTAGTCCTCTCAGTAGGGCCAAACTCGACAAGATCAGGAGTCAGAANAGCAGAAGAAAAAATTACCACTACTGGGAAAAGTCCCAACAGTGGATCAGAGCCACTTCCAAGGTAGTGGAAAAGCCACAGAGCACCTAGAATCACTAGAGTCATTTGGCANACTATTGAAATCGTGTGAACCCTGCTTCTATGCGTGGAAATTACTCGATCGGGGTAGTCGGGTAGCATCACCATGGTCTGCTAAGACTGAGTGGGGGGNCAATAGGTGTGCGGTATTCTGTCTAGTGAACCTAGTCATTGTGACTTCTGAGTCTCTGGGCCATAATTGCAATGATGACAATTCCCAAGANGAATATTGCAAAAAAGGGACTACTANGNGATTTTTCCGATTGTTCCTCAGAGTTGAGTTGTATAGGNATCGTCCCATTGGCCTCATCAGATACGCTATCCCACTCAAGAACGATGTTTTCCAAGGTTGTATTCGAAGCCTCGAACTCCATCTCAATCAGAATCTCGGCTGGNCCCGATTCGAATGTGGCACCAAATGGCTGCTCGGACCATCTCCCACAAATCTCAGTAATGCATAGTCGTGCATGTACTAATCCGGATCCAGCATTCTGAACCACTACAGAAACCTTAGTCATCNACCCNTCATCAGGATCATCAGAGAGATTGGCCTGAATAATGTCGATTTGGGGTGCTCTATTGGGATTTANCATCAATTNAATCTCTATTTCACCTGAGTTTCCCTTCGAGTCAGTTGCTTTGATTCGTATNTCATGAAAACCCTGTGACAATTCAGGGAGTGTCATTTTCTCTGTCGANGACCATCCAGATTCAGAGGATANTTCGTCATCATCGACCCAGACCCACCAAATGACCTCGGAAATATTGTCTAGATCATCGAAAGAATGGGATAGATCCAGAGTCAACTCGTCACCCTCATGGGCATCGCCATCGATTTCGATCTCTGCCTCGCCTATGAGAATCCTCGGAATTATCGTAGGCGAATTTGCATCAAGGACTCTTACGATCCAATCCTGGGAAACTGAGTTCCCTGAATCGTCTGANACGATNAGCTCGACATAGATCTCGGTTGGTTTCCTTTCCTTGTGCCTCTCACTCAAACCCAAGTGAGCGCCATTTACGCTGCTTCCTTGGTTTGCGGTGAACTGGAAAGTGTGCTGCATTGATCCGAGCTGCCTCCATCCTTCAGAGATGTTNGTCAACATCTCAAGAAAAACTGTGAGGTTGGATTCGTCGGAGGCATTAATCTGGAAAACCAAGTCGGTTCCCGCTTNGACCTCTATGACTTTTTGNTGNGGGTCTATNTCAATCGGGTCTGCCCCTGATATCGAAATGTTTCCAATCCATTCTGGTGGAATCCCATCCACCTGTAGGTCCTCACCTCGGCTAGAGTTTGCCCCATGGTAGTCAGTGCAGGTTGCTACAACATTGAGTATTTCTCCGTGTGAGAAACCCAAATCAGAAGGAACTAGGTCGAACCATGGATTTTGGATAGTTGAGAGAACTTGTCCATCCCTACTNATAGTCCACTGAATAGTTGGGGAGTCTAGGATGCTGTCAGTGCATGAAGCTGAGAATGATGAAGAGAGATCCAACGAGGCAGTGGATGATGATGGGAATCTAGAGGTGGTGATCCCTGGGGGTTCGTTCTCTCCGATCGTTATCCTGATGTCGTAAGCCACTGGGGCATCAGACCTGTTGACTGTGAATGCTCCTGGNTCTCCCTCGATGATCTCGGACATGGGGCTGAATCTGAACTCCCAGCCAACGGGCAGGTTCACGGTCAGGGGTACCTCCTCGATCATGGCTCCAACTCTAGGGAGATCGATCAGCCTCATTATTCGTCCATCTGAGAATCCAGTCAGATTTGCTGACTCAGTCCACCCCCAGAATCCCCCAGTTCTGTTAACAGGGCCTATTCCCGGAGTGTGAACTACAACATCATTCTCCTCTGGGGAGCTCATCGAATTATAGTCAAAAATGCAGCACCCGCCTAATTCAGAGTCTGTCCAATTTCTGGCTGATCTTACCAATTCTGCAAAAGCTTCGTCTTCCTGNTTGTCAATCCACCCATCAGAATCTCCNAGAGATGAGTCTATCTGNACGAGAAGNCCAAGAGACCTGTTTTCCAGCAATTCTGTCCCATAGCTCTCTGAGACCGATACATTGGCGAACCAAGTTGCACTTATGATCGAGCTATGCGAAATTGGACCTGTGAAATTCAAGAAGGNNTCTCCTGAAATTGGGATGGCGGAATCNGAATCTGAAAGAAATGGTTGTGACGAGTNGNCTTCAAGATNTTCAATTGATTGCGGGACTGAATAATAGGAAAAAAGGAAGGATACAACAATAATTTCCAATAGTCTTTTTTTCCTAAGTTTTGGNATCATGTCTTCACCTATTTCATGGATCCAANAATTATCTTTGAACCCGAGAAGTCAATACCCATGGGCAAAACTNGGTTCTCGTGTCCTAGTTCTTCAGACAGTCTNCCTCTGAGGCCTGAGTCACCGAATACAAGAAAAAATCCCCCAGATCCTGCTCCCAACAGCTTCGCTCCATTCGCCCCGATTTGCATGATCCTTTCGTAGAGGCTATCTATTGAGGAATTGGAAACTCTTGCAGATGTCCCTCTCTTCGACATCCATGCATCATTTAGGATGGAGCCGAGCGATTCCAGGTCTCCCGACTCCAAAAACACGGCAGCAGAATCAGCTTGTTTCCTAATCTCGCGCAGCCCTGAGATCGCTTCTTCGTTTGTGATACCCTCGGAGAGTGCTTCGCTGGCACTCCTGGTCATTCCGGTAAATACAAGAGAAAATTTCGTTGAAATTTCATCAATTATCCCTTCATTGAGGCTTATGGGGTCAACAACCACTCCTTTATCCTCGAAAGTAATTGAGTTGATTCCTCCAAATGAAGCAGCATACTGGTCTTGTCTACCTATCGGTGCTCCAAGAACATCTATCTCTATTCGGCAAGCCTCTTCTGCTAACTGGTTCTTCGTAGGTCTTCTTCCTTCGAAAGCNTGCATAGCATTGAGNAATCCAACGGTTACAGAAGAAGAGGAGCCCAATCCTGTTCCCCGTCCTGGGATNTCTGCAATTGTANTAATCTCAACTCCTGATTCTATCCCTGTCATTCGCATGGCTTCCCTAACCAAGTCGTGACCAATCTCGTTGACGCTCCCCACATTCTCTGTAGAAGAGTAAGACACCCTTATGCTNTCATCGAATCTCCTGTTTATGGCTACGTAGACGTACTTGTCTATGGCAANTGAAACAACACGACCACCTGTTGGCTCGTTCATTGAGAAGCTGTCAATGTCCGTACCTCCGCCGCAGAACGACACCCTCAAGGGGGTTCGGCTGATTATCACAGCCACTCGGGGACATAGTGTCACTCATCAAGACGCCGGTGAGGTGAAACACGACATTTATCGAATGGCAAGACATATCAAAGGGTCGCCTCCGCGAGGAGAAAGAGGGCCATGTGCGATCTAGTAACTATGGATGATCTAACTAACGAGGATATCGTATCCGTTCTCGATGCTGCAGAGCGCCTGGTTCCAGTGGCCAGGGGAGACGTTCACCTGCCTCTGCTAGAGGGAAAGGTGCTTGCAAACATGTTCTTCGAGAATTCCACAAGGACGAGGATGTCATTTGAAACAGCAATGAAGAGGCTGGGAGGATCTGTTCTGAACTTCAGCTCCGTAGGAACGTCTGTTTCCAAAGGAGAGACCTTGTACGACACTATGCAGATGATAGAAGGCTATGCGGATGTAGCTGCAATCAGGCATCCCAGACAGGGGGCANCCCAGTACAGCGCTGATTCAGTAGAGGTTCCAATCCTGAACGCAGGTGATGGAGCGGGAAATCATCCAACACAAACTATGCTGGATCTGTTCACAATTAGGGAGTCGCATGGATCCCTTGAAGGGCTCAATGTCGTTCTAGTGGGAGACCTCAGGTACGGGAGAACTGTGCACAGCCTGTCTCACGCACTCGTAAGATTTGGAGCTAGGCTGACGCTTGTCTCTCCATCGACGCTAAGGATGCCAGATGAGATCGTATCGGATCTCAGATCCCTAGGCACCGAGATAAATGAAACAGAATCGTTGCAGGAGCAAATCTCCGAAGCGGATGTGATCTACATGACTAGGATTCAGAAGGAAAGGTTCCCAGATGAAGACGAGTACTCCAAGGTTGCAGGAATCTTCAAACTGAAGTCGACTGACCTTAGCGGGGCTAAGAAGGGCATGATTGTGATGCACCCACTTCCACGAATAGACGAGATTGACCCGGGGGTGGATTCCAGCATCCATGCAAAGTACTTTGATCAAGCATTCAATGGAGTGCCAACCAGAATGGCTTTGCTATGCAGGAGCTTGGGAGTTGAAGTCCCCAAGAAGGTGAGCTGATGTCAGAAATGCGTAGGGTTACGGCCATTAGAAACGGCACGGTAGTTGANCACATTCCATCGGGACGAGCTATGCAGGTAATCAGAGTCCTGAGGATTGACGTAGAGAGGGCCACTCCCATCTCACTAGTTATGAACGTCCCCAGCGACAAGCTAGGCAGGAAGGACGTTCTGAAGATCGAGGATAGGGAATTGAATCATGAGGAGCTCGATAGGCTGGCTCTTATCGCTCCGGCGGCAAGTATTGCAATTATCAGGAACCACGCAGTGGCTGAGAAGATGAAGGTAGAGTTGGCAGATGACCTATTCAACATTGCGAGGTGCTCGTTCTCCAACTGCATAACTAAGAATGACAGAGAGCCACTCCCCCAGAGGATGAGGGTAGTCGGGNGAGATCCGCTTGAGGTTCGCTGCTACTACTGCGGTAAAGGGCAGGACATAGACGAGCTGATTGAGAATATACTATAGAATATCAGTTATTTATCGAGTTGATTCCGAGATCCAAGACCTCATTGTGCATGACTGGCAAACTTCTCTGCTTGTTATCTCGCCGCACTCCGAACAGTGGTTCACCTCGTGCTTTGAATCTGGGTTTGCCTCTTTGTGGAGCTCCCTAATTTGGTCCAAGGAATGGAGCAGGCCATGCCGAGCTCCGGGAGTCTGTAGCTCTAGGTTTGCTACTACCGATCTACTCTGCTGCCTCAATGCCCCCCTAGCATGAGGGCACTCGCCGTGGTGAATAGGGAGGTCTGCATGAATTGCATGAGCATGGATCTCCTGCTCTGGAATCCANCGCAAGGGGACAATCCTTGGTACTATTCCGTCAATAGGAGTCTTTGTGTGTGGTGCGAGCCTTACAGATCTCTCTATCTCTCCCTTCTGGAGATTCATCAAAACGGACTGTGCCATGTCGTCTAGGTTATGGCCGAGTGCCATGACATCAGCATCCAAAGTCTCTGCCATCGAGTTCAGGCTCTGTCTACGGAAAACTCCGCAGTATGAGCAGGGCATGAGTCCGTTAGCCTCAGAGTGCTTCTTTCCGATTGTGGGCATCAACTGCACCNCCTCATCCATCCTANCGAAACCCATCNCGTCGTAGCTCATTGTCTCGAACCTCACATCGAGAGTCTCGGCTAGTTGTCTAGCGAACTCCATTGAGGGTGCTCGATATCCGTCAATTCCCTCATCGACGCAACCAGCAACTAGCTCCACATCTCTCCTTCTACCGATGATGTCTGACATCATCGACAAGAGGACTGCAGAGTCCTTGCCCCCAGATACTGCCACAAGCACCCTGAACGGTTTTCCATCATCTCTTGTGGCATCCTTTGGCAAGTCAAGTTGAATCCTTAGCTCCTTTGAGGTTCTCTTGCGAATCGATGATGCCAGATGCTTGCCACAAAGGTGCTGCCCACTGTATGCTTGGTGCACAAGAGCTTCGGAGCGGCACCTGCTACAGCTCTGGACCTCTATGCTGCCTCCCATGAGAAGGCGCAATAATGCATAGGCTTGAACCCATCCTCCGGTGAATTGATGCCCGATATCCCCTCGCGACTTTCATGGAAGGTTCTGGAATTCTCCCAAATAGGTCAGATGTCGGAGATGGTGTTTTCTCCCCCTGGGTGGATAGGATCTCTCTCGTAGCGCTAATCATTGCAGGTGTTGCTTTGGCGCCGGACATTTCTTCGGCCATCGAACCTGTGGTTGGAGAATGGTCCATGACTTCAACAGCGTGCGGGTTGGTTGTAATCGTCCCACTGATATCTACATGGATAGGGAAGCTGTACGTCAGGTTTAGGACTTGATCAAGAGCGCATCCTAGATATCCCAGACTCGATATAACCCGAGACTGTCTGCCAGGGGATTAAGAACCTCAAACCTGCTACTGCAATAATGAAAAGTCCTGCAGAAATAACCTTTCCATAAGTCATCTGTAGCTCTAGTGACTCCTTGACCTGCCCTGTCCACTGGGTTCCCTCCAAAACGCCAACAATTGTGATCATCAAATCGTCGAATGCCAAGGCCAATGCAGTAGTGATGGAAACGAGCAAGACCACTACTGATAGCTGAACTATGTGTGAATTGACGACATTGTTGAATTGCCTAACGTATTCGGGATCCCTCTTGCACTCCTCTGGCAAGGAAACNGCATACTCCATGTGACTGATTGCTGCTGACCCGGTTTCCAAGTATAGCAAGAGCAGGACTGATACCCCAAGNAGTGAGCTTGCTAGAGGGGAGATCAGNCCACCGTACATCGTTCCCTCGCCAATCTGAGTTGGAAGTGCTCTTAGCCCTACGTCTACCTCGGAGACAATTGGCTCGAAGGTGAGAATAGCATGGAATCCTATCAAAATAATGTAGTAACCTACAGACCAGGTAATCGCCCTCTTAGAGAGGCCCCAAATTCCCACTAGACCTGAAAGAATAGGCGCGAATACTATGCCTAAGAAAACCAACTCCAATGCTAATCCCATTGGAGAGAAGAGTTCGCCAATATGGTTCATTGAGTCGTTGGAATTCCATGGAAAATGAGGGCCATAAGAGAAAGTTGCGAAGATCCAGGAGAATAGGAATGGCAGAATTACCCATGCACCCAATATTGCAGCTGNAACTTGCTTGATTCTGCCCTGAAGCTCCAGTGTGGAAGCCCAATATCTGTCTATGGCTATTGTAGCGAAGGCACAAATCAGAATTGGCCCTATTAGGGAATAGTCCCCAGTCTGGTTTACGCCTAGAAGAAAATCCGGAATCAAAAGCCCTTCTCTGCCTTCTAGCCACATAAGCCCCCTTGTGTGCTCGTATGATGGACACCAACTGTCTGGGCTGTGATCCAGAACGAACTGGTCGCTGCATGCCCCATAAATCTCGCTCATCTTATTGAGCAGCATGAGAAGAGAAAATGTAGATGTCAGTTGCAGAGCCAGTATCTGCCACTTTCTCCTAAGCGCTGGGATATGCAAAGTCTCAGTCTTCTCCTCCTGCTTCTTTCCAAGTTCCATATTCATCACCCTCTGGATTGCATTAATGCCTGAGAAAGCTCAACCTCAGGCATCCAATCAATTACCTTGGCACCATAACCGGAGACCGCTGTGAGCCTGTTTTGCCTCTCGAGCTTTAGTACCTCGTAAGCCATCCTTGGGATTCTGCTAACAAGCCTCTCCAGATCGACGCTGCTAGGGGAGAGGACAATCACCTCGTGACCATTTCCTGAGAGGTTTCTGATTGCTGGAAGGGTTGTTCCATCCCCTTCTAGGCTGCTAATGATGAAGACGGGTGANCCCCTACTGATTCTAGGAGCTAAGGAATTTGTAACCGCCTGAAGTGGCATTGAACCAGATGGAGTGACTGATGCGAGGCGGCTCAGAACCTTGTACTGCTGCTTGTCTCCTGAATCGGCTGGGAGGAATTCCATCTTACTCCCATAGGTTACCATGGCCACGGAGTCCTTCCTCTTCAGGAAGTGGCTCGCTATTGATGCGGCTGCGGATGCCCCCATTTCCAGAGGGTTCTTTAGGACGGTTCCGATTCTGCTGACCTCCCTAGTATCTAATATGACAAAAATGTCAGTTACTGCATCCCTTGTCTTCTGGTTTACCATCATGTCTCCCGTCCTAGCAAAGGCCTTCCAGTTGATGGACCTGAGTGAATCTGTGGAGAGGTATTCCCTTAGCGAGTAGAACTCCATTCCTGGGCCGGGCGTTCTGAGTGTCGTGGCCCCGGTGTACATCTTTGGAACATCGGCCCTCAGCATTGCATCTTCTACGTCCCTAACTTGTGGGAACACAGTGACGTCACAAAGNTCCTCAATTCTAGACTCATTGACAAACAAGCCGAAAGCGTTTCTGTACCTTACAGAGATTGGTCCAATTGAGTAATGTCCTCTGAGAGGGCATCGTAACATGTAATCCATCTTTGTTGACTGCCCCGGACCTAGGTTAAGCCGAATCTGGTTAATCCCCCTCCTAATCTTCATCTCATGGGGTACGTTGTCGAATACCTCTAGCTGTTGTGTCCTCCTGTACGACCTATTTGTGATCGTTAGTGAGACCTCGATTAGATCGCCCTTGTACACATTTGAGTGTGGGACAAATCTAGTAATCTCCAAATCAGTCTGTCCTACGATCCATCCGTTGATCGAGATGAATGCAATGAAGGTTAGTCCGATTATCATCATCTGAAAGTTGGAAATCATCATTCCTACTAGGATCAGGCTAATCCCTCCTGCAAGCATTATTGCTGCCTTTCTAGTCCACATTTCTTGGTGACCCCCCTGAATCTCCCCATTGTTTTATTCTCTGAACAATTCCTACTAGCTCATCTGCAGAGTAGTTCCTCTCCTCGAAGATGAACCTTACAAGAACTGGATCCTGAATCATTCCTTGTAACTCTGATGCGGGCATGGAATCGAACTCCTCTCTTGAGAATGCGTTGATGTTCCTAACCCTAGTAAGAAGGACTTGTCTAATCTTCTCCGGCTTCTGATAATACTTGTATCTCTCAGCGTCTCCGAACCCGTAGTATACCACGCGGAAAACGTGTCTCCAATCTTCAGGGTCCTCCTTCCGAATCAGTACCGCCTCCAGCATTATGAATAGAATCAGGAATAGCATCAGCATAGCCATCCAGTCATTGGNGAAGTAGATCAGAATGTAGTATAGCAGGTTGTAGGTATCACCGAAAACTGTAGGTTGCTGATGGCGACTCTCATCGAAGATAACTAATGCATTCTCTCCGGGCGAGGTTCCATTGTTGTCAAGAATCAGAGATTCTGCTACTACATCCAAGATCCACTTCCTATTGTCGTTTTCTGGGACCAAACCCAGGTAGCTTGACTCGAAATCGGGGTCGTATAGTGAGTTGATGAGCACCGATCCATCCGAGATGAAGTGTACCCTTCCTGATATCGATTCTTGGCATAGAATCTCCTCACAGTACCTCACGTAGACGGGAAATGGGCCTTGCTCGTCCCCCGAGATTCCGAAGGCGGCATAACCCCCCACAGTGTAGTTTCCATCGTCATTGTTGTCCAACCAAGAGTCCTGGGTTGTCTTGGCGATAACGTATCTGTGCTCTGCAGGATTGTAAGATGTGTCCTTTTCGAATGCAGAAGGTGTGTTTGTTAGGATGCTGTAGTCCTGAGACCAGTCCCACCTGGGTTGGTTGGTTGATTGGTCGGTTCCCAAGAACCTGTGGGCACAAAGCCCAGATGCTGTTTTTGTAATGAATGGGGCTCCCACGGTTGGATTTTCCGGATCTCCGTCTAAGACGTCTACTACTCCATCCTCATCAGCATCTCTTAGGCAAGGGTTGACGTTGCTCTGCATTCCCTGTGAAGAAGTGAAGTTGAATGCCGATGTTGTGTTAACCCAAACGAAATCGGAACCCAGATCATCGTCATAGCTGTAATCGGTGTACAACCTATGGTTAGTGAAGTCCAGACCGAACTCCGCAGCTAGATCACTGGAGTATCCAAAGTCATCCATCAGAATGACTGTCCCTCCNCTCTTAACGAATCCGCGGATTGAGTCGATCTCTGATGATGTGTACCCATCCCCCTCCGTAAACTGAACAAGGTTTCCGTCGCCGGTGAATCTGGGGAGTGAGATAGTGTCCCTCTCAACGCCTGAAATTACGAAAATGGTCTCTTCTGGGTGATCAAGATCAGTTAGAAGCAAGGGGCTAGATACAAGAGCAGTGGTTTCTACCCCCATCTCGTTTAATTCCTGTCGGAATGATCCAAGATCGTTCCACTCGTCTCCATATGCTGATTGCTGAGTCTGTCCCGGAACGACGTAAGTTATCGCAATGGAGAGGACCAGTACTACGAGTAGCGACCAGAAAGACGCTTGAAGAGCGATTCGCCTGTTCCTACGAGATTTTGCGAATCTTGAGACCCGTTTCCAATCTATCACGTGTTGACCCTCCCAACTACTAATTGCGATGAGCCATAACTTCGTTTTATGACCGTTATGTGACTATGAACCAGCTTTGCATCGACTAGCTAGAGAGCTCGATGACTGATCCAATGGTAGCAACTTCTTCTACTGGAACGGCTAGTAGGCCATCAGTAGTTGGCCAGGGAAGTTCGTTTGGGTCCAATCCTGACTCAGTGACCACCAATATAGCCACAATGTCCCCGGTGTCCACATCCACACTGAAATCGGCAAGGTGTCCAAGTAAGTCGCCGGCTGCATCTACGACTTTCCTAGTAAGGATTTCTTGCCCGAAAGTGGTCTTCATGTGATTCCTCATATTAGCTCAATACCGGATAGAGGTGTTGAGGACCTCCTGACCGACTCGAGTCCGCTTGTGAGAGTCTCCTCCATCTTGGAGTAGTACTGCATCATTTCATCAGTCACAGTGGGCCTGACCCTCTCAATGGCTAATTCGAAGTGCTTCTTTGACACGGTCTTCTTATCGTCCCTCATTGCGATAAGCCCTGCCTCCCTGCACACTGCCTCTATGTCGGCTCCAGTATAGTTCTCCATATTCCCGGAAAGATCTTCTGTCTTGAATTTGCCCAGAGGCATTCCCTTGGTGTGTATCTTTAGAATCGCCGCCCTAGATTCCTTGTCTGGTGGAGGTATGTGGAGGACTCTCTCGAATCTGCCGCTCCTCATCAGTGCCGGATCGATCATCTCAGGTCGGTTAGTAGCAGCCACGACAATCACGCCTTCCATCCCTTCCACGCCGTCAAGGCTGCTAAGTAGTTGATTTACGACCCTGTTCATGACATCGGAACCCTCTCCAGAATGGCTTCTCCGCATACCGGCGATGCTCTCGAATTCGTCCAAGAAGACAATGGATGGGCTGGACTGCTTGGCCTTCTTGAAGACCTCTCGTACTGCCTTCTCAGACTCTCCGACCCACTTGGAAATCAATTCAGGCCCCTTTATGGTGATGAAGTTGGCCTTGGCTTCATTTGCTATTGCCTTCGCAATCAGTGTCTTTCCAGTTCCTGGAGCTCCGAATAGCATTATCCCCCTAGGAGGGGTGATTCCGAAGTGATCGAACTTCTCTGGCATGTTTAGTGGCCACTCTATGCTTTCCTTGAGCCTCTCCTTGACATCTTCTAGGCCCCCTACCTTCTCCCAAGTGACCTCTGGAACCTCAACATAGATCTCCCTCAATGCGCTAGGCTCGATCTCCTTTACAGCCTCCTGGAAATCTCTCATTCTGACCTCCATCTTTTCGATTACTTCTGGTGGAATCTCCTCTTCGTCGAGATCTATGTCCGGAAGGTACCTCCTAAGTGCCCTCATTGCAGCCTCCCTGACTAGTGCTGAAACGTCGGCCCCGACGAATCCGTGGGTATTGTCAAGAAGCCAGTCGATATTGAAGTCGTCATTGATTGGCATGTCTCTAGTGTGTATGTTGAGAATCTCGCCCCTTCCAGCTTTGTCCGGGACGCCGATTTCCAATTCTCGATCAAAACGCCCTGGCCTCCTCAGAGCCTGGTCTATAGCGTCCCTTCTATTTGTGGCCCCGATCACTACTACGTTGTCCCTACCCCCCATTCCATCGAGCAATGTTAGGAGCTGAGCTACAACTCTCCTCTCTACCTCTCCGGTGACGTCCTCTCTCTTGGGAGCTATACTATCAAGCTCGTCAATGAATATGATTGCAGGGGCATTGGCTGCAGCTTCGTCGAAAATCTCCCGGAGCTGCTTCTCGCTCTCTCCGTAATACTTCGAAATAATCTCTGGACCGTTGATGGATGTGAAGTGTGCTTTGGTCTCGGACGCGACAGCTTTAGCAATCAGCGTCTTTCCAGTTCCAGGAGGACCGTGGAGTAGGACTCCCCTGGGGGGTTCGATTCCCAACGTCCTGAACAAAATCGGGTGCTTCAGAGGTAGCTCAATCATTTCCCTTACCTTCTGAAGCTGTTTTCCGATCCCGCCGATGTCTTCGTAAGAGATTGATTGCACAATGTCTTGATCTTCCTGATCAAGTGCGTCTTCCTTGATAATGATCTCAGTATCGGGTAAAACCTGTACTGTCCCCTTCGGGCTTGTCTGAACTATAGCAAACGGTAGTGCCTCTGCAAAAAGAGTCATTCCAGGGATAAATATCCTATCGCCAGCAACCACTGGCCTCTTGTTGAGGCCTCTTCTAGCAAAGCCCTCGATCCCGGGCCCGAACCTTACCTTCTGTTGCTTTGCCATAACTGGACTGAGTACGAGTTTCGTACATGGCTCAACATCTACCTTCCTGATCTGTACTCTGTCTCCGAGANTTACTCCGGAGTTCTTTCGGATTATTCCGTCGATCCTTATTACCCCTAGGTTTGCATCCTCTGGTCGGCATCTCCATACTATGGCGGCGGTCTTCCTCTCCCCCTCTATCTCGACAATGTCCCCGGGCTTTAGATTCAGATCGTTATCGAATGGAACTCTAGCCCTGCCGTGCCCAACGTCGCTGGGGATGGCTTTTGCCACTCTGAGGGTAAGAGATTCTGCTGAGTCTGTTGCCATTTCGCACTCCCTGCCACGGTGTCTCCTGCATCGGGGGTAGTTAAACCCAGCAACATAGGATTCTCCGCGGGGTAAAATGGTTATCGGAACAAAGAGGTCTGATGCGCATAATTCATTTCGGAAGAGGTTTTCGCGAAAGCATGGCGCACGTCCTGGAGAAAGGATTCGAGATATTGCACAGTGAAAATCCCAATGGCAGCCCTACTGTAAAGGGCTACAACATCGTCAATGGGGAGCTTAGATCGGCTAGCGATGGAGATACCTTTGAGAGTAGAAATCCAGCATGGCTAGATGACTGCGTGGGAGTTTTCCCACAATCCACTAGGGAGGACGTACATGATGCTTTACACGCGGCTAGGGAGGCGTTTCCAGGATGGTCATCGACCCCAGCTCCAACTAGGGGGCAAATTATCGGAAACATTGGCAGACTTCTGATGGACTACAAGGACGACATCGTGAGGCTTGAGACAAGGGAGATCGGAAAGACCCTGAAGGAGAGTGCTGGATCCGTCCAGGAGGCTATAGACACCTGCCTATTCTTCCAATCCGAGGGTCGCCGGCTTTACGGGCAGACCGTCAACTCGGAGCTTCCAGACAAGGAGCTTTTCACTTACAGGAGGCCCCTTGGGGTGTGTGGCATCATTAACGCATGTAACTTTCCTGCAGCCGTNCCATTCTGGAAGATGATCCCTGCCATAATGTGTGGGAATACTTGTGTCTGGAAGAGTCCCCAAGACTCCCCTCTACTATCATTCATGCTTACCAGGATAATTCACGAGGCAGGACTTCCGAATGGGGTGATTAACCTNGTTCATGGGAGAGGTAGCGGGGCTGGACAATTCCTAGTAGACTCTGCAGACGAGGGGCTTGTGAACAAGATCAGCTTCACCGGGTCTACTTCCGTGGGGAAGATGATCGGAGAGATCTGTGGGCGGAACCTAGTCTCTTGCTCATTGGAGCTTGGAGGAAAGAACCCACTTGTGGTAATGCCCTCGGCAAACATCGACAATGCTGTAGAAGGAGCATACTGGGCAGCATTTGGAACGGCAGGTCAGAGGTGTACCAGCCTAGGCAACCTGATTATTCACAACGAGGTCTACGAAGAGTTCATGTCAAAATTCATGGAAAAGGTAGAGGGGACGAGGATTGGAGACTCATTACGACACGAGGACGTGCTATACGGGCCCATGCTGTCTGAGAGGTATGCAAAGGACTTCCTAAGAGACCTGGGGATTTGCGAGGACGATGGTGCCACCAAACTATGGGGCGAGGGGATGGTGACAAACGAGAGCAAGCCTACCAACTTCCTTGGAGACGCGTCCGATGGGGTCTACATGTGGCCTCACGTTTATGCTGACGTTACCGAGGACATGAAATGCTTCCACGAGGAAATTTTCGGGCCCGTAGTGACCGTGGTAAAGGCAGATAGCTTCGATCACGCTCTGCATCTTGCTAATGCGTCCCCCTATGGACTTTCCAGCGCCTGCTACACGAACGACAGGTTGGAGGCTTACAGATTCAAGACTGGGATAAAGGCAGGAATGACGGGGATAAACAACTCAACCACTGGAGCAGAGGCTCACCTCCCCTTCGGTGGCGTGAAGGAAAGCGGGAACGGGACAAGAGAGTCAGGAATATGGGTAATCGAGGCTTACTCTTACTGGCATGCGGTAAATGACGAGCTTTCAGGGAAGCTTCAGCTTGCTCAGATGGATGTAGAAGAGGTCCATATTGAAGAGGCGGATGCAGACTATTCGTCTTTGGCCATTTAGGATGCAGTCTGGTATTGAGATGCAATCCCTTATGGGACATCCTACGTGCCCATAGGGCACGGGGTGATGTGTCAATGAGCGAGAGCATGAAGCTCCCGATGAAGAAGGGGTTCGGAAGGACGGACAGATCGGACGACTGGTGGAAGGGACCCACGGCGATGGCAATCTATCTGGGATTCATGATAGTGTACGCTACTTGGAGGGGATTCATGGAGTCCGACTTCTGGGTTTTCAGCGAATTTGGGGCTTCTTCATGTGAGGCTTGGGATTCTGCAACCTCGTTCAAGGAAGTCTCCCAATGCCAGACTATGGCCATAGAGCAGGAGAGTCACGTCCTATCTCCTTTGTACAGCCCTCTTATCTTTCCTCAGTCTTCCTGGATCCCGATAGAGCTGTGGTGGATGAGTCCAGCGATGTTCATCCTGATCTTCCCGGCAGGTTTCAGAGGGACTTGCTATTACTACAGAAAGGCATACTATCGGGCATTCTTCCAACAGCCAACTGGATGCGCGATTTCCAAGCCGTGGAACGAATACAGCGGGGAGAGTGGGATCTTCGTAGTTCAGAACCTCCACAGAATCTTCATGTACATTGCTCTGATCTATCTCCCGATCCTGAGTTATGACTTCTGGCTATCGATAAACTTCCACGACACGAGCGGGGAGCACTACTTCGGATTGTCAGTCGGATCACTAATCCTCCTCCTTAATGTGATCCTCCTGTCTGGGTACACCCTGGGTTGCCACGCATTCAGGCACGTTATCGGAGGGGGCTCCAACCACTGGACTGGTTCGCCCATGAATCGGGTAAAGTACGTCATGTGGAAGTTCTCAACGAAACTGAATGAGCGTCACAAGGACTGGGCTCTTGTTAGCCTATTCTGGGTCATGTTCGCTGACTTCTACATATGGATATGCCAGGACTTCGGCCTTACTGACTTCATTCTTCTGGGAGGNGTGTAGTTGGAAGAGCCNGTGACCCACCATCAGTTCGATGTTGTGGTAATTGGTGCTGGTGGTGCAGGACTGAGGGCGGCTATTGAAGCTAGTAGGTCTGGGGTTAGCGTGGCCATGATCTGCAAGTCGATGCTCGGCAAGGCGCACACCGTTATGGCAGAGGGAGGTGCTGCAGCGGCTCTAGCAAACAAGGACCCCAGGGACTCTTGGCAGACGCACTTCCGTGATACCATGAAGGGCGGGAAGTACCTTGGTGACTGGCGGATGGCGCAGATTCACGCCCAGCAGGCCCCTGACAGAATTAGGGAGCTCGAGCAGTGGGGAGCAGTCTTCGATAGGACCCCAAAGGGCCTAACCAGTCAGAGGAACTTCGGTGGGCACACATACCCNAGGCTGGCACACATTGGAGACGCTACCGGGCTAGAGCTTATTCGAACTCTACAGCAGAAGGGGATTCACGAGGGTATCCAAGTATTCATGGAATTCACGGTTCGCAGAATTTTCAAGAAGGATGGAGAGGTAACAGGATGCTTCGCTTATGATAGGAACGATGGATCTCTCCATGTTTTCAACGCCAAAACGATAGTCCTCGCCACTGGAGGGATCACCCGGTGTTGGGAAGTCTGTTCGGGATCATGGGAGTACTCCGGTGAGGGGCACGCACTAGCCTACTGGGCGGGGGCCGAAATGGGAGACATGGAATTCGTCCAGTTCCACCCTACAGGGATGATCTGGCCCCCTTCAGTCAAGGGCATACTTGTCACCGAGGGAGTTAGGGGCGAGGGAGGGGTGCTGAAGAACAACAAAGGCGAGCGCTTCATGTTCGACTACGTCCCAGAGATGTACGAAGAAGAGTTCGCNGATTCCATAGGAGAGGCCGAGGCATGGGTGAAGGAGGTTGTTAGCGGAAAGCTTGCAACAAAGAGGAGGCCTCCCGAGCTACTAACCAGAGATGTGGTGGCCAAAGCGATAAACAGCGAGAAGGCCGCTGGAAGGGCATCAGAGCATGGGGGGGCGTACCTAGACATCTCCTGGAGGGCCGCCGAGGAGGTGAAGAAGAAGCTCCCCGGGATGTATCACCAATTCAAGGAGCTGGCTGCTGTGGACATTACCAAGCAACCAATGGAGGTGGGGCCAACTGCTCATTACGTGATGGGGGGAGTCAAGGTTGACCCGTTCACTCAGGAGTCGACGGTCCGGGGTCTTTTTGCAGCAGGCGAGGTGGCAACAGGCCTTCACGGGGCGAATAGGCTTGGTGGAAACTCCCTGTCAGATCTAATTGTGTTCGGCAAGATCGCCGGAGAGAACGCTGCCAGTTACGCTAAGGACAGGGCCTCTTTCACAGAGATCTCGCAATCGGAAATAGAAGAAGTGGTTGAAGAGACGCTTAAGCCGCTTTCCAGGGAAGGTGGGGAGAACCCTGCAAAGGTAGTCAGTGACCTGAGGGAGATGATGCAGAACAAAGCAGGAATAATTCGAACCGGAGATCTCCTACAGGAGGCAATTTCCGATTTGGAGTCGCTACGTGAGAGGGGGGCCTCTACCTCCCCGGGAGGAGGTAGGGTGTACAATCCCGGTTGGCACCAAGCACTAGAGATCGGAGCGATGGTCGATGTCAGCAAGATGTGCGCAATCGCAGCCCTTAGGAGGGAGGAGAGCCGAGGGGCCCACACTAGGGACGACTTCCCGGAGACTGATCACGAGCATTGGGGGAAGGTGAATAGCGTGATCTCGATGGGAGAAGACGGGTCCATGAACATAGATTTCGTATCCTGTCCAAAGATTCCCAAGGAGCTTAGGTCACTCCTTGACTCGGNAGACCTTCACGAGGAGGAGTAGCATGTCTGACAAAGTTACTTTCAGGGTGTTCAGGGGGGAGCCCGATGCTGATGGCGATCCCTTTGGAAGGATGGTGGATTACGAGGTAAAGCTGGACGAGGGGATGGTTGTCCTTGACGTGATTCACAGAATTCAGGCAGAGGAAGCCCCAGACCTATCGTGCCGTTGGAACTGCAAGGCAGGCAAGTGCGGATCCTGTAGTGCAGAAGTCAATGGCAAGCCTAGACTGATGTGCATGACTAGGATGGAGGACATCCTGGAAGAGACCCCCGAGAACGAGCCGGTTCTGGTAAAGCCGATGCAGGCATTCCCTCTGACAAAGGATCTGGTTACCGACACATCTTGGGCCTATAGGACAGACAAGATGATCGAGCCAATAAATGGGCCGGAAGAGCCCGATTGGGAGTTCCACCAAGAAGAGGCGGATAGGCTGCAGGAGTTCAGATCATGCATCGAGTGCATGCTTTGCGTCAATACGTGTCACGTACTGAGGGAGCATCAAATGTACGAAGAGTTCGCGGGCCCTAGGTTCTTCGTCCGCCTGGCCAGCTTGGAAATGCACCCCCTAGACACGGAGAACAGGGTCCCAGAGATAAAGGACGACTTCGGCATAGGTTATTGCAACATCACGAGATGCTGCACAGAGGTTTGTCCGGCTGGAATACAGATCACCGACAATGCCATAATTCCACTAAAGGAGAGGGTGGTCACCGAATACTACGACCCAATTCTGAATCCCATAAAGGCAGCGTTGAACATCACCTCTGGCGTCGTATCAGGGGTCTTCCAACCGTTCACGGACAAATTCCAACCACCAGGCAGCGATCCTGGAAATCTGAAGAAAGCGCAAAGCGCTATTGAGTTGGAGAGGTCCAGGGCCGAGGAGGCGAAGAAAGTGGACTCCACTAGGACGGACAGCGCCAGGAGGAGGTTCAGGACTGAACGGAAAAATAGAGGTCCAAAGAGGCGATAGAGCCTCCGCTGGAAGGCGAACCACTCGAATAGCAAATCAACCCCAAAGAGGATTGTTTACGCTCAAATTCGATCAATTCGGAGCTTCTTCACGTTTGCCTTGTTTATCATGTCAGGCAGCCAATCAGGGGCATTTGGCCCCTTCGGAACCTTGCTCTTTGATCCAGAGAACACATGCACCCTGTTAGTTCCTCTCTCCCTTAGATGGATGTCTGTATTGCCTCTGGATGCAGCCTTCAGGGCTGCTCCCCTGGGTTGCTTACTGTGGAACACTTGAGCAGTGTCCTTGCCGTTCTGCATTAATACGAAATATTTCTTATCCGCCATATTTGGATTCCTCCGGTTGTGTCGAGGACTCCATAGGTATTAAACTTGAGGCGGAATTTCGGCATACTGGGGCTATGTAATGCAAAAAAGCAGAGTCTGAATCACAGTTCTGCACACGCTAGCGTCTTCGTGTTTGTAACTCCCTGGATAGAACGTACGGAGTCCACGACCAACTTTGCAATCTCCCCCATACTATCCGCCTCAATCTTCAGAATCATGTCGTGATCTCCAAAGAGCACTTGGGCATCTGAAACAAAGGGAAGTGAGGAGGCCTCCTCGTAGACCGAATATTCGGTTCCGGGCTCGACGTCAAGTAGAACATAGCCGGTTGACACGTCCTTGGGATGGGGGCCATGGGGATTAATCATTCCCTTTCCGGGGGAAAATCCACAACGATGAGTACATATCAGATGGCCTCTCTTCGTGCTCTTATGGCCGACGTAGTAATCGTCAGAGAGTGCAAGCATGGCCAGGTGAGGGTACTCTATGGCGATATCATCAGGGTTGAGGGCGATGTAATGGTCATTCCCGCCAACAGCAGGCTAGCAGGAAGGGAGGGTTTGGACGAGCGAATGCAGCAAGCAGCTGGTGATGGAATCAGAGAGGCTTGCGCCAACATTGCAAAGGAAAGAAGGAAGCTAAACCTACAACCATGCGGAGTGGGAGAGGCAGTGACCACGGAAGGTTTCGGGCTCCCTGCATCCAGCCTCGTCCACGTGGTGGGGCCGGATTGCAGAAGGCCGACCCAAGACAACTTCCGGAGGGAGCTTCTCAGGAACTCTTACGGGGCTCTTTTCGAAGCGGTGGAGGGACTTGATCCTAGAGAGACGCTTGTTCTACCTCCACTAGGGATGGATGTTTTCGCTTATCCGCACAGAGAAGGGGCTAGGATGACCATGGAGATAGTTCTCTCATGGATGGACGGGGAGAAGGACCCGGGAGTTGATATGGTCCTAATTGTCACTCACGAAGACAACTTCCTGAACAACATGAAGACTGTGTACAGGGAGAGCGAGGACCAGTTTCCGGGCGTGGACCGGACCAGGGACTACAGAAAGGGAAAGTTCCAGTGATTGTGACCGGTGTCCTCAATAACCCTGAGAATCGGATAGTGTCGTGAGCAGCAACTACGAGCGGGAGCTCAGATCGGTACTAGCTGGGGAAATAAACGGAGTCAGGGCCGTGACTAGGTCTTGCAGCGAGGTGGAAAGAGCACAGGCAATGAAGGTCGTAAGAAGGCCCTTCCTTGTTGTTCGAGCCCCAGGAAGCGGTTCGGAGGGTACTGGTGACCTACTAGCACTGAGGGGGGACNTGTGCTTCCCNATAGAGGTGAAGACATCGAAGAGCGACAGGATCTACCTCTCAGGCAGGACTATGGATCAGTACTTAGCGCTCAAGTCCACGGGGGAGAGGTGTGGCCTACTCCCACTATATGCATTCAGGCTGAAGGGGGTCCGTGGGGACAGCTGGAGAGTCATGAGGGTCGAGGTAGACGGCCTNAGGGGGAAGCTNAGGCACCTGTCCAGGAGCATTCCTCCTCTTCCCTTGACAAGCAGGGGTTCGCCTCATCTGGATTGGAACTCCGGCATGCCCATGCACCGATTCCTGTCGCTTGTTTGCAAATCCGATGGAGCTAGNGCGTTAGATCCGGATCTCGGGNGTCACGCGGTCGAGTCTGCCTCGACTTGACTCAAGNCCCAGATAGCCTCTCGTCTATCGAGTCCAGCTTGGTCNTGAGCGATTCCAATCCGTACCTAACTGTTGCAAGATCGGCCTGATCAAGGATCCTGATGATGCTGTCCCTCTCCCTGGAAATCGAGTCGATCCTTCGGTTGAAGCTCCTTGGCCCCCTCCTGCTCCCAAGACTCATGGTCTTCGGACCGTGGGGGCGGTATTCTCTGTTTTGTTCAAAGACGCAGGTTGAAGAGCTACGCGCTGGCTTGTGATGACATGGCAGAAGAGCCCAACGAGAGGCGCAGCGTTCTGATTCCGATTCTGCTCCTATACCTGACTTGGTATATGGGGGTCCCGATCTGGTTGGTCTTTCTGATAGGAATCTGGTACTCCGCATTGGTGTATGCCGAGTCGGCAGGAATCCTAGACAGGTATGACGCAACTAGGGCACTGGGGGTGATTCTGATGATCAGGACCAGGAGGGGCATGAGGGTATTGGAGGGGATTTCCAAGCACAGGAGGTTCTGGAGGGCCTTCGGAGAGGGGTCAATCTGGCTATGCTTCATCGTAATGTTCGGGGTCGTAATGCTGCTGATGCTCAGTGCCATATCCGCTGCAATGAGCCCTCCGGATGAGTACCTGCCAGCGAGTGACCTCCTCCTGATCCCCGGGGTGACTAGCTTCGTCCCCTTCTGGTGGCCTGCCCTCGCGCTGATCATCGCGATAATTATCCATGAGTACAGCCATGGCATACAGGCTAGGGCACATGGAATGAGACTCAGGAGCTTCGGCCTGCTGCAGCTTGGGCCGCTCCCAATAGGGGCATTCGCCGAGCCTGAGCAGACCGAGATGGAGAGAGCACCAAGGAGGGACAGGCTCAGGCTATTTGCAGCCGGCCCCTCGATAAACATCTTCGCGACNTACATTGTTCTGATCCTGCTCTCATCCGTGGCCAGTGGGATGGTTGCAGANCAACATGGCGTACACGCTAGGGACATAATACGAGGCCAGGCTGCTGACGAGGGGGGGATCCTGCCTTTCGAGACGATAACCCACATAGGGGGTAGTGAGATCGTTGACCACGATGGNTTCGATTATGAAATGAGCAAGCTGTCATCTGGTGACGAGGTTTCCCTGACCGTTTTATCGAGGCCCCTGGAAGAGGGGGCTAGGCAACCGAGATCGGTCTCAGTCACCCTAGGGGACCGTTACCAGTACTACGTCGACGAGTGCGATGGCGATCAGTCCTGCATCGATGGCAGGATCGAACTGCTGGGGATGCTGGGGATCGAGCAGGGGGATGCCTTCCTAGGAGTGTCCGGCCTTGTCTCATCTACAGGCGGGGTGGATGGCTATGCGAGCATTGTCAACGGCGATTACTCGGCCGGTTGGACCGTTGTCGNAACTCTGATCAGGCCGCTCCTGATGTTGAACGTGCCGATCTCGAACGACGGTCAGACGATGATCCTGGAAGAGAGNGCGATGCTGGTTGCNGGTGACGGCGCGATAGCTTCTGCCATCGGGACGGATGGGATGCTGATGCTGTTCGACTTCCTCTTCTGGCTGGTCTGGATAAACTTCCTACTCGGCTTCGCTAACCTGATTCCCATGATCCCGTTCGATGGCGGGCATCTGGTCAGGGACGGCGCTCACTCTGTCCTCAGGAGGATCAGGTCGAAGGCTCACCCTATGCGAATCGAGAAGATTTCAAACAGGATCAGCAGCCTNAGCAGTATCTTCATCCTCTTGGTTCTGCTGATACCTGTGATNATNCCGAGGTTGATCTAGTCACTCTTCCTCGTCCACTATCCGCGGCTCGTGGACCTCTCTGAANACAACCTTGCCCACTCCGACGTGCTCCCTAAGTGTGGTAACGAGNGAGAACTTGGTGAATGCCCAGTTCTGGTCGTATGCTATCTCCTCGGGGAGCGTTAGCGTCAGATCGTCGCCATCGAACTCGATCTCGAAGTCCTCCCTGCCGGTGTTCATCTTCATGAGGGTCTGGACCTTCTCGTCCCTATCCTCTACAACCTTAACGATCTGGTAGCTGTACCTGAGTGTAACTCCGGCCAGGGGGTGGTTGTAGTCTATCCTAGCCCTCCCAGCGCTCATGAACTGGAGTATGCCGTTTCGACCCCCTATCTCGACTGGTGAGCCTATTGCAAGGGAATTGGAGTCCCTGACGCTACGTAGCAGGACGTTCTGGGAAATCGTCTCGATCTTGTTCTGGTCCCTCTCCCCATACGCGTCCTCTGGCTCTATCTCGAAGTCGTAGTCCTTCCCTGCCTCTGCATCGGCCAGGTGGTTCTCGAATCCTGGGATCAGCCTACCGTCACCAACTATGGTGATCATGGGGGAGTAGGTCCTGTTCTCGTCGAGCATGTCGTGCTCCTTGGCGGTTTCCTCCCTGGTGGACTCGATGAGCTTGTCAGAACCCGCGTTGTACAAGTCGTAGTCGATGTGGACTATCGAGCCGTTGTCCATCCTGTCACCTCAGAGGCCTCGCGACCCTCTCTCCCTTTTTCATTCAAACGGTTGGGGAGCCAATCTCTTTGAAAGAGATGCCATGGAAATTCCTAGTACTATCAGCAACCATCCTGCCCAAACCAGGTGGCTACCGGGTAGGTGGTGGACGGTCACCCTTACCTTGTCGACTTGGTCGGTCTGCCCCATTATCATCGAGGAGATGAGCTCGTTCGACTGGAGGAGGTCCAGGATGACAATCGTGTCCCCAGTTAGACCCGACATCCTGTCGACCTCCGACCTCGCCGACACCGCCCCCGACGGACTGACGAACCTGAGCACTCCCGGCGTGAGCTCCCCGAGGACCTCGTTGCCATCACGGACCTCAATCACCACGCCCAAGTAGCCGTCCCCGATGCTGTACGCGTATCCGTCATCGTCTGCCGAGACTACCTCTACGCCAGTGAATACGAGCTCCATGCCCTGGTGACTGGTGGGCTCGTCCCTGTCCAGGGTGACGAAGTGGGAGGGGTCAGACCTGTCGACCAGGGTCGTCGTGAGGACGTGCCCAAGGAGCAGGAGGAGGATCCCTACATGGGCTATGTGGGAGCCTAGGATCCTGGCCCTCTCCGGGCTCGAGCGGATGCCTTCCCTCAGTAGGGTGGGGGAGCTGTCCCGGGAGCTCCTCCAGGCCTGTGCGAGTGTCGGCGGGATGGCGAAGGCGAGCCAGGTCAGCAGGAACGCGGACAGCGCCCCCCTGGATACGCTGTCGGTGATCGGGAGCTCGTGGTCGCCCGGGAGCCCCAGCGATCCCGCATTGGCCGCCAGTATGAAAGAAAGCGCTGCGGCTGAAGCCAGCGCCAGGTTCCCCGTCCTTGCCCCCAGCCCCCTTCCCCATCCGTAGAGTCCGAGCCCTATCGCCAGGAGAGCGATCATGGGCGCGCCGTAGTACTCGTGGGCCTCCAGGTTGGTGCCGTCTATCTCCACGGTTAGGAGGACCCAAGTTAGCAGGAGGAACGCCGACGAGAGGTACCAAGGGAATGACCGGGAGGACCGGAGCCTGCTTGACTCGTCGGAGAAGAAGCCCCGGACCCATGAGAGCTCGTCGCCCTCCTCCTCTGGAAGTACCCAGACAATCAGGAACGGGGCGATGCCAGCCAGGGACTGGTACCACTCGGAGATCCACGCCCAGCTGGAGAAGAGCATGAGCAGGACGCCGAGGGCGACCCAGTGGGCCGGCGGGTCCCGATGGTCCCCGTTGACGAGGAGGATGAAGGAGGAGAGGCCGATGAAGAGGACCGCCGAGGACCCGATCCACAGGGCCACCAGGGAGAAGCACGCCAGCAGCGACAGAGAAAGGGCCCGGTTATGCTCCAGCAGGGTCCTGGAGCCCCTCTCGCCAACCTCCGACCACTGGACCCTGAGCACGTGAAGCACGGCGAGGCACAGGAGTGATACAACCGCGGCCAGGTACGTCATTACCTCGAAGCCCACCGGGCTGAGGTCGATTATCTCGATGACCCTGACGTAGGGGTCGCTCGGCATGGATCCCTCCCCGTCGCCTACGAATGCGTGAACCGAGGCCCACACTCCGTTGGCCCTGGTGACCAGTGTTGCGTGCATAACAAGGGCGCCTGCAACCAGGGCCAGTGCTGGTGTGATGGAGGGGGATCCGGACGAGCTTCCCCTCGCTCTCGCATGGACTATGGCGAGGAGGGCCATCCAGGGGAGCAGTGAGCCGGTCTCCACGGGGTCCCATGCCCAGTACCCCCCCCAATCCAGAACGGTGTAAGCCCACAGCCCGCCCAGGCCTATGCCGATGGCGCCTGCGAGCAGGGAATACCTTGCCCACCTGAGCAGGGACTCGTGGGTCTCCTCGGGAGGCCTGGAGCGGATCAAACCGGCCACGGCGACGCTTGCAGTTGCCAGACACAGGGAGTAGTAGACGAACACGACTGGGGGGTGGATAACCATCAGGTCGGTCTGAAGCAGCGGGCTGATCACCCCCCCTGGGCCACCGGAGCTTGGTGAGAACGGCTTGAGGATTGCAGAGACCAGGAGAATCGCCCCTGTCCACCCGTGCATGACCCTGATCGCGGTCATGTCTGGTTCCGGGTCCCTGGACATGGCCCAAGTTATCGCACCCATGAAGCACGCCCACATCAGCAGGGGTCCCGCCCTGCTGCCCCAGACTGCTGAAATCCTGTAGAGGGCGGGTAGGCCCTCCCCTACGTAGCCCGAAACTAGCTCGAGTGAGGTCGCCTCGAACATGAACGCTGATGCCAGCAGGGCAAACGGGGCCGCCTGGGACGCCAGGGTTAGGTTACTCTCTATCGGATCGATGGCCGGAGGGGGGCGGATAAGCTGCTTCGCGCTGGTCAGCAGTGCTAGGATCAGCAGGGAGTATCCCAGGATGGTGAGCATGTTCACCAACCGTAGTACTTTGCCCTGCTGTACCCGAACGCCAGCATAGCTGGAACTATCCTCTTGAGGTAGAGCCCTGGCCTCCTCAGGAGGAGTCGGATCCCCACCATCGCCTTCCCCGATGCGCCCATGTCGGACATCTCGTCGGGGAAGCATGAGCCCATCAGCGACATCTCCTCGTCAGTGAGATCGAAGAGTGCATTCTTGCCCCTCAGGATCTTGTCGTATGGGGGGAACTCCGCCTTCCAGAGCCTGGAGTACTCCGACATCCTCTCTGAGCTCAGGTCCCCCTCGGAGATGGCGGCAGCCGCGGTCTCAGCGGCGTAAACAGCTGACTTCAGGGCCAGGTGGGAGCCTCCCTCGAAGAGAGGGGACGTGAACCCGGCGGCGTCTCCCACCAGCATCAGCCCGTCATGGTGGGTGTTCTGGAAAGGCCCTGAGATAGGTATGGTCCCTCCGAAGGCTGGGCTGCCCTTCTCCTTCCAGGGGGGGAGGACCTGCTCCAGGTCCTTGAAGTGGGTTTCCTCTATGAACTCGTCCAGGGCCTTCTTAGCACGCGGCCTGTCCTCGGTCACCAGGCCGACGTTGGCTCTCCCATCGCACTTTGGGATCATCCAGAGATAGCCCTTCTCGGCGTAGCTGGGCCAGATGTAGAAGTCCAGGTACCCATCGGTGGGGACGTTCGTCAGCTCGTACTGCATCCCCGCAACGACCTTGCCCTTGGGGTTCAGGGGGGCATCGCTCTCGAGCTTGACCAGCTTGGAGCTGACCGCCGCGACGCCCGATGCGTCGATTACGACCTTTGCATGGATTGGGAACTTGTCCCCCTTGCCGTCGCAAAGCCATCCTCCGAATGAGTCGTTCTCAACCCTCTCCATGGACTGCAGCTTGTGCCCCAGGTGGAGCTCCGCCCCTGCATTCACCGCCTCCTCGGCTATCCATCTCTCGAAGAGGTGCTTCTCGAGCACGTATCCCTCCTCCGTGAGGCATTTCTCGGTCCCATCGGGGAAAATCACCCTGATCCCATGGACCCTCTTGCTGATCACCTCCTCGGGCAGGTTTAGTTCCAGGTTCTGGCAGGCGATCTCTGAGATGCACTCCCCGCAGTGGACTGGGGTCCCTATCTCGGAATGGTCCTCGATGAGTATTGTCGAAAGTCCCCTGCGGGAGCTCTGCAGGGCGGCGTTACCCCCTCCGGGTCCGGCCCCGATTACGAGTACATCGCAGTTGGTGACCTCCCCGCCCACGGAGTGCGGGTCGAGTCCCCATGGATGAACTCTCGCTTCGCCACCTACGGTGGCGAGCGAACCTTCTCATGATGGTAGCCTCACGGAATGCCATGGGATGGCGTAGCCTGGAGGAATTCATCAGGACTCTGGAGTCCAGGGGAGAGCTCCTGAGGGTCAGCCATCCGGTTGATCTGGAGTTCGAGGCTGGCTGCATTGCGGACCGGTTGGTGAAGATGGGCGGCCCTGCCGTGATATTCGATCAGCCTAGGCTCGGTGACGGCAGCATCAGCAGGTTCCCACTGGCGATGAACCTCTTCGGGACCAGGGATCGCACGAACCTAGCATTGGGCGTCGACGAGCCAAGGGAGATAGGGGACATGATGGTCGGTCTGATGAAGCCGGACATCGGTGCAATACTCAGGAGGCCCTGGACTGGCCTTGGCCTGCTAAGGCAGGGCATCTCGATGGCTCCGAGGAGGGTCTCTAGGGGCAAGTGCCAGCAGGTGAAGGTTGTAGACCCCGACGTAACACAGCTCCCGATTCCCACGACTTGGCCGTTCGATGGAGGGCCGTTCATGACACTGCCCCTAGTCGTGACGGCGGACCCCTTGACTGGCGTGCACAACCTGGGGATGTACCGCAGCCAGGTGTTCGGACCGATGGAAGTTGGCCTCCACTGGCAGAAGCACAAGCACGGAGCTGACCATGCGGACTCCTCTGACGGGAGGATGCCAGTGGCAATCTGCCTAGGTGGCCCCCCCCAAGTGATTTTCAGCGCCATATCCCCCCTCCCGGACAACCTCTCGGAGTACGAGTTTGCCGGTCTTCTCAGCGGGAGGAGGCTGAAGGTAACCAAGTGCCTGACGAACGACCTGCTTGTTCCTGCGGATTGCGACTTCGTTATCGAGGGTTACACCGTCCCGGGGGAGGTAAGGGTGGAGGGGCCATTCGGGGATCACTTCGGCCACTACTCACTCGAGGACGAGTACCCGGTTATGCACGTAACCGCCATTACCCACAGGAACGACCCGATAGTCCCCATGACGATCGTCGGCGTCCCCCCTATGGAGGACGGTTACCTCGGGGAGGCCATAGGCGATGCCCTCCTTCCCGTCCTGAAGTTCCAGCACAGGGACGTGGTTGACACCTTCCTGCCACTGGAGACTGGTTTCCACAACCTCGCTGTGGTCTCCTCCAAGCAGAGGTTCCCCCGGCAGGCTAGGAAGACCGCGCTTGGTCTTCTTGGCGCTGGTCAGATGATGTTCCTCAAGGTCGTGGTGGTCGTAGACGAGGGGCATCCGGTGAAGGACTTGGAGTCCCTTCTGGACGCCCTGGAGGACAAGGTGAGCATCCCAGAAGACCTAGTAATCCTGAGGGGGATGGTGGCAGACTCGCTTGCCCACACCTCACCCTGGGAGAACATACACGACAAGCTGCTTATCGATGCCACGACCCCGGTGGAAGGGGACCCAATTTCCCGTGGCCAGGGCTCTGGGGTCAGCGACTCCCTGGCAATCACCGCATCTGCGATTGACGGCGTCACCCAGGCCAGGATGCTTCGCCCATCCATGATGGTGATCACCACAGAGGTGGAGGGGAGCCCGAGGCCCGAGGAGAGCATGGAGGACCCTGACGAACGCCTGGCCAAGCTCCAGAGGGAAAGGATCGGGGAGATCAGAGAGGCGATTTGGTCGCTAGAGTCTTCCAAGGGGCTGAAGTGGCTCTTCATCACGGACTCTGATGCGGACCTAGAGTTGGAAGGATGGCGTAGAAGGCTTCTATGGCAGCTTTTCTGCAGGTTCGACGTCAGTCGGGACCTTCACTTCGATGAGTCCGGATCCAGAGTCTGCTGGGATGCGACGGCCCCTATCCCCTCTAACGAGGGGCCAGTGCCAGTCAGGCGTTGGCCTGCGGTAACTCTGCATGACCCTGATCTGGTTATGCAGGTAGACGAATGGCTATCACAGAGGTTATGAGATGGGCTTCAGGGAGATTCTAGAATTCGTCAGGGTTGAGCACACCCTTTTCTCCCTCCCTTTCGTGCTGATTGGATTCGTGATCGCTGACAATCAGTTCGGAACAGAGTACCTTGACCTCGTGTGGATAATTGCCGCTGCGATTGGGGCAAGGGGGCTGGCAATGGCCCTGAACAGGATCGTGGACAGGGACATAGATGCGGAGAACCCCAGAACTGCGAGCAGGCACCTGCCATCGGGAGCGATGTCCATGAGTTCCGCCTGGATTCTAGCTGCTTCGTTCCTGGGGGTCCTTCTCTTCTCAGCATGGAAGCTAAACGAGGTCGCCCTGAAGATGGCATGGCTCCCCGTGCTGGCCTTCGTTGTCTACCCATTCACAAAGAGGATCTCCTGGATCTGCCACTTCTGGATAGGCTTCTGCCTGGCTCTAGCCCCAGCTGGTGCATGGGTTGCAATAGCTGCGGACACCCACGGATGGGGCTCTATAACCGGCCAGCTTGAGGGAGGCGGGGAGTTTCTCTGGTTCCCCGAGGTCTTCTTCGTTTCTCTTGGTGTTGCTCTTTGGATCACTGCATTCGACATCAACTACGCCCTGATGGACATGGATGTCGACAGGGAGCAGGGGATCAAGTCATTCCCCTCGACCTACAACGAGGAGGCAACCATGTGGCTCAGCGTGGCTCTTACTATGGGATGGGTATCCAGCTTCATNATGGCAGGATTCGAAGGCTACCACNTATGGGCGCCATCGGTNCTGGTCATGGGNCTTCTAAACATCAATGTCGTTACCCGTGGTGCTAGGGCTGCAATGGAGGATGAAGAGTCCATGGAGATTTTCCAGAGGGGCCTCTTCAGGTACTCCATGCTCACTGGGTGGGTTCTACTGGGGAGCCTCTACCTGCTGGTTCAATGATTGGGGTGATTTGTGATGTTGAAGCTGCATGCCGAGTTCGAAACTGCTGGTGACCAACAGCAGGCGATCGACAAACTAGTCGAGCAGCTGGATACGGGCCAAGAGAGGTCCATCCTACTGGGAGTTACGGGTTCNGGGAAGACCTTCGCAATGGCACAGGTGATTGAGAGAGTCCAGCTACCCACTCTAATTCTGTCTCATAACAAGACACTAGCCAGGCAGATCTGGCAGGAGATGTCCGGGCTCTTCCCTGAGAACTCAGTAGAGTACTTCGTAAGCTACTACGACTACTACCAGCCAGAGGCTTACATCCCTGGAAGGGACCTGTACATCGACAAGGAGCTGCAGATGAACGAGAGGATTGAGCAAGAGCGCTTCTCCACGGTGGCCTCCCTAGTTTCTAGGCCTGACGTCATCACGGTAGGAACGGTATCTGCCATTTACGGACTGAACCCCCCGGAGGTGTTCCAGCNGAATCACCTACGATTGCACGTGGGTCAGAAGGCTGACCCCCAGGAAGTAGTGAGGGANCTGGTTGGCCTTCAGTACAGAAGGACTGCTGGCGAGATAGTAAGGGGGGACGTGCGACTGAGGGGAGAGGTTCTCGACGTTTGGATGCCTAGCAGGGATGATCCCATCAGAGTAAGGTTCGGATGGGATGGGATNGAGAGGATCCAGGTATGCGAGGCCGTGTCATGGGAGCCTCTAGACGAGTTCGAGGAGGCTTGGATCCACCCAAGGGAGTTCTACATGACTAGCGAAGAGAGGTTCAATCAAGCAATAGATGACATCGAGAAGGAGATGGATGATAGGATAGACTGGTTCGAATCTAAGGACAAGGGCATGGAGGCCCATAGGCTGGAGCAGAGGACAAGGTTCGACCTCGAGATGCTGGATGAGGTGGGATCTTGCAAGGGGGTAGAGAACTACTCTATGCACTTCGATGGTAGGAAGAGGGGAGAGAGGTCCTTCTGCCTTCTAGACTTCTTCTCTAGCAACGCCGAGCAGTTCCATGGCGGTCCCGAGAATTACTTGGTAATCATGGACGAGTCNCATGTCACCCTGCCACAGGTAGGGGGGATGTTCGGAGGGGATTTCTCAAGGAAGAAGAACCTAGTTGACCATGGNTTNAGGCTACCCTCTGCGTATGACAACCGCCCCCTGAGGATAGACGAGTTCCAAGATCTGGTCCCGCAGATGATCTACGTCAGCGCGACACCCGGAGAGAGGGAGCTTCGGCACCTAGCCGAGGTGACTGGGCAGGAGGTCCCAGTTGGTCTGAGTCACGTTGACGGNGGGGGNGGGGCGAAAAAGTCCGAGACTGAGAGNCAGAAGTCGAAGGTCAGCATGGAAGAGATGCTCGAGGAGATAGAAGGTATAGCGAGAATGGAGATCAGGCCGACTGGCCTTCTGGATCCAAAGATAGAGGTCAGGTCGACTGAGGGCCAGGTGCAGGACCTACTCAGCGAGATAAACGAGAGAGTGNAGAAGAACGAGCGCGTTCTCGTCACGGTTCTGACAATCAAGTTCGCCGAGGAGGTGGCAGAGTATCTAGAGAGGATGGGGGTGAAGGCCCACTACCTCCACAGCGAGATAGACACATTGGAGAGGACGGAGATAATCAAGGCGCTTCGGCTGGGAATGATTGACGTGATAGTGGGAATCAACCTATTGAGGGAGGGCCTCGATATCCCAGAGGTGTCACTCGTGGCCATATTTGATGCTGACAAGCAGGGCTTCCTAAGAAATGAGAGATCGCTGCTGCAGACTATCGGAAGGGCCTCCAGGAACTCCAACGGATCTGTAATCCTGTACGGAGACTCGGTCTCGGCTTCCATGGAGGCTGCAATCAGCCAGACAGTTAGGAGGAGGGGGGTTCAGAACGAATTCAACCTGGAAAACGGANTCGTTCCTGAGACAATCAAGAAGGCACTGCCGGTCATGGGTTCTGAGATAGATGACTTGCTCTCTGGGGTCGCTGGAACAGGATCTGGAGGGGGTAGGAGGATGGTTGCCAAGAGGCCTGGGAAGAAGGGTCTGGAGGGACTGGCCCAGAGGTTCAGGCTTGGTGCAGGAGTCTGGAACACCTCCGACTCGGTGCTGGACAACGTGAGTCAGCCGGAATGGACCGATGATGTAGAAGAGGATTCAGAGGAAGTCGGAGATGTAGCTGATCTACTGGCCAGGCTAGATCAGGAGATGAGGCAAGCTGCAGACAGACTCGACTTCGAGAGAGCTGCNAATCTCAGAGACAGGATTTTCAAAATTCAGAATGCGACCAATTGAAGCCAAGTTAGCGTTGCGGGTTCCGTGGGCGGGTACTCTCGTGATGACTTCGACGTCCCAGTAGAGGACTACGACTTCTCCCAAATCTCAGACGTGGGGTCGCTAATTGACCAGATGGCAAGGGCAGGNGGTTTCACCGCGACTAAACTAGCAAGGGCTAGGGACATACTCCAGCATGCGATCGCCAGGGCATCTGGAGATGGGGTCCTCAACTGGCTCTCATTCCCTGCGTGCCTGTGTGCAACTGGAACCAGGGGTTTCTTTGTCGAGGCAATGAGGAGGAACTCGTACAACGTAGTGATCACTACGTGCGGAACGCTTGATCACGACATTGCGAGGACTTTCAGGGACTACTTCCACGGTGACTTCAGCCTTGATGACATTGCTCTTGGTGAGGAGGGGCTAAACAGGCTGGGGAATGTCGTGGTTCCAAACGAGTGCTATGGGGAGATCCTTGAGCGGGTTGTTCTACCTTGGCTTAGTGAGATTGAAGAGGAGAGGAAGGCCGAGAATGGGGAAAACCCATGGAGGGGATTCGGCTCTGTCGAGCTTTGCTGGGCTATGGGAGACAGGATAGAAGACGAGTCTTCCCTATTGCACTGGGCAGCAAAGAACAGGATTCCTATGGTGGTGCCAGGGCTGACCGATGGCTCGATAGGATCGCAGCTCTTCATGCACAGGCAGAGGAGCCCAGACTTCATGATTGACGTCCTGGCTGACGAGCAGATTCTATCTGATCTGATTTGGACGGCCAACGAGAGTCATGGCCTAATGGTCGGAGGGGGGATTTCGAAGCACCACGTAATTTGGTGGAACCAGTTCAGAGAGGACTCCGGGATGGACTCTGCAGTCTCGATCACAACTGCTCCGGAGTTTGACGGCTCCCTATCTGGGGCTAGGCTCAAGGAGGCTATTTCCTGGGGCAAGATAAGACCTGAAGCACCCCAGATTGTCCTTGAGGGGGAGGCAAGCCTAATTCTGCCCCTTCTCGGATCTGATCTTTTCGCCGAGAAATAGGGATTATACTTAGCAACGGCTAATAGCCAATCTTGAGTCCAGGCTCCAATGACAGTTAGAGATATGATTCAGGACATGATTAACGAGCTCACAGAAGCTCTGAGTGATGCTGAGAAGCACGATTCAGGAAACAATGCCGCAGGAACGAGGGTCCGCAAGGTGATGCAGTCATGCAAGAATTTGGCTCAAGACGTGAGGATCAGGGTCCAGGGAGACAAGAATTCACGCTAATCTCTCAGAGCTCGCGATCATCTCCATCAGAGAAGTCCTCAATGGCACTAGAGGATGCCATCCCTCACCGCTGATTTCGATCAGTGTTTTGTGGAGTGGGGCCAGGTCTGGCGAGTCGGGTTTCTCATCCTCGATCCCCCTTACTGGGCTCGGTGTCCCGGAGAGGGACTCTGCAGTATGGGAGTGATTGACGGCATTGACGTACCTTTCCCATAGAACTCTTATCTCGTCGAAAACGTCATCGCTAACCCAAGCCCTCCTGCCACACATCCTAATCTGCCCATTTAGTGTTGCAGCCTTATCTGACAGGCAAATTACTGACAATGCATCAACGACGTCTCTGGAGTTTACCCAGAACCTTGGCTCTTCGTTCTGTTTGAGGGGCTCCCCCCTCTTCACCATCTCAATCCAATCCAGTATCTTTCCGTTGTCCCACTCTCTTTTCCCGTTCGGGACAATAACATCGGATACTATCACTGCTAGCGATGAGTCGATCGGGGCATCTCCAGGTGGCAGTACGGCTAGATCGGTTTTCTGATCTATCCCGATAGAAACTGTGTATTCTGCCTCGTTAGGTTCTTCCGCTATTGACGCTCCTGCTCGAATTAGCCTATCCCTAAGTGCATAGAAGAGTCCGTCAGAGACACCCGAAAGGTGGATTGAACTGGGCATGTTACCATATGCCGTTACTTGGCCTCGATCATCTCNGGCGAGGTGAAGTGTCGAAGTGCCTCTCTGAGAATGTCGATTATNAGGTCTATCTCGGAGGACGTGATCCCGAAGTGAGGTGTGAATCTAAGTGCGTTCTGACCCCCATGAATGACGCCCAATCCATTGATTCTGCACCACTCCTCGACACACCCGAAACCTATGACTGGTAGCTTCTCTGGATCAAGCTCAGCGCACAAAAGGAGTCCTGTACCNTGAACTTGAGTAATGGTGCCTGGAGCCTCCTTGGCCAGATCCTCAAGCTTTGAGACGAACTCCACCCCCCTTTCCCTGATGTTCTTCCTTAGCTCCGGGGTTACGCGATCGAGAACAGATACGGCTGTTTCGAGCGCCCTTGGATTGGTTGTCATCGTATTGCCATAAATTCCGACCACATAGAGTTCTGCTGCACTATCCGAAAGGCCCACTACGGATAGTGGAAACTGCCCAGCATTGAGTGCCTTGGACCAAGTCTCCATGTCTGGTACTTCGCAGTCTTCGAACCCTTCGTAGTCCACGATGCTTAGGCATCCTTGGCCCCTCAGACCAGCCTGAATCGAGTCTACGATTAACATGCTTCCGTGAGCACTGCAGAGTTCCCTGGCCCTATCATAGAACTCCCTGGTTACGCATAGTCCTGGATTTCCTTCTCCCATCACCGGCTCCATAGCCATTAGTTCGATGAAGAATCCCTGCTTATCGGCAAGGTCGAAGGCCTCTTCCAACGAGTCTACATCGTTGCAAGGGACGAATATGACATTGTCCTTCTCACTGAATGAAGCCAGATTCTTTTCGTACTTGTCTCTACATGAGTCCGAAATCAGGGCAGGTCTTTGTGTCCTGCCGTGGAAAGCCTCTACAAGAGCTAGCATCTTAGTTTGCTTTCCTTCGTGCTTTCCGCCCTTCTGCGTCATCAGGAGCGTGTTTGCATCTGCAATCCTCATCGAAATTGTTACAGATTCAGATCCGCTGTTTAGGCAAACAAACCTCGAAAATGGACATTTTCCCCTAGTGTGCCCTACTTCTTTTCGAAGCCTGTCAGCCAGCCTCTTCTGGCTGAAAGATGGAGTCATTACGTTAGCCATCACCCAGTTCTGTTGCATGGAATTGATCACTTCTTCAGGCCCATGACCCATTCCGAGCATACCGTAACCGCCATTGTCGTGAAGGACAGCACCATGCGAAGTCACTATCCAAGGCCCACGTGCGGCGATCGCCACATAGGGATTTACCGTGGGTGCGGAATAGAAGTTGACATAATCGGATTGGAGATGGGAGACCAATTTTCTCTCATCCATCAACATGTACTCTGATCCCATGTCGTTAGACAAGCTCTGGAAGTTTGCGTGAGCTTCCTCAATTGCCCTGCTCNGAGATGGGTCAGATTCCAGAAAATCGGCTATTGCCTCGTCTTTGAGGCCAGTTGTCCAGGGCGGCCCCGAATTTTTGCGGATTTCTTCTAGAGCTTCCATCCCGACTACCATCGGGTCGTGGAGGGAGGTTACGCACATCAACATTCTCCGGGAGCATATCGGATCTTGAAAAGGCCCCGAGAATTGCAAAAAGCAGAAGTTCTGATAATCATTAAAAAAATTAAACTAAATTCAGNTTTTCAATTGAAAAATTCATTTTAAGAATAAAATTTCAATTGAATTATCAGACTTGATTAACGAATATTATAAGTGCCAATCATNCCTCTGGCAATCTGGAGAGGCACGGGGGATGCACTCGTCCCATGAGGGAGAGTAATGGTAGAGGACTACGAAATACAGGAAATAATACACAGAGAAGTATACGTGGGAGAGAAGCAAGTTGGAGTCGTTGTGGGCGAAAGGTTCCACCCAAGAGACGAGTTTGTGAAGTCATTGAGGATTAAGGTTGAGGACGAGGTAGCAGACGAATTCATGAGGAAGCCAGCTGATCAGGCACCATTGGCGAAGGAGCTTGTTCACAGCATTAGGCCCGATGGTGGAATCAAGCTGTCAAAGTCCATGAGAGAGCTACAAAGGAGATGGAGGAACACTGTCAGGATCGAAGAAGACCTGTACGCTCCTGACGAGCTACTGGACAGAGCGGTGCTCGACAATGATGGAATGGACATTGGGAACGTAATTGACCTGATTAAGATTAAGAGGACATACAAGGGGCTGTTGATCAAACCCCACTTCATGGTCAGAGCCAGGCATGGGCTACCAGAGACCATTGCAGTTCCCTGCGGGCAACTAGCCAGGACTACTTCTAGGCTAGACGAAATAATACTGAAGTGTACCTTCTCCAGATTAGTGACACTGCCCAGCTACCTAAAGTTGAACTTCGGTGACTATGAAGAAGATTAGCTAGTTCTCTTGAGTAGCCTTCAAATCACAATCCCGTGTGCCGTTGATTCTCAGGGCGCGTAGCTTAGTTTGGCTGGAGCACCCGGCTGATAACCGGGAGGTCACAGGTTCAAATCCTGTCGTGCCCNCCAGAGTTCGCTTTCCGAAGAGGTTCTTTTAGACAAGAAGCATCATGAAGGGAGCTCCTCCCGCCTCTACTCAAATGCCTGTTCTGAGTGGGGCATCAGGCGGAGAAATCGCACAGTCCCTATCTTCCATACTGGGAATGGATCACGTCAAGCTTGAGAGTAGGAGGTTTCCCGATGGCGAGGGGTACGTCAAGGTCCCACCCGAGTCAATTCAACAAGTTAGGTCAGAGAGGGTAGTTCTTGTCTCAAACACATACCCCGATTCGGGCATAATGCAGACACTGCTTCTCCTAGGCGCGATAGGGGATGTCAGGAAAGGCAATCTCTCTAGCCTAAAGGATGACTTCGAGGATGCAGATGATGTCGGTCCAGGGGTATTTCTTGCAATCCCCTACTATGGCTATGCCCGTCAGGACAAGCGTTTCTCTGTGGGGGAGTCGGGTTCTGCAAAGTTGGTCGCAGAGCTGGTTTCAGAGTACTGTGAGGGAATAGCTATCCTGGATCTTCATGCTCCCGAGGTAATGGATGAGGTTTCCCAGCCGATGGAGTTCGTGAGCTCTATGCCTGAGATAGCAGAGACCCTCCAGTCAGAGGTCTCCCCAGACTTCATACTGAGCCCTGACAAGGGTGCGATTTCTAGGGCCTCTGAGGTTGCTGGGCTGATCGGATGCGATTTCTCGTATCTGGAGAAGACGAGGATCGATGCCCATACCATTGAGCACACGCCAAAGGACCTGGATGTCTCTGGAAAGATCGTAGCAATTGTCGATGACATGATCAGCACAGGGGGGACGATTTGCAGGGCTAGCGATGCCTTGAGGAGGCAGGGGGCCAAGGAGGTTCATGCTGCTTGTACTCACGGCCTATTCACCGGAGGGGCGCTGTCTCGCCTTGCAAGTCACGTTGATGGGGTTTACACCACCGATTCACTACCCAACCCTAGGGCCAGCGTGTCTGCCGCACCAGCATTAGCCAGGGGCCTCAGAGTGTTAATGGGCTAGACTCGTATAACGGCGGACTGGGTGGAAATACGCTGCGTTTATATCGGTCATGCCGTGCGGCGGCTTACTAACACGAGGAGATGTTCCAATGAGTGTCCACATTGTTTTCGAAACACCAAAAGACGTACAAGAGCAGGTTTACGAGATGATCAAGAGCCTAGGGAAGGATGGAAAGGGTAGACTGAAGAAGGGAGCCAACGAAGTCACAAAGTCAGCAGAGAGGGGCACTGCTCAGATGGTAGTGATGGCAGAGAATGTCAATCCTGGAGAGCTTCTGGCCCACATCCCGATGATCTGCAATGAGAAGGAGATTCCCTACATCTACGTGGAGGATCAGGCATACCTAGCAGAGGCAGCCGGAATGAGCACCGGGACAAGAACCGCTGCAATAGCGGTTATGCAGGTAGAAAAAGAGGGTATGGATCGTTTCAACGAGGTCAAGTCACACTTTGAGACCCTATCGTCGTAATCTGGGAGGTTAAGCAATGGCAACTGAGGCATGGCCCGCTGAGGTCGTGGAAATTGTAGGAAGAACCGGTCTGACGGGAGAGGCTATGCAGGTCAAGGTCAGAGTTCTGGATTCCGACAACCCTCGTGACGTTGGGCGAATAATCACCAGGAACGTACTAGGCCCTGTTAGGGGTCCTGATCCAGTTTCAGGAGAGGGGGGGGACATACTGATGCTAAGGGACACTGGAAGAGAGGCTCGAAGGATAGGAACGAGGTGATATTGTGCCTGAGCAAAGGATCTGCAGCTTCACCAACGAGGAGATTGAGCCCGGAACTGGAATGATGTACATCAAGAGGGACGGATCAGTATACTGGTTCAAAGACAGCAAGTCACGCAAGAACATGCTGAAGCTAAAGCGCAACGCGAGACGGCTAAAGTGGACTCGTCGATATGAGAAGGGCGGAATCAAGTAATCAGCTAACCCCGCCACCTTCCTCCCACCAGCTTGGACCATCGGTGACATGCGCCTTGCCCTCCTGGTGCTTCCAACAGTATTCACTAGACCTGAATGCCAAGGAGTTGCAGTTATCGAAGGAGCACTTTGCAGGCATAGGTCGTTTCTGTGGGTTGGTCGAATCTTCTTCATCGTCATCGAAGAGTTTCCCTTCATTGAAGAAATGGTCAATCAGCCAAGCAATCCCAATCACACCAAAACACAATAGCTCGAAGGCGGCTTCTTCCACGCGAGGCTATCTCCTTGGCTGTCTTCAAGATTTGTGTGGGATTGGTCACTGGGCAGTAATCCTGTAGTCCACTCTGGCTTGGTCGTTCTCATCCTGGGAGAGTAGTCCTCCTTGGTCAGGCGGGGAAGCATCTCCGCAGTCCGTGTTGTCGATCACAGTCACGTATGTTCCTGCATCAACATTGGCTTGCAGATTGGCTCCGGCCGTGTTGCCATCACTAAGGTCTGCGAGATACACAAAGTCCTCGCAATCTTGGTACCTCTGGTAATTCACCGGGGTCATGGTATAGAGATCGACATTTGGCCCCTCTTGCTTCTCGAAGGATATCCTGACAGTCACAACAGAGTTAACCTCCCATTGTAGCTTCAGGTGTTCGTCCTCATCGATGAACGTGTTGTCATCGAAAAGCTCCCTTTCTGGATTGACGGTATCGCGGGCGCTGTCTAAGCACCCTGGAAGTGTCAGGCAGGCGGATACTACGATGGCCATTAGGAACCTCATGACCAAACGTACGGGCATAGGCTCATCAAGCATTTGCCCCCGTGACTTCGTTGAAATAGGGGAGGGGGTTCGGGCGCCACATGGGAGAGCAGACGACTTACATCATGATCAAGCCCGATGGAGTGGAGCGTGGGCTAACAGACGAAATCATCCGCAGATTCGAGGGGATCGGCCTCGAGATGTTAGGAAGGAGGGATTTGACGCCATCGTTGGAAATAGCGGAGAGCCACTACGGCATCCACAAGGAGAGGCCTTTCTACTCTGACCTGATAGAGTTCATCACATCTGGTCCAGTAGTTGCAATGGCCTGGAGAGGTGAAGACGCAATAGCTGCATCGAGAAAGCTCATAGGGGCGACAAACTGGGAGGATGCTGAGCCTGGGACTATTAGGGCAGACTTCGCCAGGAGCATCGATCACAACGTTATCCACGGGTCGGATGGTGAGGATACTGCTTCCTTCGAACTAGGCCTTTGGTTCCCTGATGGCCTTGAGAACTAAAGAGTGAGCAGCATGAGGTGGGTTCAATGTCAGGAAGAAGGCAGCCCATCGTCGCGGTACTAGGCCACGTCGATCACGGCAAGACGTCTCTACTTGACCACGTTAGGTCTCTCGGTGAGCAGGGTAGATCTTCCGTGATGGACAGAGAGGCGGGGGGAATAACGCAGCACATCGGCGCGACGGAGGTGCCATCTGGGATACTGAACGAGCTTTGCGGGCCTCTCCTAGGTGGTAAGATGTTTGAGTCACCTGGGCTCCTATTCATTGACACCCCCGGTCATCACTCATTCTCTTCGCTTAGAGCAAGGGGCGGTTCTCTGGCTGACATAGCCATACTGATTGTCGATGTCATGGAGGGATGCAGACCACAGACGAGGGAGTCTCTGAGGATACTGAAGCAGTCCAAGACCCCTTTCGTGATTGCCGCCAATAAGGTCGATCGGATTTACGGTTGGAATTGCGAAGAAGGCCGTTCTATGGCCATTTCAATGAGGGAACAGACGAAAGAGGTTCTAGGGCTATTCGAGCAGAGGTACTGGGATTTAGTGGGCGAGTTCGCCGAGGATGGGTTCAACCTAGAGAGGTATGACCGAATCAAGGACTTCACAAAGGAGATAGCGCTCGTTCCAGTATCTGCTAGGGAAGGAGAAGGTATCCAAGACCTCCTAGCAGTAGTAATTGGTCTGGCTGAGAGGTACCTAGAGGATCAGTTGACTGACGTGGATGGCTCTGGAGAGGCAACAGTACTCGAAATGAAGGAGGAGCGGGGGCTTGGGAAGACCCTGGACCTAATTCTCCACAGGGGAGCAATTCGCAAAGGCGACGAGATAGTTCTGGTTAGCGACAAGGGTGGAATCAGCACACGCGTGAAGGGGCTCTTCTCCCCAAGGGGGATGAGTGAGATGAGGGATGCGGGGGACAGGTGGGACGACACCGAGTCCGTCTTCGCTGCTGCTGGCGTCAAGATAAGCGCCCCCTCGCTTGAAGGGGTGCTCGTCGGAACGACCCTGAGGGTGGTGGGCTCAGATGAGGAGCGCGAAGCAGCACTTCGGGAAGCCAACGCCGAGGCCAATCTTGCGATAGATCTTGATGAGGAGGGGGTGTGCATCAAATCCGATACGGTCGGCGGCCTTGAGGCACTGGCTAAGGAGCTTAGAGGGATAGGAGTCCCCATCAGGGAGGCCTCCATAGGGAAGGTGAGCCGCAGGGACGTTAGGAGCGCAGAAGCCTCCTCAGACCCCCTTCACAGGATAATCATGGCCTTCAGCACAGATATCCTCGGGGAGGCAGAAGAGGAGATCGAGGTTTCAGAAGCTGGGGTGAAGCACATCGGGTCCGACATCATCTACAGAATCCTGGAAGAGCACGATGAGTGGGTGGAGATCAGGAAGTCTGAGCTAGAAGAGGAGAGGAGGGAGCTTGTGGTTTACCCAGGTAGGGTAATGCTTCTCCCGGATCACACGTTCAGAGTATCCAAGCCCGCAGTAGTAGGGGTGAGGGTCCTTGCAGGTAGGATCCACATCGGCCAGGGTCTTTTGAAAGAAGGACGTCGAATCGGGAGGATCAAGTCAATCAGGTCCGGTCAGGAGAGCATGAAGGAGGCTAAGCAGGGAGCAGAGGTGGCGATCTCTGTGGATGGGGTCACGGTTGGGAGGCAGATTGACGAGGGAGACGTTCTTCTGGTTGACATCCCCGAATCACACGCTAGGAAGCTAAGGAAGATGGAGATGTCCCAAGTAGAGAGGGAGGTCTACGAGGAGCTTCTCGAGCTACACAGGAAGGACGATCACTTCTGGGGAAGATGAGACCGGAGCATAAGTTGTTCACAGGCACCTAACACTCAAGTAGTCATTGAATCGGCCTCGGGATAACGAGGGTTCAGTATGACGATTGCTCAAGGAGGAGGAGGATCTAGCTCTAAGGACCTGATTAGGTCCGTATCCGGTCATGCAAACAACCTGATGAGCGAGGTAGCCAAGGTAATCATAGGCAAGCCGGAGAACATTCGCAAGGTAGCCATAGGAATCCTAGCGAACGGGAACATACTCATCGAGGACAATCCGGGGCTGGCCAAGACACTGATGTCGAACACGTTCGCAAAGGCACTAGGGTGCAAGTTCAAGAGGGTGCAATTCACTCCTGACCTCCTTCCAGCTGACATCATCGGGACTTACATGTACGACCAGAAGTCAGGAGAGTTCAGGCCCAGGTTCGGCCCCCTGTTCACAAACATCCTACTCGCAGATGAGATCAACAGGGCACCTCCGAAGACTCAGGCGGCACTTCTCGAGGCCATGGAGGAGAAGCAGGTCACGATAGAGGGAATCACGCACAAGCTCCCTGCCCCATTCGTAACTATGGCAACCCAGAACCCAATAGAGCAGGAAGGGACCTATCCCCTGCCTGAAGCTCAGATGGACAGATTCCTGATGAAGATGAGCATGGGCTACCCCTCAATGGACGAGGAGAAGGCCATCCTTCAGAGGAGGAAGCTGAGGGCGAAGGACGACTATGACGTCGAGCAGATTGTTGAGCCAAGGAAGGTCGTGGCAATGCAGAAGGCGCTGGAGACCGTGCACATCGATCCAGCGATACTCGGTTACATTGTTCAGGTAGTCCAGAGGACACGTGCTGACCCGAGGATAGAGGCGGGGG
>PAYZ01000010.1 GCA_002716085.1 Methanobacteriota archaeon | reverse complement strand
GAGGAGGACCGTGTTGTTGGTGACGCTGTGGTAGTCTCCCTTGGCCACTATGGCCCCGTTGGCGTTCCAGAGCACGTTGTGGTGGACGCTGGCGTTCCTGCCTGAGTTCGTGCCGCCGAACGGACCGTCCATCCTGATTCCGTACTTCGGCACATCGTGGATCCAGTTGTACGCCACAGTCGCGCCGGACTGCTCGGCCTGCATCATTTGCACCACCGTCCCGTCGGACTGGATGTGGGCGGTGTCGTATATCTCGTTGAACATGATCTGGGGGGCGTTGCCGATCCTGATCGTCGCGGAGGTCCCCGTCTTGTGCATCGTGTTGTTGGTGAAGCGGTTGGTCGTCCCGTCCATCATGATGGTAGTCATCAGGCTCTTCTGGTCCGACCCGGACCAGTCGATGTGGTAGAAGTAGGAGTTGTTGATGGTGTTGTTCTGGGAGCTGGAAGCACCTCCGTGGGCCTCGAAGGCAGCACCGTCGGTGTAGAGGAAGTCGCAGCTGTCTATCAGGCAGCCTATGCAGTCATCGACCCTCGACACGAAGCGGTTGCCCATGTCCTCCCCGGCATGCCCCAGTGACCTCTTCGAGGTGCTGGGGTAAAGGAGGGTCGAGTTCCTGATCTCGGCCCCATCGCAGTCGTCCAGGCTGAAGGTGGTCGCGAAGTAGTCGAACCCCTCTACTTTGACCCCATCGTCGTCGGTGCATAGGACCGCGTATGCCTGCGTCTTCATCCTGATGTTCAGGTCATTTGGGTCCTTGNCGTCCCGGGGCATGTAGTAGACGGTTTTTCCAGCTGACTCGTGGTCGAAGAACCATTCCCCGGGAACGTCGAGGAGATCGAGCTTCTGGGTCAGGAAGTACATGTGGTGCTTGTACTTCCATTCGCTGCTCGGGACTTCCTGGAAGGTGAAAGAACCGTTGCTGGTGTTGTGTGAGGTCACGTTCCTGCTCCATGTCCTGAACGACCCGATGTTGAGGACGGCTATCGCCCCAGTGGCATTGAGGCCGCTGTCAATAAGGCCGTCATGGCCCGGGTATGACGAGTTGTCGTCCTCCAGCTCCCCGTTGACGTAGTTTAGGCAGTAGTACTTGTTCCCGTCCTGGTGCTTCACCATCCCGGGGTTGCAATCAGCCGTGGCATCAGTCTCGTAGTCCCCGACGTCCACCGATCCGTGTGCCCAGTATTCCTCGTCGTTCAGGGCGGTCCCGTCAGAGAAGTTCGCGTTAGGCCACCTTGCCGGCATCTCCTCCTCGTATTCCACGAAAAGTTGCCATGCGTCCTTGCTCAGGTTCGCCTTCCATATCGTGCCCTCCGACGAGGAGTTGTCGTGGATTACCCAAGTCCCCCCGAGATCCTCGGTGACGCTCTCGCTGCCATCCAGTACCACCCTCTCGCCGTCTGCAGCACTCAGGGTCATGTTGGCCTCGTCCAGGGTTACTGTCTCGTGATATGTGCCAGACCTTACTACGATGCTGTCCCCCTCAGATGCTAGGTCTATGGCCTTCTGTATGGTTGCAGTGGGGCACGAATCTGTCCCGGCCCAGGAGTCGTTCCCGTTGGCAGTGTCCGCATAGAAAGGACCGCCCGAGTGGGTCTGGTTCCCGCATCCCGACCCCGAAGACTGGCTCTTAGGATTTGCCTCCTCGAAGGAGCGGGCCTCCTCGAAGATCGAGAATGGAATCGCAGAGATCATCAGTATTACAAGTAATACTGCCGCACGCTTCATCGTCCGTCCCCATTGCGGGACGAATAAAAGGATACCTTGGTTACAAGGGGGTCATCGAGCATTACTTTTCTGACACAGGACCTCTTCAAGGAATTCAGCAGCTAGGCTCATGGAGTGCTTTCTGGCAGCCCAGTCGACTCCTTTGTGCACCCCTAGGTTGCCGGTGGCTTGGAAGGCAGCGAGCCTGTCTCCGGGCTCGTTAAGGGGCATGACCACTCCGGGCTCGATCTCCCCCCACATGCTGCCCTCAGAGTCAATCGTCACCGTCCTGTGCTCATCGAGCCTGATCGCACGAGGGTCGAAGTCCAGGGGCTCGACAGAGTCGAACGAGTGTGGAGCCCCCTCGTAGACGTGCACCCTCAGGTCGACCCCATGGGGCGTGAGGTCCTCGACCAAGCCCTCGAGAAGCTTTAGCGGGACCCAGTCGTCATCGCTACCGTGGAGGGCGAGGATCGGCCTGTCGGACCACCTCTGCACCTCTGTCCTCATGTGGGCCGCCGGATAGAATGGTAGGTGCGCCGCGAATCGCTCCCCAGCAGGTGCCAGCGACTCCGCGATCGGCTCCCATGCAGAGTAAAGGGCAACGGTCCCGCCTAGGCTCCATCCCGCGATCCCGATCCGACCCTCGTCTATCGACGGGTGAGTGGAGAGCATCCTCAGCGCCTGGTAGCAATCGGCCAGCATCATGGCGTGGGTGACCTGCATCTGGTCCTCGACGACGGAGTAAACAGACCTGGAGTCGAATGAGTGGACCCTNAACACGCAGATTCCAGCCTCAAGCCAGCGAACTATGTGCTCGTGGTGGTGCCCCCTCCAGTTGAGGCTCCCATGGACCGCCACCACGCATGGCATTGGCCCCTCGCTAGGCTCTTCGGGCACCAGCAGAGAGCCGAAAACTGGGTGCTCCACAGCCTCGTCAATCTTGCATAGGATGTGATGGATCTCGAATGGGCTGGAGGACGGGTAAGTTATCTGCCCGAAACCACCCTCTGAGAGGTCCTGTGGATCCTGCATGACTGATCAGGCCCGACTCCAGATTTCGTTCTTTTCTCTGGCTCACCAGACGAATGCGTTAGCACCCCAAGCCAGCCCGCCCCCGAAGGCCGCGGTTATCACGAGGTCGCCCTTCTCCAGGACCCCGTTGTCAACCGCCTCCCTGAGCGCGATTGGGACGCTGGCCCCCGCAGTATTTCCGTATCTCTCCAAGTTGGTGAACGTCTTTTCCATAGGGAGGCCTAGGTTCTCCATCCCCGCCTCGACGATCCTCAGGTTTGCCTGGTGGGGGACGATTAGGTCCACGTCCGAAAGCCCCTTCCCGATTCTATCTAGGACGCCCCTTACAGCTTGTGGAAATGCCTCGACAGCGAAGTCCCAGACCGCCCTCCCATCCATCTGGAAGTACTGGTCTCCCTCGGAGAAACCTGGGNAAGTTATCGGAGTTCTAACGCCGCCGGCTGGGATCTCGATAACTCCAGAGCCGCTTCCGTCAGACATCATCCAGCTTCCAAGTATCCCGCCTCCGTCGCCAGACTCTGCTAGAACAGCCGCCCCAGCACCGTCGCCGAACAGCACGCAGGTGCTCCTGTCCTCCCAGTTCAGGATCCTGCTGTAGACCTCCGATCCAACTACCAGGACGTTGTCGTAACCAGGGGTGCCGGCGAACCTAGAGCCCACGTCCAGGGCGTGGACCCAACCAGCGCATACTGCGTTGATGTCGAACGCTGCTGCGCCATCGCAGCCAAGCTTGTGCTGCGTTATCCCAGCAGTGGACGACAGTGGGACGTCTGGGCTGCTAGTGGCTAGGATTAGCAAGTCGATGTCACTGGGCTTCAGGCCGGCCTCGTCTATTGCTTGCCTTGAGGCCTCTGCGGCAAGGTCGCTGGTGCAGGTTCCCGGCTCGGCAATCCTCCTCTCCTTGATCCCTGTCTTGGTGGTGATCCACTCGTCGCTGGTCTCGACCAGCTCCGACCAGTCTCTGTTGGTCATCGTCCTAGGGGGGACGTGGGATCCCAGGCCGACTATTCCAACAGNCGCCATCCAACACGGTCCTATATCTCGGACTTTCACTCTTGCTGCTCTAGTCGTGCTTGACGCAGATGTTCATNGGCTCCGAGAAGAATCCCAGGCTCCACCTGCCCCCCTCTCTTCCGACCCCGCTGTCCTTGACTCCCCCGAAGGGGACCCTGAGGTCCCTGTGCAGCCACGTGTTCACCCAAGTCATTCCCGTCTCGATCCGCTGGGAGACCCTCCTGCCTCTTTCGTGGTCCCCCGTCCAGACGCTCCCGGCAAGTCCGTACCTAGTCTCGTTTGCCATAGAAACGGCTTCGTCCTCGGTCTCGAACCTGTGAAGGGTGACCACTGGTCCGAATATCTCCTCTGTAGCGCACCTCGAGTCACTAGCCACGCCCTCTATCACGGTGGGCGCCATCCAGCTCCCCCCCTCGAAGCCATCGGGGGNGCGAGACCCCCCTCCTGTCAGGATGCTCCCACCCTCATCGATCGCCAGGTCGACGTAATCGCTGACCTTCTGAAGGTGCTCTGGCGAGATTAGAGAGCCAAGATCAGTAGACTCGTCAGATGGGTCGCCCATTCGTAGCTTCTCCACGGCACCAACCAGCCTGTCTCTGAATTCGTCGTATATCGATGCCTCAACCAGGATCCTCGATCCGCAAAGGCATACCTGGCCTTGGTTCATGAATCCCGCCCTTGCAACGCCCTCAACGGTGGCCTCAATGTCGCAGTCGGCGAACACAATGCTGGAGTTCTTCCCCCCTAGCTCGAGGCTCAGCTTCTTGAAAGAGGGTGCTGCTGATGATGCCACTTTACTCCCGGTTGCAGTCCCTCCGGTGAAGGATACCAGGTCTACGTCATCGTGACCCACCAGGGGCGCACCGGCACCAACCCCGTCTCCGTGCACGAGGTTTACCACACCACCCGGGAGCCCCACCTCGTCTATCGCCCTCAAGAGCAGGTCAGCGGTCATAGGAGTTAGCTCACTGGGCTTGCAGACAACCGTGTTACCCATCCCGATTGCTGGTGCTACCTTCCAGGAAAGCAGGTAAAGGGGAAGGTTCCAAGGTGTAATCAGGGCACCTACTCCCACTGGCTTGTAAACGACGTAGTTCGTTGAATCCTCCGTTTCGAATTTCTCCTCNTCGGATTCTCTGAGGAGCTCTGCGAAGAATCTGAAGTTTACAACGGAGCGGCTCGCATCTACAGATCTGGCCAGAGAGATCGGCTTGCCCGTGTCCCGACTCTCAAGTCTCGCGATCTCCTCGAATCTAGACTCCAGTGAGTCCGCAATCTTGTCCAGCCAAACAGCCCTCTCTTCAACANCCAGAGCNCCCCAACCAGGTTGGGCCTCACGAGCCGCAACTACCGCAGACTCGACATCAGCCTCGTTGGAGAGCGGAGCTCGTGCGAACTTCCTCCCCGTCGCTGGCTCTACAACGTCTATCCAGTCCCCGCTGGAGTGGTCCACGAACCTACCTCCCACGTAGTTTCGGATTTCTTTCATCCCCGACTCAACCATCGATTCCACCCTCGTTTGAGAAGGGATCGGATCTAGTCATCCCTTCACTGTACTCCTTCCAGTCTATCGAGAAACTGTCCCGGTTAGGGTCCCACTCGTCCCAAGTCACCACTTGCTCCAAGCTCTCAAGGTATTCCTCAGGGACCACTCGAGGCACAATGAAAGCCTTCTGCCTGTGTAGGGGGTATGGGTTCCTAAGATTGATGCCTAGGACGCCGAGCACGGCTCTCGCCACGTACCAGGTGGCCTGGGAGTTCCATCCGTGGGCGATCTTGATAACAATCCCGAGCCCCTCGGGCCAGTCCTCGTGCTCTATCGCCAGTCCGAGGAGGCCGTCTGCTCCCTCCTTGGCCACCAGCCTCCCCTCTCCAGCCTTGAGGCAAGTCGAGTCAAGGCGGTTGAACCCCCCTATCAGGTCCGGGTGCATGTTCATGGCCTCCCAAATCCAGTCCTTGTCCTTCTCGCGGACAAGCCCTGCGAACATCATTGCAAGCTCGTCCACCGTGTTGGACACCGTAGGAAGCCCACAACCGTCCTTTGCGACCCTCTTCGGCTCCCATTCCGGCTTGTCCATTAGATCGCGAATCACATCCAGGAACATTGGGAACCAAGGTGAGCTTGGGAGGGTGTAACCAGCTCTGTTGATGCCCATCCTGCGTAGCGCCTTGAGCATTGCAGCATGCTCTCCCGAGCAAGTGTGGAACCATCTGCGTGGCCTCCTCACCTGCCTTCCGAATTGGATAAGGGGGACGTCCAATGGGCATTGCATCAACCCCCATTCGGATTCCGAGAGTAGGGATTGGGCCGCTGCTACGTGCTCAGTGTCCCCGTTGTGGGACGAGCATGCGATCGCCTTCTGCTCCCAGCTGATCCCTTCAGACTCAAGCTCCTTCGCGAACGTCTTCATCATCAGGGGCTTCATCATCGACCTGCCGTATACGAGGACATTGCCCCCGAAGGAGTGGATGATCTGGTTTCCGTGTGACCAGGATATGGCCCCATGGATCGTGTTCTCTGAGACATCCAGCCTCCTGAAGTCGACCAGAGGCTCCCATTCGACGTCACGCCCCGTCGCGATCCCCTCGAACTTCTCCCCTAGGGGGTTTGTGGGGTAAATCGATGACCCCGGCCTTCCCGGGGAAACGCTCGATGGCCTGGACTCCTCTCCCTCAGCCATCATGGACCACCGTTAATCCGGGGTGCGACCTTGGTCATGAATGCCGCCATGTTCCTCTTCACCCTCTCGCTGTCGTGATTGAAGAAGTCGAACCAGCACATTATCCGGTCTTCGGGGTGGAATCTCTCGGATATTTGGCCTACCACGCTTTCAACGCTTCCAATGACAGCGTTGTCCGTCGCCTTCTCTATCTTGGAAGGGTCTATTGTTCCCTCCAACGCGCTCCAGTAAGTCGATAGTGCCGCTCTCGCCTCTTCCAATGCGGCTTCGTCCTGCTCCTCCTGGGTCAAACCATCCTCGTCGTTCACGAAAACCATCACAGTTCGAGGCATCATTGAACGAACCCAAGCCCCTCCGTCAGGGTGGTAACTCTCCGCCATTCTCTCATGGGTCTCTTCAATCACATGAGGTGGCGTGATGCTCAGGTTGAATACTTGGACCGGCCTTATTTTGTTCACGTCCACTTGAAGCTGCTTGTCATGGCTCCCGAGTACTAGGTTCAGCAAGCTCCTCCTCCACTCTTGTGGTATCGTCTTTATTTCCTCGAAGTCGTACCTGTTTTCGAATTCGATCGACTCCGGACTTTCCGCTAGACCCCGCTCCGAAACAGCAGCCTCCTGGACTCTAGACCAGTCCTCTTCTGACCTGAAGTTAACTCGACTAAGGGTTGTAGGGGATATTGTCTCACTTGACACGACCTCACCGTTTAGGAGTCTGAGGAATATCTCAGAAGCCTCTGCGAAGATCTGCCCTCTGAGGGCCGGCCAAGCCGCCTCCTCCACCTGATCTCGGGGGACTATGCCGTAGGGCCTAGCCATGAACTCGAAGCGACCGGCAGAGAAACCGATGTGCAGCTTCCTCTTCTCAGCCGGTTCAATACCATGGAGTGCAATGAATGAACCAACCCTTTCCGCCTGAGCAATCGGCCCCCCCGAGGCCAGGATGGACATCACTGCACTGCCCACTTCCATCCTAGTCGTCCTCGAGAGCATCTCCCTCGCAACCTGGAAGAAGTCGGTACAGAGCCCCACCTCTCCAGGGTAGTGCGGGACTACCGGGTCCCTGTTCCTCTTCTGGATCTCTGTAGAGAGGTGTGCCTGAGCGACCCATCCTACGCCGAACCCTAGGTCATCAGCAAGCTCAACCTGGTCGAAGAAGTTCGAGAACATCTCGTCTTCCGACGGGGTGAACCCGGTCGTGTCGGGCGTCTGGGATATGGAGAAGAAAATGTCGAACTCCATTGAACCCCTCAAATAGAGCGCATTCTGCCACCATCGACTGCTAGGCTAACACCCCTAACTCCGCTACTGCTCGGGAGGCATAGCCAGGTGACAGCGGCTGCCGTCTCCATCGGGTCGATGAGCCTCTGTATCGGTACCCCGCTCATCCAGTCCTCCCTTACATCCTCAGGAGGTTTCCCTGTCCGCTCCGAGATTGACTCTGCTAGAGACCCTAGTCTGTCGGTGTCGGTGAATCCGGGCAAGATGTTGTTGATCGTAATGCAAGCGGGAAGCTCGCGTGATAGGGACTTTGACCACGATGCCATCGATCCCCTGAGCGTGTTTGAAAGTCCGATGTTGTCTATTGGCTCCCTCACGGAAGTCGAGATTATGTTGACTATCCTGCCCATCCCTTCCTCTTCCATTCCTGGGGCCAGTGCCTGCGTTAGAATGTGCGATGCGTGTAGATGCCGGCGAAATGGCCCTTCGAAGTCGGCTAACGAGTTTTCGAGCAGGGGGCCGCCGGGAGGGCCCCCTGAGTTGTTTACCAGTATGTGGATGACTCCAATTTTGGAAACGACTTCTGCCACTGCTTCAATATCCTCCAGATCGAGCTCTATTGACTCGTGACCTTCCCCATGCATCTCCAGGGTCAGTGATTCTAGCTCATCGACACTTCTTGCGCAGGCTAACACTCTCGCCCCTGATCTGGCTAGCATCAAAGCGCATGCCCGACCTATCCCCTTCGATGCACCACAAACCAGAGCCGTTCTCCCAGCCAGAACCCCTTCTGCAAAGGGGAATCCTTCACCAAGCAAATCCTCCATCATATCTCACCTATTCCGAGTAGTGCGCATAAGTCTCGTCCATAAGTTTCTGTCGGACAACTTCCAGCACCTCCTCCGGGGCGTTCCTGAAGGTCNGGTGATGGCTTTCTCCTTGAGGCCTCCTTATTTTCGCCCACTTCTCTTCATCGTATGCGATCAATGCTTCCTTCATCAGAACGCCAGAGAGAACTAGGGTCTCATAGCACAGATCTTCGTATGTCATGCCCCTCTTCACTTCGACCTCCCTCCTCATCAGGAGGTCACCTGTGTCTATTCCGTTATCACAGAAGTGAGTGGACGAGCCAATGGGGATGTCATGGTAGACTGACCAAGCTGGAGATGCAGAACCCCTGCAGTCTGGGAGCAAACCCGGGTGGGAGTTTATCACTCCGTCTTTAGGGTAGTCCAGAATCTCACCTCTGATAATCCGAGTCCCCCCGAACACAATAAGATCGAGATCAATACCTTGGATATGGGGCATCACCTCTGCAGAATTGTGCACAGGGACCGTTACTATGGGAATCGAAAAATCATCCGCTTGCGATTGGACAGGGGGGGCAATCGGATTCCCCTCTATTCGCCTCAGGAACTTCTCCCTCTCTTCGTCAGCAATGTCCGAATCCTCGTTGATAATTATCTCGGGGACAAATCCCTCTGAGAGAATCTGTCTGAGCATCTCCCTCCCATAGGGGTGCTCTTTCAGAAGCAGATAAGCGAATGTGGGCTTGGTCATGTGACGCTCTCCGGAGGGGCCGCCCATACCCGTCTTTTTCGGTCAATTTTCAGCATAAAGACGTAGTAGAACCCTAGGAACCCCATCCCCAACGTTCAAAATGGGGGTTTGGCTCGCCCGGCCCGCTATGTCAATGGTTTACAACAGCAAGATGAAGGAAGCAATAAAGGCTGGCGGGTGCAACACCGCTGGAGACGCCGCTGGCGCTCTGAATGCAGCAGTAGAGGCTGCAGTTGCATCAGCAGTGGCTCGATGNGGCTCTAACGGCCGAAAGACCATCCGCGCCCACGATATCGGAAGCGGAAGCTCAAACTCGGGCATGGTCGTAGCTAGCAGGGTCAAGGAAGCCTTCAAGGCTCACGGCTGCAACACAGGCGGGGACGCAATGGGCGCAATGAACGCTCTAGCAGAGTCCGCTGTGTCTGACGCAGTTGGAAGGGCCCAGGCCAACGGCCGAAAGACAGTCCGCGCAAGCGACTTCTGAAGTCTTAGTTCGGGTTATCCCGAAAGCTGCGTAGCGTACGCTTTGAACACCTTCTGGGATGCTCCAGGGCCTGAAAGTAGACAATTCCGATTAAGGGGGGGGGGCTTCCTCCCGTCCAGATCGGCTTCATGCTACCATCTGTTCACGAGGGGTTCTCTACCAGCCAATCCACGTACTCGAGTATCTCGTCGACCATATCGTCCGGGAGATCCTTGTACGAATGCCCGAACTTGTGCTTGACGCATATAGCCACATGCGCGTAAGGGTTCCTTCCACCAGGGTGCCTGTGGGAGCTGGGAAGCTTTCCAGCCAACCGATCCCCTGCATCCTGCATGTATTCCCAGACCATCTTGGAGTTCTCCGGAGTCATCCGAAATCTCCCGGCTAAGGTGTCACCCGACTCCTGTCTCTCGGGAAGAGGACCACTTCTCGAACGTTGCCTGCTCCGGTAAGAACCATCAGCAGACGGGCCACTCCTAGACCCCATCCGGCATGGGGTGGGGCGCCGTAGCGGAATCCATCAGTGTAGAAAGTGAAGTCAGAGGGGTCAAGTCCCATGTCCCTGAGGTTCTGCTCCAGCACCTCTACTCTGTGCTCCCTAGCACCCCCGCTTGTCATCTCGTCCCTGCCGTAGTTGAGGTCGAAGCCCCTGCTTAGCTGCCCGCCCGAGGACCCCTTCTCCTCCTCCTTGTGGTGGATGTAGAAAGGCTTCATCGACATTGGCCATCGGGGCAGGAAGTGGAACCCGGGGTACTGGGCAGCGATTATGTCGCAGTGATGACTCTCGATGTCATCGCCCCAATCGATCTCGCCCCCTCCAGACTTCACTATCTCTATGGCATCGCAATAGGGAATTCTAGGGAACGGCACCTCTGGTATCTCAACGGTGATCGGGTCTTTGCCCTGGGATGACCTGTAATCGTTGATCGAGTCTATGAGTGCTTGGTCGTTTTCCGAGACCCTTGTCCAGATGTGATGTATCATCCTCTCTTGGACTCCCATGACGTCCTCGTCATCCATCCAGGCCCCCTCTATGTCGAATGAGACGAACTCGTTGAGGTGGCGGTAAGTGTCGTGCTTCTCCGCGCGGAAGGCCGGACCAATCTCGAAAACCCTCTCCAGGCCCCCCAATACCGCCAGCTGCTTGTACAGCTGGGGGCTCTGCGAAAGGTAGGCATCGGTTTCGAAGTATTTCATGGGGAATAGATTCGTCCCCCCCTCTGCAGCAGCTGCGATTATCTTGGGCGAGTTGATTTCCTGGAAGCCCTCTGAGATCAAGTGCTCCCTGCCATACTCCAGAACCTTGCTTCTCAATTGGAACATGGCATTGACATGGTCCCTCCTGACATCCAGGTGCCTATTGTCTAGCCTAACATCCAGGCCCACGTTCACTTCGTCCGTCACCCCAACTGGGAGGGGTGCCTCCGCATTCGCTAGGATTGACCCGGCCGACACGCTAATCTCGAACTCCGGAGGGGGAANCGGCTCCCCTTCTTGCACCTTTGGCGGACGCTTCATTGCCACCTCCCCAGTGACCTGAATTGTCGACTCCCTAGTAGCAGATTGCATTGAGTCGAATAGCTCAGCATCCATGTTATCCTTCTTCAGGAACGCTTGAATCCTCCCAGTCCCATCCCTCAACATCAGGAAGCAAATCGCCCCCCTGCCCCTAACTGCCTCAGCATATCCGGCAATGGTAACCTCGGTTCCAACTAGCTCCGCTCCATTGCCTACAACCTGGCCAATCGTGTGGGAACGGTAAGATGTGGGCTCCCATCCGCTACTGTCCCTCATGCACGTTCGTGTCGGTATGTGGTTTTGAATGATATTGGGCGCCCAAGTCGAAGCTCAATGAAACAAGTCACTCTTCTTCCCGGGGGGCAATCTTTGCTGCAATCAGCAAGAAGGCAGTATGCCCCATGGGTTGGTTGCCGGGCCTAACCCCTCCCTTGCTGGCCTTTGACCATCTCCTCTCTATGATCTCCCCGCTCCACTCTACTACCAGCCCCAATTCTTCGCAGGCCTCCCAGGATTTCTCCAGTTGCGAGCTCGTGGGGCAGTAGCACGCCAATCTTCCACCAACTCTCAGCATGCCCTCTATCCCACTTATCACTGTCCATGGCTCTGCAAGGTCCACTATCGCACAATCAAAAATGCTGCAAATCTCCGAGATATCCCCAGTTGCCTGTGAAAGGTCGCCTTCAATTAGGTGCCACTCCGGAAACTCCGGAAGAACCTCCCTCAGCCTTTCCATATTCGACCTACCAACCTCTGCATGCTCGGGGCGAGACTCAACTGAGACAAGTGTCCCAGAGGACCCCATTACCGATGCTAGGTGCATCGCGAGCCCTCCTGACCCATGCCCCCCTTCCAGAACCTTCGAACCGACTCCGATCCCCATCCAAGAAACAATGAACCCCGAGTCTTTAGCTCCGATCACCTGGGCCCTCCTAGCCATATTCCTCCTAGCTTCCGGGAGCCCAGCCTCAACGATTGTGAGAGATTTCTGCCCTACAGTAATCCTGTCTCCTACGGAGAAGCCACTCAGAAGACTCTCTGCATCGAATCTCCCTAGCCCCTTCACCTTGACCTCACCGGGTGCCCTTCTCAACAGGTATGCCCTGCCATCGTCCTCCCTTAGTGCAACCCAGTCCGCCACTGCTCTCCCCGGCCTACCGGGAATATGGCCACGTTTCAACTCATTTAATGAAAGAACGAATCCCTCGCCCACGGGCAATCAGAATGATTATACTCGCCCCACCGATTCAAAAATCGATGAAGTCAGTCGTAAGACTATTGCTACACCCGGCAACTTGGGTCTGCCTGCTCCTATTTGCAGTCCCCCTTTCTACGAACCCGAACATCAACTTCGAGTCTGATTACGAGCGAATCGAGCTTGATCAGAAAGAAGCCCCCCGATATGCAACCAGCCCCGGGCACACCGTTTTCGGGGAGTACGTAGGGGCGCACTGGTGCCCACCTTGCATGGACAGCTCATCTCCCTCCCTGGCCAACCTGAAGTCATCCAACCCCGAGGAGTTCACCTACGTTTCCTTCTTCGAGGCCCCCCAACCAGCATCATGGCCGAACGACTCCCCCATCAACAGGAGGGCACACGTGGAAATGTCCTCAACAGGGTATCCGACGTTCTCATTTGCAGATCAACAGTCTGGAACCTGCTACAAGGTGGGCTCTACTGGAACCAGCTACTATGACGCGGACTTTTCCGCAGGGGGTTGCATGAGCCCCTCATCTAGCGACTTCGAACTCAAACTATCAATGAGCCTTAACTCCACTACAGAGCAAGTGTCAGTGACTCTGGAGGCAATTTACACTGGCTCTGATCCTACCGTAGACGTTTTCGTCTATGGGGCTATCACTGAGAAGATAGGTGCGGACGCCTACGACAACGGATACAGGCCACATCACAATTGGAGGGGCTGGCTTCTGAACGCCGCAGGCAACGGGTTCCATCAAATGACCCTCGTGAAGGATACTTGGTCACAGCACTCTTGGGACGCTCCACTTAGCCTAGTCAGGGCGTCATCTGGAAACACTCAGTGGGAGAATTTCTGGCCGGTCCTTGCATTGATGGACGGGCCACATACCTCCTACAACGAATTCTTCGTAGCAGTCGACCCCGACATGGGCCCACTCATCGACGTCGGGATTGCCGAATTCTCCGTCGAAAACACCAACCAGGAGGTTGGATTCATCCCAGGGGACGATCTAGAGATTAACCTGGCAATAAGGAATAACGGTGCGGAGCAGTACATTTCTGGAGGAGAAATGGAGATCTATTTGATCAGTGGATCCGAAGAGGAATTAATTGGGGACCAGCCAATAGGGGTCCTAGGAATTGGCGAGAGTTCGAACCTCCAGGTTGAGTTCAGCACATCGGAAATTGAACAGATTAGCTCTGGAGTATCGACCTTTAGGGCTAAACTAACCGGGATGTCTAGCGACAGGAACGCTTCCAACAATGTACGGGACGAAGTTGCCTACCACGACCTCCCGCCAACCCCAACACAGCCTTCTGCAACCGGCTCTACATCGTTCGAGAGGGGGGACGAGGTCATTTTCGAGTCCTCCGCGATTGCAAATGACCTAGTTGACGACATGACCACTATGTCGCCAACCATGGAATATTCGAAGTCTGGCTCNGGTACCTGGGACGACTCCTGGATTTCAGATCCTGTGCTCTCCGGAGCAGGAGCAAACGCCGTCTATGCACATTCAATCCAGACACCTCCAAGCGCCGAGACCGGTACTTACGATACCAGGGTGAAGTGGACGGACGCCTCTGGCCAGCAAAGCGACTGGCTCACTACTTCAGAGGCATTCGAACTTAGGAACGCACTTCCAAGGGTCCTAGTCGCGGGAGACTCGGGATTCGCCGGGGTGCCTGCAGTAAAAATCGACACCCTCGAAAAGGTATCACTGTTCGGTCTCGTGTCAGATGCAGAGACTCCAATCTCGATGCTCATTATTGACAGCGAAGACCCGGAGTTCAGGGGGTGGGATCCCTCCACTTCCGAGATCACGGTCCAATTCGACACAATTCACAACGATCTGAACAACAACCCAATACCCCAAGGAATCTACATCTCAATAGATGACGGAGAGGACGTAAACCATGGGATGTTGCAGTTCAACGTCATCGAGAACGGTGCTCCGAGGTGGGCCCCAGTGCCAACCCAACCCGTCTTCGAAGGGGAATCAGCCAGCACCATCCTCACTGCATTCCTGTCCGACTTCAATGATGATGGAGAACCAGTTTCTGCCTCGGACCTATCCCTACAAGTCGTTTCGAATAGCAATGAGGATTTGATCCAGGTTTCCATTGATGGCCACACGATCACCGCAATCACACTCGACGATGATAGCAACGGAGTATCAGAGGTCGTGGTAAAGGCAGACGATGGGGCAAAATCCTCTCTGACCTCGATCGTCTTTTTCGTGATAAACGTCAACGACGCCCCAGAAGTTGACCTAAAAGGGCTGAATGGAATGACTCTGAAGTCCGGTGAGCAAGCTTCAGTGCAATTGGCCCCGCTGATCTCTGACATAGATGACCCGGATGATGAGGTCTGGGTAGACGTCGATACCACTGTTCCCGGAGCTGCCCATTTCAATCATCTCGATGGCGTATTATCGATGAAATGGGAGAGCCCCGGATCTCATTCAGTCAAACTGACCCTGATAGACAGCCACGGAGACTGGAGCGCACACACATTCACGGTTTCAGTATTGGACTCGAAGCCGATAGAGTGGGACCCCGACTCGGGAGGCGACTTGGGCGTTGAGCTGGAGGACTTCTCCATTGGCATGGACCCGACCATCACTCTGAACTACAGCGGGGACGACGAACTCTCACAAGTAGAGGTCAGGTGGTCGATCTGCAACGGAATAGTGGGAATCTGCCATTCCGCAGGAACGAACGATGGATGGGGGCCTTTCATTGCGGTCTCATCGGGAGGCAATGGAATGTCGATAGGGGATTACCTCACCCTTTCCGCAAAGGCGGTTGACGATTCCGGATGGGACTGGGAGACCGTGGATAAACTAGACATCCTCCTCCCGACAACCAGCGAGCCCGAGGAAGAAATCCAGGTAGTGGATGAGGAGGACGAACCCTCGGAGGCACAGCAGTCCTCTGGAGGGAGCTCTGGCCTCTCCTCGTTGGAAATAATTGCAGGAGTACTTGCATTGCTTCTTTTCATCGGAGGAGGTACCCTGGTGGGGCTATACTTGTCTGGGGCCCTGGGGAACGGTCAAAGGATTCCTAGGCACAATGAACCGACCCAGCATAGGCCCGAGCCCGAGTACCGTGGAACAATTGACTTCGAGGAGCCAGAATCCGAGGAGCCAGAAACTCAAGAGCAAAACGAGGAAACCCACCCCCCCATCCCGGAAGGCGGGCTTCCCGAGGGTTGGACGATGGAGCAGTGGAATTACTACGGAGAGCAGTGGCTGGAGAGGCAAAAGTAGGACTCAACGATCCCAGACCTAGCAAACGCACCTTCAAGAAGGTGCCATGGCCAGCAATGGTCCCGAGGGATGCATGTGTCTGAGGAGGAGTCTCCTGAAACAGAACAGCCGAAACCCCCAGAGGACCCTCTCGATTCCTGGGAAGACGCCTCGGCTTTCGGAGTGTCCGACGACAAGGATCCCGTCTGCGAGACCCCTGTAGAGGAATGGATTGCAGACTTGGACATCGAGTCTACTGAACAAGTACCAATCCCTGACAGGTTAGTAGATCAAGTAATCGGACAGGAGGCAGCATCGATAGTAGTCAGGAAGGCCTCCGAGCAGAGAAGGCACATGATAATGGTCGGAGAACCCGGAACAGGCAAGTCAATGCTGGCTAGGTCGATGACGGAATTCCTCCCAGCAGAGCAGCTAGAGGATATCTTGGTTTACCGTAACCACGAAGACGAGAATGAGCCAAAGGTCCGAACTGTCCCCGCAGGGAGGGGTTCGAGACTAATCGCCGAGCGAAGAGCCCATGTCCGAGTCCAGAGGGAGAGGACCAACAGGACGCTCCTATTCATCGCCCTCGTTGTCGGAGCCGCCCTACTGCTAGCTACGATCTCAACAGGGGAGATTCTTACATTCATATTCGGCTCATTCATCCTCGTTTTCGGTTACTTCTTCCTAAGAACTAGACTGACAGCGGGAGACGAGTCTAACATACCCAAGCTTCTGATCAAGCATGAGAGGAGCGACGAACCCCCCTTCATAGATGCCACGGGAAGCCTTGCAGGGGCTCTGCTAGGTGACGTCAGGCACGACCCGTTCCAGTCTGGGGCAGATTTGGCAACTCCAGCACACGAGAGGGTCGAGCCNGGCGCAGTCCACAGGGCAAACAAGGGAGTCCTCTATATCGACGAGATCAGAATGCTCAGAATGGAGGAGCAACAGGCTCTACTGGTTGCCATGCAGGAGAAGGAGCTCGCAATCAGCGGCCGCTCTGAGAGATCCTCCGGGGCTCTCACGAAATCGGAACCGGTCCCCACAGACTTCATACTAGTCGCAGCTGGAAATCTCGACAGCATCCAGAACATGCACCCCGCTCTAAGAAGCAGGATCAGGGGGTATGGCTACGAGGTATACGTAAACACGGACATGAAGGACACAGAGAGGAACAGGAGGAGGCTGATCAGATTCATTGCCCAAGAGGTAAGGAACGAGTTGAAAAAGGACTCCGGGAACTCCATTCCTCACTTCGACAAGCAAGCAGTTTCAATGATACTCAAGGAGGCTCAGAGGAGGAGTGGCAGGAGGGGCAAACTTTCCCTGCGACTGAGAGAGCTCGGCGGCCTGGTCAGGATAGCCGGCGACCTGGCAGCAGAGGACAGCTCGCCGCTGACCATGTCCAAGCATGTAGTTAGGGCCAGGGCAATCGCGAAACCTCTCGAGCAGCAGGTAGCAGACAGGTACTTGGAAAGGCAGTCAGAATACGCGATGCTGGTGAATGACGGCCACAGGGTCGGGAGGGTCAACGGCCTNGCAGTTCTCGGTGCGGACTCCGGACTATCCGACTACTCAGGAGTAGTTCTTCCCGTAGAGGCGATGGTGACTCCATCCCAGGGTAGATCGGGCCAGGTTATCGCCACCGGAGGCTTGTCCGATTTAGCAAAGGAGAGTGTCACCAACATCAGCGCAGTCGTAAAGAAGCTGACTGGCAAGGACATAAAGGACTACGACCTTCACGTCCAATTCCCAGGGACCCACAACGTAGATGGCGATAGCGCTTCGATAACAATGGCGACCGCTATAATCAGCGCATTTGAGGGGGTGCCCATAGAGCAGAACCTGGCTATGACGGGATCCCTAACGGTTAGGGGAGAGGTCCTTCCAATTGGCGGAGTTTCCGCAAAAATCGAGGCTGCAGCAAAGTCAGGAATCCGCAAGGTGATCATCCCCAAGTCTAACCTAAATGACGTTCTTATCGATGAGAAGTTCGAGGAGCAGGTCGAGATTCTAGCTGTGGACTCCCTCGACGAGGTCCTCGAGCACGCCCTTGTGGGCAAGGAAGAGAAGATCAGCCTAGTCGAGAGGTTGGCAAAGGTGATCGACACCTTCTCGGCTGGGACCGACAAGCAACCTTCAGCTTGATCCGGACCAATGCTTGAAGTGAGGCCACTTCCAGCATAACTGGTAGACATGGCATCAAGCAAACGGCCCCCCATGAGCATACTCTTCCTAGTGGTGCTAGTGGACATGCTGGGATTGACTCTCGTGATCCCGTTTCTGACTTACTTCGTACAAGACCTAGCTACATCAGATGGCATCCTAGACAGAGGAGCAAGGGACTTCTGGGTGGGGATCGTAATCGCGGTCTACTCTCTTGCACAGTTCATCTTCACCCCAATCCTGGGATCGATATCGGACAGAGTTGGTAGGAGGCCAGTGCTGATGTTCGGACTCGCGGCTAACTCATTTTTCTTCGTATTCTTCGGACTGTCCGGGACTCTGGCAATGGCCGTAATTGCCCGCTTCCTTGCAGGTGCCGGAAATGGAAACATCGCCGTTGCTAAGGCGTACATCGGAGACATCAGCGAGGACAAAGAAGTGGCCCAGAGGATGGGGATGATAGGTGCTGCATTTGGACTCGGGTTCATGATTGGCCCGTTCGTTGGAGGGGTCCTTTCAGATCCCGCCAATGGCATAGGCGGCTTCTTCGACAATCAGTTCTGGATAGATCACCCATACCTGCTACCATGCCTGTTCTCAAGTGCCCTTTCTTCCATTGCCCTACTGCTGGCCTACTTCCACNTGCCTGAGAGCCTTCCAGAAGAGAAAAGGTCCGAATCAGAGAAATCTCCTCTGGCACAACTTGGAAATACGTTCTCCAGCATCGGATCGGTTCTCGGCCTCCCTGTCATCTCTCAACTGGTAAGGGTGAACTTCCTATTCCTATTGGGATTCACAATGATGCATGGCACATTCATCCTTTTCACATCAATGGAGCCTGAAAGCGGGGGCCTCGGTTGGAGCGAGAGAGACAATGGCTGGATTTTCGCTTTCGTTGGACTCCTAGGGGTTATAATCCAAGGTGTCCTGATTGGCCCACTAAATCGGAGGTTTAGCCTCAGAGGACTTATGATCTCTGGTACCGTTCTATCCGGCATAGGAATCGCCAGTATCCCTTACGCGCCGTTTGACTCTAGCTGGCTAATCTTCCTGTCCTGCGCGGGGTTCGCCATAGGTAACGGAGTCTTCTCCCCCACTCAGAGCTCACTCCTCACTTTCGAAACCAAGAGGGCCGGTTTCGACTTGGGGACTGTCATGGGGGCGCAGGAGGGCATGGGCGCCCTTGCTAGGATCATTGGCCCTTTCCTGGCTGCTACAATCTGGTCCCAGACAGTAGATGGCACTGGGCTTTGGACATTCCATACCTGCTTCAGAGTATCCGGAGTCTTCTTCTTCGCAGCACTTTTACTTCAGATAGGCCTGCGGTCTTCCGAGGAAAACGTAATCGATCCTCGGAGGAATTAGATTGACGGTGCCAGCTGCTGTTGCCCATGGCGGTGCAGGTGCCGGACCCAACAGGCTCGAGAACGTAGAGAGGGCAGTTGCAATAGCAGCGGGGATACTAGAATCTGGGGGAAGTGCAGTAGATGCGGCAGTTGAGGCATGCGTTATCCTAGAGGACGACCCCGTTTTCAATGCTGGACAAGGATCAGTCTTCAGGACCGATGGCTCGGTTCTGCTGGATGCCTCTATTCAGACCTCAGACGGTAGGATGGGGTTCGTCATCGCAATGGAGGAGACTCCAAATCCAATAAGAGTCGCTGCAGATCTCCTGGACGAGGACTTGAATGGACTTACCGGCGAAGGGGCAAGAATTTGGGCTGACAAGATGGGCCTCCCACGCTCGCAGGTACAGGGGTCAAGTAGGGACGGCAGCGATACAGTGGGCGTTGTGGCCAGGGACAGGACCGGGGCCATTGCATGTGCCACCAGCACNGGAGGGTGCAGCGATCGCCCTCCTGGGAGGGTGGGTGACGTTCCCCTGCCAGGCTGCGGGTTCTGGGCCCAGGAAGGCGTCGGCGTTGGAGCTACAGGGATCGGGGAGGCGATTACCCGTGGCATGCTGAGCTACAGAGCCGCGGAACGAATCCTTTCAGGAAGTTCTCCAGAGGAGTCCATAATATGGGTACTAGATGAGTGCCTGGAGGAAGACGCGGAGGTCGGGATTATAGCATTGGGATCAGAAGGTAAGGGGTACGGCCTATCCAACAAGACCAACATGCCATGGGCTTCTTGGATCGCTAGGAAGTAGAATTTACTCGGGGATGCGCTTAAGGAGAAACCTCTGTTCGCCGGGGCGGAGATGGTACCTTGTCAGACATCGATTCGCGAATCAATCAGATTGCACAGGTGCTGGGACAACTAGACGACAACCAGGTCCCGAGGAATATCAGGTCAGCATCTAAGGACGCCGTAGAGAAGTGGCTCCTTAACCCAGGAAAGGACATGGATGTAAGGCTAGGGATGACAGCATCTATCCTGGACGAGATATTCAACGATCCGAATCTTCCAGGGCACTATGGCCCCCTATGCCTCCAGATCCAAGCTGCTCTTGAGGAGATGCTCAACCAAGTCAGTCGCTCCTAGTCTTGAATAACAACCTCCCCCCAGGGCGGAAGGTCGGTATGTCTGGATGGACCAACCTCTCGTACGCGAACGTCGCCACCACTTCTCCCGTAGCACATAGGATTTCCTCTGATTGGGCCGACTCCCTTGCTAGGGGAGGGGCTGCAGAGTTCGATGGGAAGGCCGAGAAGGAGGGGATGGAACCCCTTCGTTCAGCCGCATCAAGACTGCTGAAATGCCAATTTGAGGATGTATGTGTAGGATCTAGCGCCACAGAGCTTCTTTGCTCAATAGCATGGGCCGTGTCACCGCAGTCAGGAACCAANATAGTTTCCACCAGATCGGCATTCCCCTCGACAGTTTACCCATGGGCCAGGGTTGCAGAACAGAATGGCGCTGAGATCCGTCTTGCAGACCATGACGACAATCATTACACAGAACCGGGTGTAATAATCTCGCTAATCGATGATCAAACACGCGTAGTCACCGTTTCACACGTCGAATACTCCAACGGGCAGAGGTACGATCTTGAGTCACTTTCTGAGGCCGCCCACTCGGTAGGCGCGATTCTGGTGGTGGATGCCACTCAGTCCATGGGGATGCTGCCTATCGAGGCATATTCCACCGGCGCCGACGCAATAGTATCCTCGGGATACAAGTGGCTCAGGGGGACCTACGGCGCCGCAGTAGGATTCATCTCCCCTTCCATATTGGGCAACCTCAATCCTGGCCTGGTAGGATTCAGGAGCAATTCTGACCTATGGGACCTACGTGCGGATAGGCTGGAACTGCCCGGAGATGCAAGTAGGTTCGAGTACACAACCATACATTTCGGCGCTGCTCTGGGTCTGGCAGCAGCCATCGAGGAACTGAACGATATCGGCATGGAAGAAGTCTGGTCCCACAACATCTCCCTCGCAGACTCAATTGTCCGGGGGGCATCTAGTCTCGGCGTTGAAATCGCCTCNCCACTTTCCCCTCACGAGAGAAGCGCAATAGTCAGCCTCAAGCCACCTGCTGGAATCTCCAGCAAGGAGGCTGCAAGGAGGCTACAGGACGAATACTCGATTCTGGTTACTAGCAGGTCTGGTATGCTGAGGGCCTCTCCTCACATTGACAACTCCCAGGATGACATCAAGTCGCTAATCAGTGCTCTAGGGGAGATTTTCTCATAGGTGGGGACCTAGGATTAAACCTGCAATGACGAACATCACTACGGCAATCCCCCTGTCGATGAATTTCCAAGCCTCAGGCCTGTTCAGGACACTGGAGAGGCTCTTCGCCCCATAGCCCAAGGAGAAGAAGAAAACGAAAGAAGCAGTGGCCGCCCCAATCCCGAAAGCGAGCCTATCTTGGCCGCCAAATCCTGTAGATGCNCCTCCAATCAGGAGTAGGGTATCGAAGTAAACATGCGGGTTTAGGAACGTGATTGCCAGCGCAGCTCCCAATGTGGAAGAGAGACTCTCTATGCCCTCTCCTTCAAGGGAGATTGCGCTAGGGTTGAATGACGACTTGACCCTGAGAAGCCCATAGCCTACTAGGAAAGCAGAGGCACAAACCGCAATAATCGGCTCAGCACCTTCGATACTAGAGACCAAAGCGCCTACTCCCAGAATTCCAGCAGCAATCAGTCCGGCATCGGCAAGGGAACATGCCAGACAGGTAGCGAAGACATGGGACCTCATCAGCCCCTGCCTCATCACAAAGGCATTCTGAGGCCCAATCGCAAGAATTAGGCCAACACTCAAAGCGAATCCTTCGAGCCCTGCAGACCCGATTCCCATGCTCACGTCTTCCTTCTCTCTGCAGCCTTCTTCCTCAGTCCGGTGTAGCCGCATTTCCTGCAGGACCTGGGTGGCTTGATGTTGCCATGGGCTCTATGAGTTGCAGAGCAATTCATGCACACCCACTTGTGAAGGAGCCTCTTCTCTGCCTCAGGGTGCCTCTGTGCCATGGGACCTCGCGACTTGCATGGCCTTCATAATCGCTTCTCAAGCAATTAGCAGCAATTCCCCATCCAAAGCATTCAAACACCTTCTTCCACGTAGGGGGNTTGTTGCCTGCCAGCGTAGTGCTCGGGGCCCAGTGGGGGGATGAGGGCAAGGGCAAGGCCATAGACCAACTAGCACCCAATTCCCAATGGGCGGTACGTTTCCAGGGCGGAAATAACGCAGGGCACACAATCGTAGCCGGAGGGGCCACTCTCAAGATGCACCTCCTCCCTTCTGGAATTACGGCTAAGGATTGCAACCTTGTTCTCGGTTGCGGAATGGTCGTAGATCCATGGGTACTGGACCGAGAACTCAGAGAGTGGGAGGAACTTACTGGAGAGAGCCCAGAGGGGGAGAGGCTCTTCATCAGCGAGAGGGCTGCCGTGATTCTCCCGTTCCACAGGCTCTATGACTCTGCTGACACTCTTGTTGGAACCACTGGAAGGGGGATTGGCCCAGCATACCGCGACAGGACCGAGAGAGTAGGATTGAGGTTCGTCGACATCGGCCTAATCATGGGGAGGGACTCGGAGATTGCAGAGATGTCTGCGAGGATGAACGCCCAGCTATCCACAGTTGGCGTGGAAGAGGAGATCGAACCAGAGGAACTCAAGTCCCAGCTATCCTGGATTCACCAGAGATTCTCCAGCGCCATATGCGCAACTGGGCCGATGCTTGACAAGTCCCTAGCCCGGGGAGAACAGGTCCTACTTGAAGGGGCACAGGGTGCGATGCTCGACATCGACCAGGGGACTTACCCATTCGTCACTTCATCCGTCACATGCAGGGCAAACGCGACTCATGGGGCAGGGATTCATCCTGGACACATCGACCAGTGCTATGGGATAACCAAGGCATACACCACAAGGGTCGGAAACGGGCCATTCCCTACCGAGCTTTCCCTGGAGGAGGGGCCAGGTAAGCAGATGTCGGTAGTGGGCCACGAGTTCGGAACCACTACGGGTCGCCCTAGGAGAACCGGATGGCTAGATGCGGTGGCACTCAACGAAAGCCAGAGGCTCAACGGATACACGGGGCTAGTCGTTACCAAGCTCGACGTCCTGGGGGGGCTAGAGGAACTGAAGATATGCACCTCGTACATGCTGGATGGGGATGAGATAACCCACATCCCATCCTCCTCTGAGGAACTGGCTAGGTGCACACCAGTATACGAGAATCATCCCGGATTCCCTTCTCTCGACGAGGAAAAGTGGATTGAGATGGCCGAGCAGTCCAGANAGGGAGGAGGGCTCGACTCTCTACCAGATCCAATCAGGTCTTATCTGTCAAGGATCGAGGGGATTACAGGAGTTCCCGTCGTGAGCGTCGGAGTCGGACCCGACCGCCTCGCTTCGGTAGCGAGCTCAGGCGGGCCGTTCGACGTCGAAATGTCCGAAGCAACCTTCTAATCGATACCCATCACCGCCACCACAATGGGATTCAAGTCCAGAGCCAGGAAGAGGAAGATTGCATCGGGTGGCGATGCATCGGGTTCCTCCATTGAGGATAAGCCCGAATTCGAGGGCGAAGTCCCATGCGATATCAAAGGGTGCGAAAACTGGGCGGACAAGAAGGCAGGCGGGAGGAAGATGGCATNCGACAGAGCAGTCGATGTCTGGGGCTCATCTGGAATTACCAAGAAGGTCAGGAAGATTTCTCTCTGCAAGCCGTGCTACAGAACGTGGAAGAAGGAGAAGAAGGGTGAGCCCAAGGAGTGGGAGTAGCCCAGAATGCACCTGCGAAACTATGTTAGACGATTCGTCTCCCAATGTGCCCTATGAGCCAGCCGGTAAATGAGCCGATAATGGGATACGCGCCAGGAAGCCCCGAGAGGGGGGCGCTTCAGAACGAGATAGACAGACAACTGGGCGAGGTAATCGAGATACCATGCGTGGTGAACGGAGAGCTGGTCTTCACCGGCAACACGGCCACCCAGGTGGTTCCCCACGACCATGGACACATACTGGCAAACGTCCACCTTGCAGGAAGGGAGGAGATGGAGGCAGCTTGCAGTGCTGCAGTCGATGCCCAGGAGTCTTGGATACAACTGGGCCTGGAAGGAAGATGCACCATCTTCGAGAGATGCGCAGATCTTCTGGCCGGAGACTGGAGGATGCGAGTCAACGCATCAACAATGCTGAACCAGTCGAAGACCGCTTTCCAAGCTGAGATAGACTCCGCCTGCGAGCTTATCGACTTCTGGAGGTTCAATTGCCACTATGCCAGGGGATTCCACGATTACCTCCAGCCCCTAGTATCCCCATCAGGGGTGGCGAACTCGACTGAGATCAGGCCATTAGAGGGATTCGTCCTCTCGATAACCCCGTTCAACTTCACCAGCATAGCCGCTAACCTCCCAAGCGCCCCAGCCATAGTGGGATGCACCTCCGTTTGGAAGCCAAGTCGGAACTCGTACCACTCCAACTACGTCCTGATGCAGCTGATGATGGAAGCGGGTCTGCCGCCCGGAGTGATAAACTTCCTTCCCGGATCTGGGGCCTCCATCACAGAGGCGGCACTTTCCAATCCCGATTTCGCAGGACTCCACTTCACCGGCTCAACCGCGACCTTCCAAGGACTCTGGCAGGAGATCTCCAAAGCCCTTCCCAACCTCAGGTCGTATCCCAGGATCGTCGGGGAGACGGGTGGCAAGGACTTCGTGGTGGCCCATCCCGACTGCGACCACCAGGGGCTTCTGGTGGCCCTTCTCAGGGGGGCTTTCGAGTACCAGGGGCAGAAGTGCAGCGCTGCGAGCAGAGCTTACATTCCTTCATCTGTGTGGGAATCCATCGGGGATGACCTGTGCTCGGAGGTCGGCAAGATCGAGATGGGCGATGCCCGCGACTTCTCAAACTTCATGACGGCGGTCATCGACCAGAGGGCCTTCGACAAGATTTCCGGGTACATCGAGAGAGCCAAGGCCGACGACTCCTGCCAGGTGGTGGTTGGGGGGGGCTCCGACGACGCCACGGGGTGGTTCATCGAGCCGACCATCATAGTATCCGCAAACCCATCCTCAGAGACGATGTGCGAGGAGATTTTCGGACCTGTCCTGACAATATACGTTTACGAGGACGACGACTTCGAGGGTGCGCTCGAGATGTGTGACCAAGGATCCCCATATGCCCTCACAGGCTCCATCTTCGCCAACAACGAGGACGATGTTCAGAGGGCGTTCGAGGCATTACGCTTCGCAGCTGGAAACTTCTACATCAACGACAAGCCAACCGGGGCCGTGGTGGCTCAGCAGCCATTCGGGGGTGCAAGGGCCAGCGGGACCAACGACAAGGCCGGAGGCCCCCTCAACCTGCTGAGGTGGATCAGCCCCCGCTCCGTGAAGCGAACGCTCGACATACCCCAGGACTGGGGGTACCCCTTCATGCAGCCAGAGTGAGACCCGGAAAGTTTGAATTCCTTCCTTCCGCACGACCCAATGGGGAGCAACTTGCTGAGAGGTCGCCTTGGCGACGACCCGAGAACCTGATCTGGNTAATTCCAGCGGAGGAAGAGAAATGGACACCAACACCGCATACCTGCTGACTGCAAGCGTACTGGCCGCCTTCGGCTACATNGGATACAAATCCGCAACGAGGGATATCGACGATGACGAATACCTGTCATCAAGAGGCAATCAAGGATGGCTAGGGATAGGGCTGAGCCTCTTCGCCTCTGGGATGGGGGCTTGGGTGCTGCTAACTCCTTCGGAGGTTGCATACTACGGCGGGTTCTGGGACGTGTTGGGATATGCAGTCTCATCCATGACCCCATTCCTCCTACTGGCCTATGTGGGGCCGATGATCAGGGATCGCCTCCCAGAGGGAATCACACTGGCCGATTACGTCAGACATCGGTTGGGCAGGCCCATGCAGATCTACGTCGGGGTAATCTCCATCCTCTACATGTTCACATTCCTCTTCGCCGAGTTCACAGTCATAGGGAAGGTGATGGAACACCTCTCGGGGATGGACCCTCTGCACCCCATGATCATGGTCGGAATCGTGACTGCGTCCTACACCGCCTACGGAGGCCTCCCCGCATCCTTGGCGACTGACAGGATCCAAGCATGGGTAATTGGGGCCCTTGTGGCTGTGGTCCTCATAGTCCTCGTGGGAGCGGACCTGGGCCAGATGATGGATGACGCCAGGGCATACAACACAGACGACGACTGGTCCCTACTAGGGAGCATGAGCTACTTTGGTTCATGGGAATCCGGGTTGGCCATCGTTGTAGCTGTGACGGCGGCTGAGATGTTCTCACAGGGCAACTGGCAGAGGGTGTACGCCTCCGACAACGACGAGTCCCTGAGGAAGGGTGCCCTCCTAGCTGCTGCGATGGTCTTCCCACTCGTGTTCGCAATGGGCTTCCTCGGGACGGTGGCAGCGGGCCAAGGGGGCATAGCAGACCCCACCATCGCCTTCTTCTACCTGATAGACCAATCCAGCATCGTATTCGTTTCGGTCCTAATTGTGCTGGTGGTCTCCCTCGTGTGCTCCAGCGCCGACACCCTCCAGAACGCCGTAGTGGCATCTCTCTCCAGGGACATCTCCGATGGCAGGGCCGACCTGTTGACATCCAGGGTGGCCACTATGGCGATGATCCCCCTGGCAATTTATCTGGCATTGGGCCCCACCATCCTGGGTTTCGAGTTCAATGCATGGAGCGTCTTCGGGATATTCCTCTTCGCCGACATGCTAGCGGCAGCCACCNTGTCCCCCGTCTTGATGACCCTCTGGGGGGGAGTTTCCTCCCGAGGAGCTCTAATTGGGTGCCTGGCTGGCTTCGCCTCTGTGGCGATCTATGGGTTGGTGGAACCGCCGACCGATGCCGCATTCTACATGTACATACTCCACCCGACAGGAGATGCCATTCCGGCCAGGGATGGCGGCCTGACGAACCTGTATGCATTCTTGTCCGCCATCATAGGATCAACGATAGCGACGGTAGTAGGTTCATACGCACTACCCGACGAGTAGTGCCATGCCAATCTCAATTCGTCCATGGGGTCGATTCTGGTCGGGACCTTGGTCTCGTCGCGAAAGATTGGGTGGGCGCATGTTCCCTCTGGAGGTTTTCATCCTGGGGCTGATACTCGTTGCGGTCCCCTATTTCGCAACCAACAACATTGCCAACACTTACTTGCAAACAGTTTGGGACCCTGAGATCGGCCTTGACAGGGAAATCCCCGTGGTAAACTGGATGATCATCCCATACTCGTTGTTGTACCTGTTCTACCCTGTAACCCTAATGCTCTGTCCCAGGGACTCCAGGGGGCATGCGGAATTGGCCTTAGGCATGCAGACATTGATCATGGTCACGGCATTCTGCTGCACCATCTTCCTAATCCTCCCTGCGGAGATAGACCTCAGGGATCAGATCGATTGGGATTCTTTGAGCGGGTTGGAGCTGGCGCTTTTCGAGTTCATCCACTTCTCGGACAATCCATGGAATGCATGGCCGAGCCTACACATCGTTCATTCTTACCTTCTAGCCAGAATGATTGCCAGGTGGGTCGTCAGGGAGAAAGGCAGCTCCGGAGTTTGGGGCCTGTTCTTGTTTATCCTTTGGCTGGAGTGGACTCTTCTCTGCATAAGCATCATGACTACGAAGCAACACTACATCTTCGATCTCGCCTCTGGGATTTTAGTAGCCCATTTGGCTTGGCTCCCCGCCAATCGGGCCATGGATGAGGTCGGCTCGATTGGAGCGGAGGAATGCGCTGCTAATTCCGGTTGGACAGGCTAGTTGTATACAATCGGTAGAATGGCATTGGCTGCCTTCTCGCAAGCGTTAGCCACGTCATCCATCCTCTGCAGGACCCTGTACATGTGCACCGCAGCCAAGGGGGCATCCTCGCCATTGCTGAATACGTAGGCAGCCGCCTTGCTCTCCACCAGGTCAGCCTCATGCTCAGCCAGGTTAACTTCGTCTATCAGCTCCCCTAGCCTATCCCTCCCGGCCTTGGTGTATCCCGATAGAGCCACGTCTTTCAGCTGAGAGACCGCATCCTCATAGAGAGAGGTAGTCTTGGAAACGGCCTCTGCCATCTCCTTGAGCATACTCCTGGCTTGCTTGTCAACGAAAAGCTCCCTGAAAGACAGCTGCTCGGCCACATTCTGAGCATAGTCGGCAATCCTGTCCTGCCTCGAGACCATGCGTAGCAGGTTATCCCTCCCCTGCAAAACCGAGATTTGCCCAGACCCCAACCTGCTCCTAATGTCGTTCTTCAACTGATCAGCACGAAGCTCTGCTTCTACTGTTGCAGTGATGTGCGCCTCGGGCTTCTCACCATCTGCGGCAGCGTTGACCGCTTCGAGCATGTGGCCGACCGTCTTCTCTACAGCTAGAGCGTGTGTGTGGAAGAGCTCGAAGTGAGTCGGTGCTCCCTTGTTGTCCGCACTGCCGGCATCGGACAGGGCGTCCTCGACGTAGATCTCTTCATCCCATGTCGCCCAGATCACGTAAGCGACAATGGCGAAGGCTATCGGGATGATGACCAGGAGCTTGATCGGGTCAGAACCAGCAGCAACGTAGATCGCTATCGATCCGAAACCGGCTGCAGGTAGGCTGGCAACCCATGAGGAAACGATCTTGCCGAAGACTCTGAAATCCACGGCTTTGGCCCCACCCGCGAGACCCACTCCCACAACTGCGCCAACTAGGGTGTGAGTCGTCGAAACGGGAACAGCCAGGAAGGGCATCGAGAAAATCAGGATGGTGGTGGCAGCGCCGAACTCCGCTGCGAAACCCCTGGTGGGCGTGATGTCGGTGATCTTGTGGCCGATGGTGTCCATGACCCTCCAGCCCCATGTCATTACGCCGATCGCGATTCCAGCGCTACCCAGTAGGACCAGCCAAACTGGGACTGGTGCGCTAGCAGCCAGCTCCCCACCGCTGGATAGGACCTGGTAGACCGCCGCCATCGGACCTATGGCATTCGACCGGTCATTGGCACCGTGCGCGAATGCGACGTATGCGGCAGTGATTACCTGGAGCCACACGAATATTCTCTCGACACCGTGGAAGCCATCTTCCTCTCCCTTGAATTCGTAGTTCCTCAGTACGTAAGCGAGCACCCCTGCGGCCATAACGGCGATGAAGAATGCGAGGAGTATGCTGTTGATGGGGAACCAAGCATTATCGACAAACGGGTCCCAAGAGCCATTCTCCTTGACTGGCAACCAGTCGTACTTGTCTTCTATCCAACCATTGGACTCGGCCCTCGAGAAGAAGCCCTTCAGAGCCTTGAACTGGAGGGCGATACCCAGCACGAAGAACGTGGGAATCGCCATGATCGGTGCGAGCCACCTCGACCTCTCCTCCGGGTTGCTCGATTCGAGGATCGTCTCGCGGACTATCCAGAACGTTCCGAATGCCAGTAGTCCTCCCATCAGTGGGCTGGCGACCCATGACATGACTACCTCCTGGGTCTTCTCCCAGTTGATCAGGGACGTGTCATGCTGGACCTCTAGGACCAGCCCCACTCCGATGATCCCGCCGATTATGCTGTGGGTGGTGGAGACTGGCAGCCCCAGCCTGGTAGCCGTGGTCAGCCATATCGCAGCCGCCATCATGGCTGCTATGAACCCGTACATCAGGTCGTTGGCGAAGTCGTCGGTGACGGTCTCGAAGTCGACAACCAGGATTCCCTTCCGAACGGTGTCTGTCACCGCATCACCTGCGAAGAAGGCCCCGCAGAACTCGAAGACTGCGGCAATGATCACCGCCTGCTTCAGGGTCAGGGCCTTCGAGCCAACAGAGGTCCCCATAGCATTGGCAACATCGTTTGCTCCGATGTTCCAAGCCATATAGGCACAAACGATCAATGACAGAATCAGTACTAGCCACATTACTCCTGAGAGTTCCACAAGTGGTCCGGAGCTTGGGATTGTATATGATAGAGAAGTTGCGTAATATATATATTAATAATTAGTTACGTCAATTCATGCCCATCGGTCCGGGTGAACAAGATGTCAGAAGATTGCAACTCACAGGTGGGGCAACATACACGCTCAGTCTGCCAAAACCATGGATTTCGGCAAACAACCTTGCTTCTCGTGACAGCATTAGAATCGACTGGAGATCGAGTGGTGAACTAATGCTCTCCCCTCTGGATGAATCGGAAGAAAGAAAGACAGAGATTGAGATAAATTTGGGAGGACTTCCAATAGGTGCTCTCTATGACCACCTTATGGGGGCCTATATATCTGGAGTCCAGGAGATTGTAATAAAAAGCAAGACCAATCTAACTAGGAAAACACGAAACGAAATCCGACGTTTCCTCCGATCCACTAGGGGATTCGAGATTGGAGAAGAGGATGATTCGTCCACTCGTCTGATTAGCTTGCTAAATGCTGGCGAATTGCCCCTGAGTGCTAGCCTTAATCGCATGTATCTGCTCCTTTCCTCGCTCGTTAGAGACATCATTGAGTCCCTCCAAGGTGCTGATTCTGAGCTAATATCCGACCACGATGAGAGGGAAAGGGAGGTGGATGGGCTACAGTATCTTATTGAGAGGCAAGTCGGTTCGATGCTTTCATCTTCACAGATTGTTAAATCACTAGGAATTAGTCGAAAGCAAGGTGTGGAGTACGCAAACCTAGCCCGCTCTCTTGAGAGGATGATGGACCATGCAGACCAACTAGCAAGACTAACGATTGATTCAGAATCCATTCCAAACCTAAGTGCCCAAAAAATGCCCCTATCGGCTCTTCCGATTTGGCTAGATTCGATCAAGACCCTAATGATAAACTTGAGAGAACGAGACACTCACCAAATTGAGAATGCTAGAAACTCACTGAAAACGGCCCAACTGGAATTGGAGAAGCATGAGGAAAGCCTCTGGTCAGGGAGACGCAAAGCAGCTCCTCTTCTGTTCGAAGACAGATTATCTGAATCGATTCGACGCCTTTGTGCCTATGCAAGAGATTTTGGGGAAATTTTGCTAAATATGCTTGCATATGACTCTATTAGGAGATACTAATCATCCTACGTTAATGCCTCTGACATGTAGAATAGTCCACTGCCCACGATTCCCGCCATGACCAGATTGTGAATCCATTCTGACTTCATGGACTCCAACCACATTTTCCCTGCTCTTACCCCGAGCAAAGCGGCTACCACTAGGAGCAAGGTGACCTGTAGGTGCTCGCCTATCTCCTCCGAGCGGAAGTAGAGGTAGACCGGGACTCTCGAAAGGTCCACGCAGAGCGCGAGTACGCTTGCAGTGGCGGCATACGCCATCTTGTCCGGAAGACGACGAGTGAGGAACATCGCCCTCAAGGCACCTTGGTGCCCAGAAAGCCCTCCCATGAAGCCGGACCCGAACCCGCCTATCCGGTCGTTTGCCTCCGGGATCCTAATCCCCGTCCACGACTCGCTTAGGGTCAGCAAGGGTAGGAGGATTAGGAAGGCACCTATCAGGGCGAGGAGGAGATCCTGTG